>NZ_LRIC01000055.1:0-8216 GCF_001758725.1 Janthinobacterium sp. HH106 | reverse complement strand
ATGCGTCGAACAACGGCGGCCCGATCTACAACAACAATACCAGCGGTACTTCCTATGGTTTCCAGGTGGAGACGTGGTTTTAAGCTGAAACAACCCAGAAGCAAAGGCTGGGGTCAGACCCGACGGGTCTGACCCCGAAAAAAGGGCGGAACCTCGATTCCGCCCTTTTCTGTTTACCCTGCCGGATTCAACTTACGGCAAGGCCACCGGCAGTTCCGGATACTCCTGCGTCAAGGCATACTTGGTGCCGCCGACGGTGACCGTGTAGTTGGCCGGTCCCGAGATCGGCAAACGGTAGTTCAGGGTCAGCGCCACGGAGCCGCCCGGCGCCAGCGATTGCCAGGCGGGAATCGCAAAGCGGGCCCGGTTGTAGTTCTTCGTGAAGCCGCCGATATTGTTCGGCCCCGTGTAGCCGGCATTGATCACCGTCAAACCGAAGCCGGACTGGTCGCTCATGTCCGACGGTGCCGACACGGGATAGTCGAACTCCACCACGGTGCCGCCCGGCAGGGTCGATGTGGTGTTGTTCTTCACCGTCATCACCGGGTTGATGGGGAAGTTGTTGTCGCCCAGCTTCCAGCCGCCCAGGGTGATGCTGACGTTGGCCGCCGTGCCCGGCATGGCGATTTCGGCGCGCTTGTTGCCGTACGCGCCAGCCGTGCGGAAGGCCTGGTACAGCACGTCCGTCAGGGTGGTGCCCATGAAGTACTCGCCCTTGCCGCCATTACGCGTGGCATCCCAGGCATAGTCGCCCGCCATTTCCCAGATCATCACGCCGCCGATATTGTTGTTGACGATGTACTGGGCCTTGGCCGCGATCGACTGCGTGGTTTCCGTGGAAATAAACACTTTCTTGGTCGCATTCCACAGCCACGGCGCCACCATGGTGCTGCTGTAGTACGGCACATACGTGCCCACCAGCGCCTTGTCCGTGACTTTATACGCGTCCAGGTAGCTTGGAACGATGCCGTTTTGCAAGTTCAACGCATGCCAGATGGGATTGCCGCCGCCTGGCGTGGGCTTGCCTTGTGTATCGAGGTCGTACCACACGTTGTCGATGCCGGTGGCGCCCGTGCCGCACGTCTTGGTGCCGGCGCAGGTGACGGTGGAGCTGATCAGCGGCGTCGTGCCCCACAAGCCATTGGTGCCGCCCGTCACATCCTTCCAGCCCCGCGTGTAGAACGGCACGCCGATATTGATGCGGCCCGCCTGCATGGCGCCCCGGTAGTAGCGGTAGGCCCAGTCCGTGTTCAGGTAGCCGATGTTCTGGAACTGGTAGGCGTTACCGGCACGCAATTCGCCATCGTTGCCATCGTCAAACAGCGCCGCGTTCGGTCCCACGTACTGATTCCACGCGCCGTGCAAGTCATAGCTCATCAGGCTGGCGTAATCGAGATATTTCAATCCCGACATATTTTCCTCGCCCCGCAAGACCCAGCCCGAGGCGGAACCGGCGATGGTGAGCAGATAGTATTTATTGTCCTGCACGGCCGCTTCGTCGAGCTTCTGGCGCAGCACTTTCAGCAGCACGTTGTAGCTCGTCATCAGTCCGGCCAGCCGCGGTTTCGACACGGCGAAGTCGTTCGGATTGCCCGCTTCATTGTTGGTGGTCGGGTGTTCGTAATCGACATCGACGCCATCGAAGAAGTTGTACTGGCGCACGAACGCCACCATCGAGTCGGCCAGGGTGTTGATGCCGGCCGTGTTGATGCTGCCGTCCACGTTCGTCGTGGCCGTGTAGAAGCCGCCGCTGCCGGCCCAGCCGCCCACGGAGATCATCAGTTTCACGCCCGGATACTTCTTCTTGTATTGGGCCAGCAAGTTGAAATGGCCCTTGTACGGCAAGGATGGGTCCATGGCCGCGGCCGGCACGTTGGGCCAGGTCAGGCCCGTATCGGGATTGGCCGCGCCGCTGCCGATGGCGATCTTCGACGTGGCCGGATCGACGGAAGCGAACGCATAGTTCAGGTGGGTGATCTTGTCCCAGGGCAGGTTATTCACCAGGTAAGTCGGGCTGCCATCGACGCCCGTGCGCCAGCTGGCGAAATAGCCGACGATGCGCCGGTTCAAGCCGTTGCCCAGCACTTCGCGCCCATTCGCGTCATATACCTTGCAATACGGCACATTCGGCACGGCCGAAATCAGGCCGTCCGGACGGCAAGCCGTGGGGGTTGGCGTGGGAGTTGGCGTTGGGGTTGGCGTTGGCGTTGGCGTTGGCGTTGGCGTTGGCGTCGGCGTCGGAGTCGGTGTCGGCGTTGGTGTCGGTGTCGGCGTCGGGGTCGGCGTCGGCGTTGGCGTCGGGGTCGGGGTCGGCGTATCCGTCACGGCCCACGGGCCCCACTGGTCGGCGGCGCTGGGGACATTGCCTTGCGTCCACCATTTGGCCTTGTAGGTGACGCCCTGGTACGTCACGCACTGGCCGCCCGTGTAGACGGTGGCGGCATCCCAGACGGCGCACGCTTCCACGGCGGCGAGCAAGGTGTTTGGCGTGGCGGTCGTGCCTTCCTGGCCGCCGCCGCAAGCGACGAGCACGCCGCTGAGCAGGGCCATCAATAATGCATTCGATTTCATGTTGTGTTGGTCTCCGTTATGGTTGTACATCGAGAGCTGTTGCAGGCCCCTCGAGGGGCTCTTGTCAACTGTTATCCCTGGCCGGCTGTCCTGCATAGACTGCTACTGCAACTTCACATTCCAGTTGGCTTCCACGCATTTCACGTAGTTCCCGGCCAGCAAGGCGCTGTACGGGGTTTGATAGCTGACCAGCTGGCATTGGTTCTCGCCACCGGCGCTCCAGTTCTTTTCCCAATAGATGTTGTAGGCAGCGGAACTGGCCGGGGTGAAGCGTTGCATGTTGGCGCAGGACAGCTGTTCGCCGGAATAATCCCAGCCCATGTCGGCGGCAAATTGCTTGTAGTAATCGATACGGTTTTGCGCGGCCTGCTTTTCCGTGCCCTGCCCGCATTCGGCGTTGATGATCATGATGGTGGTGGCAAAGTTATTGCCCGCGCCTGCCGTCGTATCGGCCGCGTTCGGCACCCAGGTGCCGTCGAGCACGTGCAGCATCGATGGTTTCGGCGGTTGCGGATAGACAAAGAAGAACGTGGCCGACGCCAGGTTCAGCCAGGTCGAGGCGACGAGGTCGGGATTTTTCAGCAGCACGGACTGGTCGCCGTCATGCATGGCTTGCGAGAACGGGCCGTAGTTGTAGTTGTACGACAGCTGCTTGGCGCCGCGGCCGAAATACTTCTTGAAGCTGCCGTCGGCATTCTTGCCGCACGTCCATACCTTGTTGAAGACGGGATCGGCGCACTCGACGTTGTAGCCGCAGCCGGCGCCCGTCTCGTCGCAGCCCAGTTCGCGCAAATACTTCAAGCCCTGGCGCCATTGCGGCAGCGGGCTGCTGGCGTTATGGTCGCCCGTTTCCTGCCCGAAATGGGCGAACATGGTGGCCAGGCTGTGGCGGCAGATGGCGTCCGCGTTGCGCCCGTCGCTGTAGTCGTCGCACACGGCGGGAAACTTGGCCACCGCTTGCAGGAAGCGCTGGTAGGTATAGCTTGTATCGCGCGCGGCAAAATAATAATCCCACTTCGCCGCCGGCAGCAGACGTTCGACGCGCTTGACGTTGAGCGGATTGCCGGCCAGGCCAGGCTGGACGGCTTCGACGGCCGCATTGCCCAGCGTGCGGATCGACGCCTTGACCTTGCGGAAGAAATCGTTGTTCGTCAGCGCCGCCTCGTTCGCCTCGGCCTGGGCCCTGGTGGGCACGCCCGGCGTGGGCGTGGGTGTAGGCGTGGGTGTAGGCGTGGGTGTAGGCGTCGGGGTGGGCGTCGGCGTGGTGGTATCGAGACTCCACGGTCCCCACTGGTCGTTGTTCGGCGCCGTGCCCTGCACCCACCATTTGGCCCGGTATACCTTGCCGTCGTAGACGGCGCACTGGCCCGCCGTGTAGACGGCGCTGGCGCTCCAGGCTGCGCAACTGTCGCTGGCGGCCGTGGCGGCCAGCAGGGTCGATGGGGGTTCGGTGGTGGAATTGCCGCCGCAAGCGAGCAGCGCGCTGCCCAGCAAGCCAGCCATCAAGGGCGAGGCCAGCCGGCTAATTTGCCGTGTCTTCACAATGTCTCCTGAACGTTGTACGAAAACTATCGAAGTAGCTTTTTATGTTGTACGTAAAGAAAGCACAGCGAAGCGTCGGCTTTCTGCACCAAGAATGCGACGCCGAAAATTGGTAGTCAAGTGGTTTTATAAAACGGTGTTTTTTACAATACCAGTGACTTCAGGCGGCGCGGCCACGGTGCGGCAAGCGAAGAGTGGAAAGAGAGAAAAAAGGCGTTTTCAAGACAACTGCCGGCAATACCGCGCCGGCAGCGCTGCGGCAAGTGGTATTGGCACTGCCGCAGGTGTTTTCAGGCCGATGGCGTTGCCGCACGTTGGTGTTGCGGATAATACAGGTCGTAAAACCAGCCATAGGCGCTTTCGATCTGCGCCTGGATGCGCGGCGGAATCGCATGCTGCCCGGGCGCGCTGATCGTCGCCTGCTGGCGGTGCGTGTATTTCATGCGGTAGTGGCTGTCGCTTTCCTGGATACCCACGGCAAGATCGTGCGGGTCGATCTGGAACGGTGCCAGGCCCAGCCAGGTGTACAGGTGGGACATGCATTCCACGGGCCGCGCCATCAAGTCTTCGAAGCGCACGAAATACAGCTTTTGCTGCACTTCGGCAGGCAGGTCCAGCACGGCATGCAGGGAACTCAGCGGAGCGCCGATGGTGCGGTCCTTGGCAAACAGCATGTCGGCCCGGCCCAGGCGGTCGAAGTCGGCCAGATGGTCGACAAAATCGAGCAGGATGGTGCGCTGGTGCTGCGCTTCGATGGAGCCGTAGACCTGGCCCAATTCGCGCACGCAGACGATGATCTTCGCTTCCGGCGCCAGCTGCAGCAGCATTTCCACGCAATGCAGCCAGGCGCGGTTCTTGTCGACCACGCCCTGCTTGCCGCAATCGCGGTACCAGCCGCGCAGAAAGCCCTGCATGGCCGTTTTCAGGTGGCCGTAGCTGGCGTCGAAGGTACTGTCGAGCTGCGACAGGAAAAAAGCGTCGTCGCTGACCATGCGCCGCATGCCCAGCAAGGCGTTGCACAAGGGCGAGCTATTGCCTTCGCAATGCAAGTCGGGATGCTGCGCCAGCAGCTGGCACAGCAAGGTGGAACCGGCGCGTGGCAAGCCGGCCACGCCGATGAAATGGGATGTCATGCGATTGTACTTTCTGTTCAGCGCTGCGCCTCTGACGGAAAACAAGGATGATGCAGCCATTGTAAAAGTGTTGCGACGATGCGAAGGCATGAAAATGCCGCCTCGAAACACGAAGCGGCACTCCGGCGCCGGCATCTGGTGACGCGGCGGACCTTACTGACTGTCCTGGCGCGTACCGACGGAAACCTCAACCGGCAAGCGCAAGCCGCTGTCCACCACGCTCAGGCGCAGGCCTGGCAAGACATTGCTGACGACGTTGCCGGCCAGCTGCACCAGCGGTGCGCTGCCCGAGCCACCCTTCTCTCCCTCGCGCGGCGCATCCTGCGCGGCGGCAGGCTTGCCTGGCGCCGTCTCGCCGCTGACGATCATGTCGGCCTGCACCATATTGCCCTGCGACGGCGCCACGGCAACAGCCGCGATCACGTTCGCAACGGCGCTTTGCAGCGCTTCCGTCGGATTGACTTTCAGCACGCCGTCAACATAGTTCAAGGCGTAATTGTTCGACGCCTGGCCCGAGGCCGAGACCAGATAATTGCCTGCCGCGGAAGCCGTCGTCGCCGGCGTGCCGAAGGCCAGCTGACCGCTCACTTCGGCGGCCAGCGTGTCGCCGCCGAGCAAGCCGCTGTAGCTGGCGCTGAAGTCGGGATTGGCGCGTCCCTGGTCTTTTGCCGCATTGTCGACTTTCACCGTCAGCAGTGCCTGCGAGATCGTGGCCGTGGTGCTGGCCGTGGTGTTGACCACGTAATTGCCCGCATCCGCCCCGCTCAGGCGTATGCCCGCCACCGTCACCGTCTTGCCCGCGCCCGCATTCTTGTCGCTGAAACTGGCGCCATTGCTGGCAATATTGAGCTGATCATTGCCGATACGGTTGTCGCGCAAGGAAACGACGGCGTTCGTGGTGGCGTCGTACACCTTGTTGATGCCGGTGGCGCTGACCGTCAGGGCCGCCGGCGTGATATCGGCCGTGGTGCTGGCCAGGCTGCTGGCCAATACGTAATTGCCCGCATCGGCGCCGGCCAGGCCCAGACCGCTGATATTCACGGTCTTGCCCGTTGCCGCATTCTTGTCGCTGAACGCGCCAAGGACGGGGCCGCCAGCCAGGCTCAGGACGTCGCCGGCCACCATGCCATTGAAGCTGGCGCCCGCCAGATTCAGGCTGGCCGCCGTGCCGCCGTCATACACCTTGTTTGCCGCCACGATGCCGGAAATAGCGCTGATGGACGCCGGCGTGATGCTGGCCGTGCCACTGGCAACCGTGCTGGCAAGGTTGTAGTTGTCCGCATCGGCGCCGCCGAGGGTGATGCCGCTGACCGCCACCGTCTTGCCCGTGCCCGCATTCTTGTCGCTGAAGGCGCCGTTGCCGGCCACGGTCAGGCTGTCGCCGTTCACCATGCCATTGAAGGTCGCCGCGCCGTTGAGCGTGGCCATGGCCGAGCCATCATAGGTCTTGTTGTTGACGCCCACGTTCGTCACGCCGCTGATGGTCGCCTTGCTGATGTCGGCGTTCACGTTGGCGGGACTGCTGAAGGCATAATTGCTGGCCAGGCCAGTGCCATCCTGCAAGCTGGCGCCGCTGATGGTCACCACCTTGCCGGTACCGGCATTCTTGTCGCTAAAGCTGCCGACACCGCCGCTGAAGCCCAGCGTCTCATCCGCGACCATGCCGGTCAGGGTACCGCCCGACAAGACTGCCGCTGTCGTGCCATCGTAGACTTTATTGCCGGCAGTCACACCGGAGAGCGTGACGGCCTTGGGCGTGATACTGGCCGTGGCGCTGGCCGTATTGTTGAGGAAGTCATAATTGACCAGATCGCTGCCGGACAAGGTGATATTCGTGATATTGACGGCCTTGTTGCTGCCCACGTTTTTATCCGTGAATGCACCGCTCGCGCTGAACAATTGCACATCGTCGCCGGCAATCTTGCCGTTGATCACCGCCTGGCCGGGACTGAGGCTGACGTTGAGGTTGCCGTTATATATCTTGTCCAGGGCGCTCAAACCGCTAATGCTGGAAATCGTTGCCTTCGCGATATCGCCCGTCATGCCGTTTGGCGTACTCAGAGTGTAGTTGCCGGCCAGGCCGCTGCCGTCGCTCAAGGTCACGCCGCCCACCGTAATGGCCTTGCCCGTGCCCGCGTTCTTGTCGCTGTAGCTTGCCCCCTGGACAGTGAAGGCCAGGGTTTCCGAATTGACCAGGCCATTCAGGGTGCCGCCGGTCAGGTTCGCACTGGCTGTGCCGTCGTAGACTTTATTGTTGCCAGTCAAGCCCGTCAGCGTCAGCGCCTTGGCGCTGATATTGGCACTGCTGCTGGCCGTGTCGCTGGCCAGGTTGTAATTGCCTGCGTCCGTGCCGCCCAGCACGATGCCGCTGACATTGACCGTCTTGCCATTGCCCGCGTTCTTGTCGCTGAAGGAGGCGGTCGCGTTCGATACCGTCAGGTTGTCGCCGCCGGCCATGCCGCTGAAAGCGGCGCCAGCCGTATTCAGGCTGACGGCCGTGCTGCTGTCATACACTTTATTTCCGGCAACGATACCGGTCACGCCGCTGATGGTGGCCTTGCTGATATCGGCGCTGCTGCTGGCCGTGGTGCCGGTCAAATTGTAGTTGCCGGCATCCGTGCCGCCCAGCACGATGCCGCTGATGCTGACCGTCTTGCCTGTGCCCGCGTTCTTGTCGGCAAAACTGCCGCTGGCGCCCGCCACGCTCAGGCTGTCGCCACCGATCATGCCCGCGAACGTGGCGCCCGCCGTGTTCAGGCTGGCCGTGGCAGTGCCGTCATACACTTTATTTCCAGCAACAATGCCGCTCACGCCGCTGATGGTGGCCTGGCTGATGTTGGCCGTGCTGGTGGCCGTGGCGTTGGTAAAATCATAATTTCCAGCGTCCGTGCCGCCCAGGACCATGCCGCTGATATTGACCGTCTTGCCTGTGCCCGCGTTCTTGTCGGCAAAACTGCCGCTGGCGCCCGA
>NZ_LRIC01000054.1:0-1046 GCF_001758725.1 Janthinobacterium sp. HH106 | reverse complement strand
CCCCACCGGCCCGCAAAAGATGACGCCTTCCGAAGCGTTCGTGGAAACCCTGGCCGCCAATGGCGTGACCGACATGTTCGGCATCATGGGCTCGGCCTTCATGGACCCGATGGACATTTTTGCCCCCGCCGGCATCCGCCTGATCCCCGTCGTGCACGAGCAGGGCGCTGGCCACATGGCTGACGGCTATGCCCGCGTCTCGGGCCGCCATGGCGTCGTCATCGGCCAGAACGGCCCCGGCATCAGCAATTGCGTCACCGCCATTGCCGCCGCCTACTGGGCGCACACGCCCGTCGTCATCATCACGCCGGAAACGGGCACGATGAGCATGGGCCTGGGCGGCTTCCAGGAAGCGAACCAGTTGCCGATGTTCGAGGAATTCACGAAATACCAGGGTCATGTGACCAATCCGGCCCGCATGGCGGAATTCACGGGCCGCTGCTTCGACCGCGCCATGTCGGAAATGGGCCCGACGCAATTGAACATCCCGCGCGACTATTTTTATGGCGAAATCAAGGCCGAGATCCCGAAACCGAACCGCCTGGACCGTGGCGCCGGCGGCGAGCAAAGCCTCAACGATGCGGCCGAGCTCTTGGCCAAGGCCAAGTTCCCCGTGATTATCTCGGGCGGCGGCGTGGTCATGGGCGAAGCGATCGAAGAGTGCAAGGCCCTGGCCGAGCGCCTCGGCGCCCCCGTCGTGAACAGCTATCTGCATAACGATTCCTTCCCCGCCAGCCACCCGCTGTGGTGCGGCCCGCTGGGCTACCAGGGTTCCAAGGCGGCGATGAAACTGATCGCCAAGGCCGACGTCGTCGTCGCTTTGGGTTCGCGCCTGGGACCGTTCGGCACCTTGCCGCAGCACGGCATGGATTACTGGCCGAAGAACGCGAAGATCATCCAGATCGATGCGGACAACAAGATGCTGGGCCTGGTCAAAAAGATTTCGGTCGGCATCTGCGGCGATGCCAAGGCGGCCGCCAAGGCGATTATTGCCCGCCTCGATGGCAAGACGCTGGACTGCGACGCCACGCGCGACGCGCGCTATG
>NZ_LRIC01000053.1:0-35517 GCF_001758725.1 Janthinobacterium sp. HH106 | reverse complement strand
GCGTGCAGGGCGCTGCCCACGTGCAGAACGTCAACGCGTATCACAGCCGCTTGCGGGGCTGGCTGCGCATCTTCCAGGGGGTGGCCAGCCGTTATCTGCCGAATTACCTGGGGTGGCGCTGGATACTGGACGCCGGGCGCATCCGCTCCCCGGAAACATTATTGAAGGCAACATTGGGCGAGTTCCCACATTTGACGGTGACATAGCCAATCCGTAAGATGCTGCTGTCGCCATCTACTTCCGGAGTTTCCTTGATAAAAACCGCCGCCCGGCTGATCAGCTATGCCCTGCTGGGCAAATCCGGCAAGCAGCCCCTCGATATCGCCAAGGTGCGCAAGGTACTGATTTTGCGTAACGACAAGATCGGCGACATGATCGTCACCTCGGCCCTGCTGCGCGAGCTGAAGAAAAACTATCCGCACTGGCAGATCGACGTGGCCGCCAGCAGCGCCAACCGCGATGTCATCGCCGACAACCCGCATGTGAACGAGATCCTGATCTGGGACAAGCAGCCGCTGCTGCGCGACTTGCGCAGCACCATCGCCGAGCTGCGCCGGCGCCGCTACGACGTCATCTTCAATCCCTACAACCGCTTTTCGATTCCCTTGCTGCTGCGTATCAAATGGCTGGGTGCGCGCTATCTGACGGGCTTTGCCATTCCCAAGTACGGCACCTCGACGGCAAAGCTGGGCATGTTCGACCATACCGTGCCCTGCGACCGCAGCCGCCACATCCTGCACAGCTTTTTCGCCACCTTCGAACAATTTGGCTTGCGCGACATCGATACGCGCTATGAACTGTTCGGCGTGGATGCGCACGCGGCCCGGGTCGACGCCGCCTGCGACACCTTGCTGCGTACACATGAAGGCTTGTTCTGCCTCAATTTCCAAGGCAGCAATGCGCAGCGCACGGTCAGCGTGGCCGACGCCCAGCGCTGCTGCGCGGCCCTGGCGGCACGCTATCCGCGCCATGCGCTGCTGGTAATCGCCGCGCCGGGCACCGAGGCGCGCGCCGCCGAAATCGTGCGCGGCGCCGGCCATGCCAACGTGATGAGCGCGCCACCCACGGGCCACATCCTGGAGCTGGCGGCCCTGATCCGCCGCTGCGAACTGGTGCTGTCGCCCGACACGTCGGTGATCCACATCGCCTCGGCGTACGACAAGAAAATCGTCGGCTACTACATACGCACCGACAACTACCGCTGGTTCTATCCGGCCAGCCGCCATTACCGCGTCATCCTGGCGCCGGGCCTGACGCTGGCCTCGGTCAGCGCCGCCGCGACGCTGGCCGCCGTGGAAGAGCTGATGGAAGGCGCCGGGCAGGCGCAGGAAACGCTTCAGGCCGCCGGCTGAGACGCCAGCAGGCGGTCCATCTGCCCCGCCGGCAGCGCGCGCGAAAAAAAGTACCCTTGCGCATAGTCGCAGCCGGCGGCGCGCAGCAGGTCGCGCTGCGACGCCGTCTCCACGCCTTCGGCCACGACTTTCAGCCCCAGCCGCTGCGCCAGCGCGATGATCGCCTCGCACAGGCCCTGCCCGTCGCCATCGCGCCCCAGCTCGCCAACCAGGGAACGGCCGATCTTGAGAAAATCGATGTCGGCCTTCTTGATGCACGCGAGCGACACCTGGCCGCTGCCGAAATCATCGAGCGCCAGGGCCAGGCCCATGGCGCGGAACTGGCGCAGCCGGTCGACCACCTGGCGACCCTCGTCGAGCAGCACCGCTTCCCTCGTCTCGATGACGATGGCGCCCGGCGCCAGCCCCTGGCGCGCCAGATGCCCGCCCCAGTCCTGGTACAGCGCGGCGTCGCAGCGAAATTCCATGGCCGACTTGTTGATGCTGATCTGGAACGGAGCGCCATGCTCGTCCTGCCACTTCCGCGCCTGGCGCACGACCTGGCGAAACACCCACTCGCCGATATCGATGATCAGACCGTTCGCCTCGGCAAAGGCGATGAAATCGGCGGGCACCAGCAAGCCGCGCAGCGGATGTCGCCAGCGCAACAGCGCCTCGGCCCGCTCGATGGCGCCATCGCGCAGGCGGATGATGGGCTGGTAATGCACTTCGAACTGGTCCTGCGCCAGCGCCAGGCGCATCTCGCGCACCGTGCTGCGGCGTAATTCGGCCGCCTGCTGCAAGGCCGGCGTGAAATAGCTGTAGCCGTTGCGCCCCGCACTCTTGGCCGCATACATGGCCTGGTCCGCATGCCGCAGCAAGGTGTCCGGCGCCTCGGCATCGGCCGGATAAAGGGCCACGCCCACACTGGCCGACACTTGCGCCGTGTCGCCGTCGAGCATGAACGGCAGGGCCAGCGCGGCCGTCAGCTCCTGCAGCACGCGCTCGATGCCGCCCAGCTGCCCCACGCCGGCCAGGATGACGGTGAATTCGTCGCCGCCCAGGCGTGCCACCGTATCGGTGGCGCGCACGCGCTCGCTGATGCGTTGCGCCGCCTGGCGCAGCAGCATGTCGCCCTTCTCGTGACCGAGGCGGTCATTCACCTGCTTGAAATGGTCGAGGTCGATGAACAGCAGGGCCAGACAAGCGCCTTCGCGTTTGGCATGGGCCGCCTCGTGCTGCAAGCGGTCGAGAAACATGTGGCGGTTCGGCAAGCCTGTCAGCTGGTCGAAATTGGCTTGCCGCCAGATGCGCTCGGACGCCGCGCGCTGCGCCGTGATGTCGCTGACCAGCGCCAGCGCGCCCAGGTAGGTGCCGGCGGAGTCGAAGATGGGATTGGTGGCCAGGGTGGCCCACAGGGTGCTGCCGTCACGCCGCAGGAACTTGAATTCGTGGCGCTCGACGATGCCGTCCTGCCGCCGCGCAATGTTACGCTCCAGGATGGCGCGCCCCTCCTCATCCATGAAGGCGGCCAGCGGCTGGCCCAGCATATCCTCGATCTGGCAATCGAGCATCTGCGCCATCTTCGGATTGACAAAGCTCGTCAGCGCCTGCGCATCGATTTCCCAGATGCCCTCCTCGGCGCTGTGCACGATGCGCCGGAAACGCTCTTCGCTGCGTTCGAGCGCGGCCAGCTTGCCTTCGGCCTGCTCCAGCACCAGGCGCAGCGCCTGGCCGTTCGGATCGGCGCTGCCCAGCAGGCTGACGGGCAAGCCGGCCTCGCGCGCGCCGGGACGCGGCGGCGGCAGCTGTACCTGCAGCTGGATGCGCTCGGGTTCACTGCTGTTGAGCACGCGCTGCACGAACTGGTCGTAATCGTGGCGGAACGCCTCGTGCACATAGGAGCGGAACAGCACGTGGCCGGGATGCCCCCGCGCCAGGCCGAACAGTTCCGCCGCCACCAGATTGACCTGCAGGATCACGCCATCGAGACCGAGCACGAAATAGGCAACAGGCGCCAGCAGGTATAAATCGTTGAAATAAGCTTGTTCGCGTTCGGCCTTCATCCGTTCCGGACTGAAGACGCCATCGTCAAGCAGGGGCGCGACATGGCGCGGCACGCCGTCGTGGCCGAGCGGGGAGGAATCCAGAGCAGGTACCGCTTGCGGTGCTGTATCCATGGCTGTCCTTTGCACGGCCGCCCTGGCAAACAGGTGGGTGCAGTAGCGAGACTAGCACGCGTCACGCGCAGTGTCGAGCCATGCCTGCCGCAGATAACGTTTCCGCAACAAGGCCGATCAGCGGCCCATGCGGTGCCGGCGCAAGCCGAAATCATGGCCCACCACCAGCAAGGTGCTGGCCACCAGGCTCGACAGGCCCACGATCAGCTGGATCAGCTTATCGTCAGGCAATATCCACAAGGACGAAGCGGGTGTCTCGCAGCCCGTGGCGGCGCTGATCAGGGGAGACACCCACGCCGCGTCCGGCGTCACGTCGAGCACGACGGCGCCGTCGGCGCTCGTCTGCATATAGATGTCGCCCCCTTCGGCCAGGGTAAAGCAGATGCCCACGCCCGTTTCCGTGGCGCGGATATTGTCCTGCATGCTGCGATTATGTTCCTCGATCCACACTTCCACGTCATATGGCGTTTCCAGGTGCTCCCACGGACGGGGGCGGAAACGGGGACGTTCGTCCGCGCTGGCGGGGGAATCCGGGATATCGGGAATGTTGCTGTCTGCTGCGCCTTGCATGCTCGTTGACCTTTTCTGCGGTGATGTTCTGCGGTGATGTGCTGCCGTGATGCAGGGGAGCGTTTGCCCGCCAGCCGCCATTATCCCTCGTTCGCGGCAAGCATGGTAATTCCACGCCACATCCATCAGAAAAACTGATAGCCATCAACTTTTAGCATCAGCATGACTGACTTAAAATACGCGCCATCTCTTCTTTACAGGTTTTACATGCAAGGCATCAAACGCAAAATCGTCTACGTCACCGCCTTTGAAATCATCGGCATGGCCATTTCCACGGCCTGGCTGACCCTGCTTTCAGGCGAGTCGCCCACCAGCACGGGCCCGCTGGCCATCATGATCACCACCATCGCCGTGATCTGGAACCTGCTCTACAACACGGCGTTCGAATACTGGGAAATCCGGCAAGTATCGCGCACGCGCACCGTCTGGCGCCGCATCCTGCATGCGATCGGCTTCCAGATCACGCTTGTCATCTACCTGATCCCGCTGATCGCCTGGTGGCTCGATATCAGCCTGTGGCAAGCGTTCGTGCTGGACTTCGCGCTGATGCTGATCATCCCGTGCTACAGCTTCATCTTCAATTACTTCTTCGACGGCCTGTTCGGCGTGCCCCTGTCGGCGCAGCAGCCGAAGGAAGAGCCTGCTGACGTTCAGGCCGCTTCGCTGAGCAACTGAAGAAAGGACCGCGCCGCCATGCCCAGCGGCCGGTCCTTCATCCACACGAGGTGGATGGGCACGACCAGGCCATTGCCCGTATTCTTGAACGCCACGCAGCGCACCCGCCCCGCCGCCAGCGATTCCTTGATGGCCGAGGCGGCAAAGTTGCCCCAGCCCAGTCCCGCCTCCACCATCGCCAGCGCCATCGGCAAGCTGTCGGTGCGCCAGTAGGACAGCCCCACCACGGGGCGCGCATCGGCCAGGTCGAGTTCGCGGCTGGCCACGATAATCTGGCGCAAATTCACCAATTCCTCGATATACAGGGGCCGGCCCGCCACGTCGGGTGGATGCTGGGTGGAAATAATCGCCAGCAAGGCATCGCTGCCCACCAGCTGGAACTGTTCCTCGTGATTGATGCGCCCGCCGGCAAAGGCCATGCACGCGCTGATGCGGCCCCGGTGCAGCATGTCGAGCACATCGTCCTGCGGCGCCGTCAGCACCTCGATGTCGAGCAGCGGATGGCGCTGCGACAGCGCGCGCACGGCGGCGAGAAAAGGCGCATGGTCGAGTTCGGCCGCGATACCGAGCGAAATGCGGCTTTCCAGTCCCTGCGACAATTCCTGCACGTGCAGGTGCAACTGCTTCAGCTGCTCGGTGATCAGGCGCGCGTGGGGCAGCAGCGCCATCGCGGCCGGCGTGGGCACGGCTTCGCGCGCGCCCCGGTCGAACAGGGCGATGCCCAGTTCCGCCTCGATGTTGGCCATCGCCATGCTGACGGCCGACGGCGCCCGGCGCAAGGCGCGCGCGGCGGCCGAGAACGAGCCGCCGTCGACGACGGCCAGGAACAGTTCGATGTTATGGCTGGAGAGTTTCATGGAAGAGAGCGCGGCACTTTTGCGTGCGCCAGAGGTCAAAAGCCAGGCCAGGCAAGAAAGGAGCAGCCATGCCGCATCGACTTCCCTACCGCCGCAGCGGTTACGTATCGGACTTTACCCGTTTCATCGACGGCTTTCTGCAGGCGCACCCTGAGGTGCGGGCCAGCCAGCGCCTGGGCTGGCGCATTTTCTGGGAGCGCCCCGTGAATTTCGACGAATGGCGGCGCGCCGGCACCGATAGCGTGCCGGAGCCGCCGTATCACTATGACTGATCAAACAAACGCCTGACAAAACCGTAGCGAGCGACAGTGATTTGTGGTCGAGACGCGCAGCCGTACCAAGGTACGGCGAGCATCACAGGCCGCAAAGCGCGCCAAGCGAGGTTTGGTCAGGTGTTTAACCTTTCCAGACGCGCTGCAATCCCGTATCCGCATGGATCCAGCCGCCACGGGGGCCGGAGCGGTAATAGAAGCCCACGCCGCCCTGCTTGAAGCTGCGCACGAGGGAACCGAGCACTTCCGCGTTCAGATTCGCCACGCGGATGTCGGCGGCGCGGCCCGAAATGTGCAGCGACTGGCGCGCGGCCGGCACGCCCGCTTCGCGCAGCTTGCCGTTCGATTCGGCCGTGCGGTAGCCCGACAGGATTTCCAGCGGCTGCTCGATGCCGTAGCGGGCCACGAACGCTTGCGTGCCCCACAGGGTTTCCAGCAGTTTCGGGTCGATGGGCGCCGTCTTCTTGCCGTTCACGTCGCGCAGCAAGTGGCACAGTTCCTGGTAGGCCGAATCGATGACTTCGCCATCTTTCCAGTACAGCAGTTTCGCCTTTTCATTGCTGGCCGGGCGCACCACTTCCAGGGTGCGGGGCTTGAGCCAGAATTCCAGGTCCAGTGCCTGCGCATCGAAGATGTCGGGTGGCGGCTCCATCTCCGTGATCGCCTGGCGCGACTGCGAGGTGATCGAGCGGTCGACGCTGGCCAGTTGCGTCGGCTGGGGCGGCACGCCCGTGCGCGGCGCACGCGGCTTGGCGCTGGCCGAAGCCGAGGCGGGAGCGGCCGTGCGCGAGGCGCAGCCGATGAGTGGGGTGGCTACCAGGCCCAGCGCGGCCAGGCCCATACCGTGATGTAGAAAATTTCTGCGCGATGCCATAGTCAGTCCAATGTAACGATGGGAATACTATAGCGTATTGTGCTGCGAAGAAAAACCCTCAATGCCTATCGTGCCGCCCTCATTTCAGGATTCGGCATCCTACACGGCGGCCGCACTGGCCGCGACGTCGCGGTTTGCCAGCGCCAGCGCCGTCAGGGGCTTGTCCAATAAATAGCCCTGGGCGACGATGGGCAAGCCCGTGACGGCGGCCACGCGCTGCAGCGCGGCCAGCGCGGCCGGCGTGTCGAGGCGCTTGAAGATGACGCGGATCTTCGCCGCATGGCACACGGTGACGAAGCTGGCGACGGCTTGCTCGTCGCTGAGATTGCCCGCGTCCAGCTTGAACGCATGCGGGTGCAAGCGCTCCAGCATGCCCGTTGCCTCGTGCACGCTGGCCACGTTGATGGCCAGGCGGAAACCGTTGCGCCGGTAATTGTCGGCCACGTAGTTGAGCAGCCAGCCCTGGTTCGGCGTCACCGCCGGCAATTGCAGCACGATACGCTCGATGGGCAAGCCCAACGCGTCGAGGATGCGCTGGAAGGCGTGGCCATGGTTGCTGCTGACGGCGCTCAGCAAGCGGTCATGCACGTTCAGGTACAGGTCCGACTGCTCCGCTTCGCCCTGGCGGAAAAAATTAATGGCGTGCAGCATGCGGCACAAGCGGTCCAGCTCCACGGATTCGTCGTCGCTGGCCGCGTGGTCGAGCAAACGCCACAGCGACAAGCCCTCGTCCGCCTTCGACACGCTGCGCGCCAGTCCCTCGAACGCCACCAGCTTGCCGCTGTCGAGTTCGCGCAGCGGCTGGAAGGCGCTGGTCATGGTGCAATTGAAGAAACGCCCCAGCGCCCTGCCTTCGCCGTCGAGCCAGACGCTGGTGCCGGCCTGGGTTTGATGCGACAGACGGGCCAGGTAGTTCTTCAGGACGGGAAATGGCATACGTGCTCCTTCATCGGACTGCGCCGGCGTCCCGCATGGGGACGACGGCGCCAAAGTGTGCAGAGTAAGGCCGTGTCAAGCAAAGGAGAACGAATGGTTTCGCCATTTGATATGCGCGCAGCAAATATGGACGACGCAACGGACGGCGCATATCGATAGTCGGAATCATTCGTTCCAGCGCCCTGCCCCGGCCTTTACTGTGGGCGTGTACCGATACCACCAGGAAGGGCCGCCATGTGCCAGTTACTCGCAATGAACAGCAGCAAGCCGGCCGCGCTGGGATTTTCCTTTGCCGGCTTTGCCGAGCGGGGCGGCCGCACGGACGAGCACCGCGACGGCTGGGGCATTGCCTATCATTCCGGTAGCGGCTGCACCTTGCTGACCGATCACCTGGCCGCCATCGATTCGCCGCTGGCCGCCCAGGTGCAGCAACATCCCGTGAAGGCGAAAAACATCGTCGCGCACATCCGCAAGGCCACGCAGGGCCGCATCGCGCCGGAAAACACCCACCCGTTCGCCCGCGAACTGTGGGGCAAGACCTGGTCCTTCGCCCACAATGGCGACCTCAAAACGTGGCGCGCGCCCGCCAATGCGCATTACCAGGCCAGCGGCGACACGGACAGCGAACAGGCGTTCTGCCACCTGCTGGCCCGCTTGCGCGCGCAGTTTCCCGCCGGTGAGCCCGCGCGCGCCGTCCTGCGCGCCGCCATCGCCGAGGTCGCCAAGGAGATCGCTGCGCACGGCACCTTCAATTTCATCCTGTCGGACGGCGAGCTGCTGTTTGCCCACTGTTCCACGCATCTGCACTATGTGATCCGCGAATACCCGTTTTCCGTGGCGCAACTGATCGACTGCGAGCGCAGCATCGATTTTCGCCAGCACAACCATCTGGACGACCGCATCGCCGTCATCGCCACGCATCCATTGACGCAGAACGAGGACTGGCTGGCGTTCGCGCCCGGCGAACTGAAACTGTTTGCGAACGGTACCTTGCTGCCGGCAAACGATGCCGTACCGCACGGCGTGTATATCCAGATCAGTTACTGAACGGAAACTAAAGGGAAACGGGAAATATGCAAAGGGAGGGAAAGGCCCGCCGCCGGATGGGCGGGCTGAAATGCTGGCGGGCCGTCAGGCCGAATTGCAGTTGCAGAAGCGCTTGCGCTTGGGGTCGCCGCTGGCGATGCCTGCGGGGTCAATCTGTTTCCAGCAAAAAATCGTTTCCACGCCATACGGCGAACGCACATTGCCCGCCTCGATGTAGCCCTGCTTGACGAAAAAGGCCTGGCTGCTGGCCGTGCTGTGCAGTTGCAGGGCCTTGATGCCCCACTCGCGCGCCTGCGCTTCCAGCTGCTCCACCAGCGCCTTGCCGGCGCCGCGGCCTTGCGCCTCGGGCAGCAGGTAGCACAGGGCCAGCTTGCCGGCGCGCGTCAGCAAGCCGACGCCGACGACGGCGCCCTGCTCGACTGCGACCAGCGAAAAATTGGTGGGCGACGCAAACCAGCACGCCACCATCTGCGGTGTTTTATTGCCCAGCCAGGCTTCCAGGATGGCCGGATCGTCCCGATGATCGAGGCTGCAGCATTCGACGATGGAGCGTCGTAATACGTTGCACGCCTCGAAAGCGTCGGTCGATGTTGCAATACGAATTTCAAGACTCATGTACGCTCACAAAATATTCCAGTTGCCGATGCAGACGGTTTTACCCCTGTATCGTGCGATTCGACTATACACCAAGCGGCGCAATCGGGTTTTTTGCCGCACGCCACGCGCTGGTTTTGCCTATGGCGCCATGCCTGCAGACTAAGTGCTGATGCGCGCCTTGCCCACGAATGTTTCCAAAAATCGATATCTGTTTTTTAGCGCAAACGGGAATCGTATCTAAGCATATTACGAAAAATTCGTTTCTTTTCCGGCCGGAATTTTAGACTATGTCTGTCTATTCTCACAACAAGAGTTCAACATGACCCATTCCAACGCCGTATCGACTGCCGCAGCGACACTCACCCAACGCTCGCGCCGCTGGTTCCTGGCCAGCGCCCTGGCCGCTTCCGCTGCCGCCATGAGCCTGCCCATGAGCGTGTCCGCCGCCGAACCCGTGGTCTTGCTGAACGCCTCGTACGACGTGATGCGCGAATTGTTCAAGGATGTGAATCCCGCATTTATTGCGGATTGGAAAGCCAAAACGGGCGAAACCATCACCATCAAGCAATCGCACGGCGGTTCGAGCAAGCAGGCGCGCTCCGTGGCCGACGGCCTGGAAGCGTCCGTCGTGACGATGAACCAGGCCAATGACATCGATATCCTCGTCGACCGCGGCCTCGTGGTGGCCGACTGGGCCAAGAAATTCCCGAACAATGCGGCGCCGTTCTATTCCACCATGGTATATCTGGTGCGCAAAGGCAACCCGAAACACATCAAGGATTGGGACGATCTGGCCAAGCCCGGCATCAAGGTCATCGTGCCGAACCCGAAAACCTCGGGCAACGGCCGCTACACCTACCTGGCAGCCTGGGGCTATGCCGTGAAAAAAGGCGGCAGCGAAGCGCAGGCGCGCGACCTGGTGGCCAAGCTGTTCAAGAACGTGCCCGTGCTCGACGGCGGCGGCCGCGGCGCCACGACCACCTTCACGCAGCGCGAAATCGGCGACGTGCTGGTGACGTTTGAAAATGAAGTACAACTGGTGCGCGCCGAATTCGGCGACAACTTCGAAGTGGTGTATCCAAGCATCTCCATCCTGGCCGAGTCGCCGGTGGCCGTCGTCGACAAGGTCGTCGACCGCCGCGGCATCCGCAAGGAAGCCACTGCCTACCTGCAATACCTGTACTCGGAGCCGGGCCAGGAACTGGTCGCCAAGCACTACCTGCGCCCCCGTTCGCCAGCGGTGGCGAAGAAATACGCGGCCAGCTTCAAGCCGATCACCCTGTTCACCATCGATGAAGTGTTTGGCGGCTGGAAACAGGCACAAAAGAAACACTTTGACGATGGCGGCGAGTTCGACAAGATTTATCAGAAGTAATCTGATCTGCATCAACGAGAAACCGGGACATGTCCCGGTTTTTTCATGTCCGCAGCTGTTTGCGCATATCGATATGCGCATCGATTCGTGGTCAAAAGCGTGCGCGCGCCGTACTCTGGCCATGTCGCGCCGCACGGCGTATTACGGGCATAAAGGAAACAGCATGGCTATCTCGGAAGTGAATGTACGCAACCAGTTTCGCGGCAAGATCAAGGAAATCATCTTTGGCCCCGTGGTATCCGAAGTGGACGTGGAAACACCGCACGGCATCGTCACCTCGGTGATCACCTCGCGCTCGATCAAGGACCTGGACCTGAAAGTGGGCAGCGAAGTCATCGCGCTGGTCAAATCGACTGAAGTGTCGATCGCCAAGATCCAGTAAGCGTTGCCCCCCCTTCACGCCGCGCCCTTGCCGTCCGGCAGCGGCGCGTGCGTCAGGGCTGGATATACGCATGGCCTTGCTGCCACTGCAAGCGGCTCAGCTCGGCCACGCCCGAGGGCACGATGACGGCTTCGGGCAGCACGCGCTGGCGGTCGATATTGCGTCCTTGCAAGGTGTTATTGCAGACGCGAAAGCCCACGCCGCGCTGGGCCAGTTCGCGTACCGGCACCTGCATGCGCCCCGGCGTCGATGCTGCGGCACCAGTCCGTATATTTTTTAGCACGATGCGTTCTCTGCAGTCCGCGCTGCGAGCGTGAACGCATGCCTACGGCGCCCCGCTTGCGGGGCCTAGCGCGGGGCAACGAAGCGCGAAGGAACAGGCATCAACGGCGAAGCTCACGGCGCCCTCCGGATCAGACTGCCAATATTGCTTAATTCATACGAAGTTTCCAAGATGAAATCAATAAGTGCGGAACAATTTTCACTACGGCAAGAATAGTCCCATTTATTTGCCAAATTGCCCGCAAAGCCGCCTGTCGCGGGCTTGTACCGTAGACATCGCTTGATCTTTAATGGTATTGTTTAAGCTTGGCAAATATTGCCTCCGAGATACACGCCGCGTCCCCGCGCGGCCCTGTTCCGGATTTGCGCGCAGCGCCCACGATGGCGCCCCAAAACTGCTTTCCCACATACAATCCCATGCTCAAAAAAATGTTCGCCGCGGTGCTGATGACGCTTTCGACAGCGGCCATCGCCGTGCCCTTCGGTTCCCAGTCGATCCTGGTGGTCGAAGACGGCACAGGCAAAGTCTTGCTTGAAAAAAATTCCAACGTGGTGGTGCCGATCGCCTCGCTGACCAAACTCATGACAGCCATGGTCGTGCTCGACTCCAAGGCGAATATGCAGGAAGAGATCAGCATCGACCGCGAGGACGTCGACACCTTGAAACACAGCACTTCGCGCGTGCCCGTGGGCGCCACCCTGAGCCGCCACGACGTGCTGCAACTGGCGCTGATGTCGTCCGACAACCGCGCCGCCGCCTCGCTGGCGCGCACCTTCCCCGGCGGCCCGACGGCGTTTGCCGTGGCCGTCAACGCCAAGATCAAGGCCCTGGGCATGCGCCAGACCGTGATCGAGGAACCGACGGGCTTGTCGCCGAATAACCAGTCGACGGCCGCCGACCTCGTCAAGATGGCCGTGGCGGCCTCGCGCTACCCGGAAATCAGCCGCATCACCACCGATTCGAAGGACGTCATTCAGATCAAGGGCCGCGACGTGGAATACCACAACACGAACCGCCTGGTGGGCGCCAAGGGCTGGGATATCGGTCTGTCGAAGACGGGCTACACGAATGAAGCGGGCCGCTGCCTGATCATGCGCATCAAGTCGGCCGGCAAGTTCGCCACCATGATCCTGCTCAACGCGCGCGCCAATTCCGTGCGCGCCATGGACGCCGTCAACATCCGCCGCATGCTGGCGGCCGAGAACGGCATCGAAGAGCCGAAAGTGATGCGCGCTTCCGTCAGCCGGCACAAGAAGGCGCCGGCCAAGCCATCGAAGCGCCGCCGCGCCCGCTAAGCACGGCTGAATGCCGGGGTCAGACCCGACGGGTCTGACCCCATAACTATTTCCCCTGGCGGTTGGTCATCACCACGCCGGCAATCGTCACCGCGCCGCCCACCAGCATGGAGGCGAGCACCGGCTCGCCCAGCAGTCCCGCCGCCAGCACGATGCCGAACACGGGCACGAGGTTGTTGAACACGGCCGTGCGCGACGGACCCAGCGCCTTGACGCCCTCGTAATACCAGACAAAGCCGATCACCGTGCCGAACACGCCCAGGTAGCCGATGGCGGCCCACACTTGCCAGCCGAAGCTGTGCCACGGCACGGTGGGGAATTCGACGGCCGCCCCCACCAGCAGGAAAGCCAGGCCCCACATCGCCGCATACGTGGTGGCGGCGATGGGCGACAAGCCCTTCAGCGCGACCCGGCCGATCAGCGTATAGGCGGCCCAGCTGGAAATGCCGCAGAACATGAAGATTTCGCCGGCGCCGATGCCGCCGCCCGTGCCGTGCAGCACGCCGGCCAGGTCGCCGCGCGTGATGACGATGGCCGTGCCGCAGAATGCCAGCACGATGCCCAGCCATTTTAACGATCCGAGCCGCTCGCGGAACAGCATGGCCGAGGCCAGCGCCGTGACGATGGGATTCAAGGCCACGAACAGGGCCGTGCGCCCGGCCGGCATGCGCGACAGGGCCGCCAGGAAGCACAGGTTGTATAAAAAGATGCCCGTCAGGCCCAGCGCCGCCGTCGTCGCCATCTGCTTGCGGTCCAGGCGCGGCAAGCCCCCTTCCAGTTTCCACGCCAGCACGACGAGCAGCAGCACGGCCACGCCGAAGCGCCCGCTGGCGGCCGTCATGGGCGGCATCTGCTGCGCCAGCACGCGGCCCGCGATGAAGGTGCCGCCCCAGAACAGTGCGACGCAGATCAGTTTCAGATAGACGAGCGGCGATTGCGCGGCAGGCAAGGCGGCTGAAGGTACGGCGGAAGAAGACATGGGAGTTCCTGTAAAGCCGCTTGCGCGGCGGGTGGCGTACATGCTGTACACTTATATATTAATACTAATATCAACTCATGAAATAATGAGTAAATACTCATATAACAGGAAAACCACAGCATGACCTTCACGCAACTGGAAATCTTTACCCTGGTGGCCGAACTGCACGGTTTTTCCGCCGCCGCCGCGCAACTGGGCATCAGCCAGTCGGCCGTCTCGCATGCGTTAAAAGCGCTGGAAAAGGAAATGGGCGTGGACCTCATCGTGCGCCACCAGGCATCGGCCGAGCTGACGGACGTGGGCCGCCAGCTGCTGGTGCGCGCGCGCGAAATCCTCGGTTTGTCGGAAGCCATGCGCCAGGAAGCGGCCGACGTGCTGGGCCAGCGCCAGGGCAGCCTGCGCATCGGCTCCTTCGGCCCTACTTCGTCCCTCAACCTGCTGCCGGCCATCACGGCGCAATTCCGCCTGCGCTATCCGGGCATCGCCCTGCGCATCGACGAAGGCGCCGACCATGAAGTGGTGCAGTGGATACGCGAACGCAGGGTCGACGTGGGCTTCGTCGTGCTGCCCGACGAGCGTTTCGACACGGCGCCGCTGGTGGAAGACCAGATGATGGCGCTGGTGCCGCGCAGCCACTCGCTGGCCAGCGAAACGGCCATCACCCTGGCGCAGCTGTGCGAAGGGCCGTTCATCATGTCCGAGGCGGGCTGCGCCTGCCTGATCGAACCCCTGTTCGCCAACGCGGGCTTGCAGCCCAATGTCCCCTACCGCATCAGCCAAGTGATCACCATCCTCGACATGGTCAGCCGCGGCGACGGCGTCTCCATCGTGGCCGAACTGGCCCTGCCGCAGCGGCTGCGCGAACAGTATCCGGAGCTGGTCGCCCTGCCCTTGAACCCGCCCGTCAGCCGCAAGGTGGGCCTGGCCGTGCGCGACCGGCGCCAGAACACGCCGGCCACCAACGCTTTTTTTGAAGTCGCAAAGCAGATGGCGCCGACCCTGGCGCCCCGGCGTACTTAAAGTTTAAAACGTCTCCCACTCGTCGCTGCGCTCCTGCTTGGCGACGGGCGCTTTTGTGGCGGGGCGGCCGGCGATGCGCGCCGGAGCCGGCACGCGCGCCACGGGCCTGGCTGGCTGCTGCTGCTGCTGCTGCGGCGCCTGCCCGTCATCGAGCTTGAACACGCCCACCACCTGCGCCAGGGTGCTGGCCTGGTCCTGCAGGCTTTCTGCGGCGGCCGCCGCCTCTTCCACCAGCGCCGCATTCTGCTGCGTCACCTGGTCCATCTGCGCAATCGCCTGGTTCACCTGTTCGATGCCCGAGCTTTGCTCGACGCTGGCGGCCGTGATCTCGCCCATGATGTCGGTGACGCGGCGCACGCTGTCGACAATTTCCTGCATCGTCGCCCCCGCCTCGTCGACCAGGCGCGCGCCCGAATCGACCTTGCCCACCGAATCGTCGATCAGCAGCTTGATTTCCTTCGCTGCGCCAGCGGAGCGTTGCGCCAGGCTGCGCACTTCCGTCGCCACCACGGCAAAGCCGCGTCCCTGCTCGCCCGCGCGCGCCGCTTCGACTGCCGCATTCAAGGCCAGGATATTGGTCTGGAAGGCGATGCCGTCGATGACGCTGATGATGTCGACGATCTTCTTCGACGAGTCATTGATCGAGGCCATGGTGTCGACCACCTGCGCCACCACTTGCCCGCCCTTGCTGGCCACGCCGGACGCCGATTGCGCCATCTGGTTGGCCTGGCGCGCATTGTCCGCGTTCTGCTTCACGGTACTGGTCAACTCTTCCATCGAAGCGGCCGTTTCCTCCAGCGAGCTCGCCTGCTGTTCCGTACGCGACGACAGGTCCTGGTTGCCGGCGGCGATTTCCGACGACGATACCTTGACCGATTCGCTGGCCGTGCGGATCTTCACCAGCACGGCGGCGATCTTGTCGATGAAGCGGTTGAAGGCGCCCGCGATCTGCGCCAGTTCATCCACGCCGGAAGCGTCGAGGCGGCGCGTCAAATCGCCCTCGCCCGAGGCGATGTCGTCGAGCGCGTCGCGCACCAGTTCCAGGCGCTTGAGCATTTTGAACACCAGCAGCGACAGCAGCAGCGCCGCCAGCCCGGTCAGCAGCGCGGCCGTGACGGTGGCCGTCGTCAGCATCGTCTGCAAGGCTTGCATGGCTTCCTGCTGGTCGAGCACCACGGCCAGCAGCCAGTCGGTGCCCGCCACGCGCGTCACGTACAGCTTGCCGTCGCGCTCATTGAGGCGCACGGCCTCGCTCGCGCGCGAGCTTTCCAGGCGGTTGACCTGCGCGGCCGACAGCGCCGCATCGAGTTTCGTCACCGGCTGCAGGCTCAGTTCCTTGTCCGCGTGGGCGATGATGGTGCCGCTCTGGTCGACGAGGAAGGCAAAGCTGTGCGGCGTCGGCTTGATCGCCACCACGTTGGCAATCACCGTATCGAGCAGCACGTCCGCGCCTGCCACGCCCAGCAGCGCCTCTTTCGGGCCGACGGGCGCCGTGAACGACACCACCAGCTTGTGGCTGGCCGCGTCCACATACGGCGGCGTGAGCATCGGCACGCCCGCCTTGACGGTGTCCGTGTACCAGGCGCGCGCAGTCGGATCGAAATCGGCCGGGCGGCCCGGATGGGTAAACACGGAACGCTTGTCCGCGTAGCCGATGAACACTTCCGCAAAATCGCCGGCCTTTTCCGCGATCTGGAAGGCGCGCAGCGGATCGGGCGTCTCGGCCGACATGACGACGGAGGCCATGACTTTCTTCTTGCCATCGACCCATTGCGCCAGCACGGCGGACTGGCTTTGCAGCAGCTGCTGCATCTGCTGGTCCGACGACGCCAGCATGCTGCTGCGCGTGGTGACGTAATTGGCGACCGACAAAGCCAGCATGGACAGGACGACGATGGCCACACAAATGAGCACCAGGCGCGTGCGAAGGGAAGACAACATGATGGACTCCTCGTTTCGATTTGATTGGCGTGAAACAGTGCTTTTGCACTACTTCACCTACGTAAGCATTCTCACACAAAAAACGGAACAATTATCGTCAATATTCGGAATACAACACATATATTTCCACAAGGAAACGCACCCCCTCCCATCAAGCCCTCAGCCGATCAACCCTCTCAGCCCGCTGGCGCGCTGCGTGCGGCGCAAAATCGCGTCGAACAGCACGGCCTGCGTGGGCGAGACGAGGGTAAAGAAGTCGCGCGCGCGCGTGATGCCCGTGTAGACCAGCTCGCGCGCCAGCATGGCGCCGCCTTCCTGCGGCAGCACCAGCACCGTGTGGCGAAATTCCGAGCCCTGCGACTTGTGTACCGTCATGGCAAACGCCGTCTCCACGTGGCGCAAACGCGTGGCCAGCACGCTGCGCACATTATCCCCTTCCAGGAAGTACACGCGCAGGGAGCCCGGCCGCGCAGGGTCGCGCAGGGTCAGGCCGATATCGCCATTGAACACGCCCGTGCCGTAATCGTTGCGCGTGACCATCACGGGCCGGCCCACATACCATTCGCTGCGGCGTATCAGCCCATCCTTTTCCAGCCGCAGCTCGATGGCCGTGTTCAAGCCCGCCACGCCCCACTCGCCTTCGCGCACGGCGCACAGGATGCGGAACGCTTCAAAAGCATGCAGCACGGCGCGCACCCAGTCGTCATGCTGCGCGTACGCGGCCTCGCCCGCGTTCACCAGCGCCAGGTAAGGCTGATAGCCGCCCGGCGCGTCCACCCGCCCGCGCAAGGCCAGGCGCAGCACGTCTTCCTGCTGCGCCGGCACGCTCCACGCCAGCTGGCCGCCGCTGTCGGCGGCGAAGCACGCCCTGGCCAGGTCGGGCCTGCCGGCATTCACGGCCAGCGCCAGCTCGCCGATCGGGCCGCTGAAGCGGTGGCTGTGGCGCAGCATCACCGTCTGCTGGGCCAGCGCGCCGGCCGCTCCCGCGAAGGCGGCAGGTATGGCCACGCCGCTGGCCGCCTGCGCATAGGCGATGGTGGCGTCCGTGTAGCCGCCCGCCTGCGCATCGTGGCACAAGTCGCCCAGCACGGCGCCCGCTTCCACGGACGCCAGCTGGTCCTTGTCGCCCAGCAGAATCAGGATGGCGGTGGAAGGCAAGGCGTCGAGCACGGAGGCCATCATTTCCAGGTGCACCATCGACGCTTCATCGACGATCAGCACGTCGACGTCGAGCGGATTGCCCGCGTGGTGGGCAAAGGCGCGCGTATCGGGCCGCGCGCCCAGCAAGCTATGCAGGGTGCGCGCCGCGCCCATGCGCCGCGCCAGTTCCAGCAGAGGCAGCGCGTCGCCGGCCTTCGCCGCCAGCCCTTCGAGCGCCTTGTCGATCGACTGTTTTAATCGCGCGGCCGCCTTGCCAGTCGGCGCGGCCAGCGCGATGCGCAGCTGCTCCGGCTGCGGCGAGACGGCAAACAGCAAGGTCAGCAAACTGGCCACCGTGTACGTCTTGCCCGTGCCCGGGCCGCCCGTGATGATGGCCACCTTGCCGCGCAAGGCGACGGCGCAGGCCACCTTTTGCCAGTCAGGGCCACCGTCCTGCGTGGGCTGGTCGAACAGGATGTCAAGCCACTGCCGCACCTGCGCCAGCGGCGGCTCGCTCAAGTCCTGCGCGCGGAGGGCGATTTTCTCGCCCACCAGCGTCTCGTCACGCCAGTAGCGGCGCAGGTACAAACGGTCGCCATCGAGCACCAGCGGCTGTTTCACATCGGGCGCACCCACCTGCCACACCTGCGGCGCGCCGGCCAGCAGCGCGCGCCAGCCGGCGACGCTGTCCGGCAGCGGGCCGGCAACGGCCAGCACCCCATGCCACAGCTCCTCGTTCCAGCCCAGCAGCTGCGAAGGTTCGCTGGCCAGGTCCGCCAGCATCAAACAGCTGTGGCCCCGCCCTTCCAGTTCGGACAGCACCACGCAGGCCACGGCCACGGCGCGCGCATGCGGCGCCTGCCCCTCCAGACTGGCGATGAAGCGGGCAAAGGCGGCGCTCAGGCGGCGCAGATGGCCATCCCCGGCGATGCCGTCGACATGGGTAAACAATGCGTCCATCTGCGCGTCATGCTGCATGGTGTTCCGTTTCTTCTAACAGTTGATCGAGGCCGTCCAGCAATTCCAGCTTCGGCGCCAGCCAGTAGCAGCCATGCGTGTCCGCATTCGCTATGCCGCGCAGGAACAGGAAGATGGCGCCGCCCAGATGTTCGGCCGGGTCGTAGGCGTCGCCCAGCCGGCTTTTCAGCAGCCGGTGCAGGGCCAGCATGTAGATGGCGCCCTGGATGTCGTAGCGGTGCTGCGCCATGCCGGCCGCCAGCGCCTGCGTGTGGTAGGCGGCGTCGTTGGCGCCCAGCGCATTCGACTTGTAGTCGAGCACCCAGTAGCGCCCCTCCCGTTCGATGACCAGGTCGGCAAAGCCTTTCAGCATGCCGTGCAGCTGGCGCCGCGGCAGCGCGGGACGCGGCGCGCCGTCGAGCAGCAAGCGCGTGCACAGTTTATCCAGCGCTTCGGTGGACAAATGCTCGCTGGGGAACCAGAACTCCATCTCGGACAGGGTGCTGTCCAGCTGCGACAGCGAGGCATCGAGCAGCGGCAGCGGCGTGACGGCGATTTCCCGGAGCCAGGCGATGGCGTCTTCCTGGCGGTGGCCCCAGCCCGCCCGTTCGCAGCGCGCGGCCAGGCGCGCATCGAAATTGGCATCGTGGACGCCGTCAAAGCCTTCGCCGCCCATCCACTCGAGCTGCTCATGCAGGAAATTGCCGGGCACGGAACCGCGCGGGAAGCGGTGCCACGGCGCGTCGCCCATTTGCGTCGGCGCGGCCACGGCCACGGCCGTGCCATCTTCCAGCAAGGTCTCTTCCAGCGCCCGCTGCGGCACGTGCGCTGCCGCCACGGCGCCGATCTGGCGCGTCAGCGACGTAAAGCTGCCCACCGACCAGTCACGCTCGAATTCGCCCACGAACACGGGTGCGGGCCGCAATTCGGGACGGCGCTCGATGCGGTCGAGCACCGTGCAGGCGTCGGGCTGCGCCAGGGAACTCACATAGATGGCGTCGCAGCTGCCCGCCACCTGTTGCCAGCGCAGCAGCAATTGTTCCGCCGGCAGCTTGTCGCCGCCCGTCAGCAGGTAGCCCAGCGCCGATTCGTGCAGGGTGTTCTCGCCCGCCTTGCGCGCCGCCTGGGCGGCCACGCCCAGCCACAGGAAGTGGCGCGCGCGCGTCAGGGCCACGTACAGCAGGCGCAAGTCTTCCTCGATGCGCGCCTCTTCCACAAACGCCATCGCTTCGTCGGACAAGGACAGGTCGAGGCGGCGTTCGCCATCGTCGCCCGCATAGTCGAAGAAGCTGCGGTTGCGTTTATCCACCTTGCGCGCCGTGACGGCGAACGGCAGATACACGAGCGGATATTCGAGGCCCTTGGATTTGTGCACGGTGATGACTTTCACCAGCTCCGCATCGCTTTCCAGGCGCAGCACGCGCTCGTCGCCGTTGTCGCCCTCGCCGGCGATCTGCTCGGCCAGCCAGCGTATCAGCGCCTGCTCGCCATCGAGCTGGCGGCTGGCCGATTGCAGCAGTTCGGCCAGGTGCAGCAGATTCGTCAGGCGCCGCTCGCCGCCCGTCTGCTGCAGCAGCATGGCGGGCAATTGCAGTTCGTGGATGAAGCGGCGCAGCATGGCCAGCACGCCCTGGCGCTGCCAGATCAGGTGCAGGGCCTTCAGCTGCTCGACCCGGCGTTCCCATTCCAGTTCATCGCTCGACAGACGCGCCAGCTCGCCCAGCGACAGGCCGATCGTGCGCGTGGCAAAGGCGGCGCGCGCCAGCCCCCCGTCGAGCGGGTTGGCCAGCGCGGCCAGCCAGCGCAGCACGTCTTGCGCCTCCTCGCTGTCGATGACGGAATCCTTGTCGGACAGGTAGACGCTGGCGACCCGGCGGCGCGCCAGCGCGCGGCGGATGGCCGCCGCTTCCTTGCGGTCGCGCACGAGCACGGCCACGTCGGCCGGCTGCAGGCGCGTAAAACCGTCGGGGCCAGCGAAACCGGCTTGCGCATCGCCCAGCATGGCGACGATGTGCTCCGCGCAGTGCTGCGCGAAATACTCGCGGTAGCCGTCGCCGCGCAATCCTTCATCGCTGGCGCAGGCGGCCAGCAGGGCCGGCAGGGGGCCGCCCGCGTTCACCAGGTACTCGTCGCGGCCCTTGGCGTCGACGGCCTCGAACGGCAGCGGATTCTCGCCGTTTTTGCGGTAGCGGAAGGCACCGGCCGGCACCTCGGCGCGCTCGGCGTGCAGGAACAGCTGGTTGACGGCCGCCACCAGGGGCGCCGTCGAGCGGTAGTTGGTGCCCAGCTGGTAGTGGCGCCCTGCCGTGGCGCGCCGCGCCGCCAGGTAGCTCTGGATGTCCGCGCCGCGAAAGCCGTAGATCGACTGTTTCGGGTCGCCGATCAGGAACAGGCCCAGCGCCGGATCGTTGTCGGCGATGCGGTACAGCAAATTGAAGATCTGGTACTGCGCGGGCGCCGTATCCTGGAATTCATCGACCATCGCCAGCGGGTACTGGTCGATGATGCGCTGGCGCAGGGCCGGACCATTCTCGCCGGCCAGCGCGTCGTGCAGGCGTTGCAGCATGTCGGCAAAGCCGAACTGGCGCGACTGGCGTTTTAACTGATCCATGCGCCGCGCGATGGCCGCCGCCGCATGCAGGTGCAGCTTGTGCGCCAGCGGCGTGATGGCCGCCAGGGCGATGCCCAGCGCCTCCGTATGCTGGAAGCACTCGGGCACCTGGGCCGTGAAACTCTTGGCAAACGCATCCTCGATGCCGAACGGCGTCAATCGTTCCCACGCCTTGGCCGTGATGGCGGGCAGCAGCAGGAGCGGATCCTGCGCCCAGCGGCGCAAGCCGTCGAACCACTTCGCCAGGTTCTCCGGTTTCATCTTGACACCGTTAAAACATTTGGGATTGATGGCGCGGTGGTCGTTGATCCAGGCGGCCATCAGGTCCACGCGCTCGACCCAACCCGCCTTCAGGGTGGCCAGCTGCGCGGCCAGCGCCCGCTGTTCGCGCGCGATCAGGGTGGACAACGGTTCTTCGTCCGCCATGCCCATGATGTCGGCGCGGCGCGCCAGCTCGCGCGCGCCCTTCTTCAGCGCTGCCACGTCGGGCCAGCATGCCAGCAGCACGTCGAGCGCCTGCGGCGGCAAGGGATAGACTTGCTGGCGCCAGTAATCGTGGGCCGCATCCTCGAACAGCGCTTGCTCGTCGCTGACCAGTTCTTCGTCGAACAGGCTGCCGCTGTCGAACGCGTGCTCGCGCAGCATGCGCTGGCACCAGGCGTCGATGGTGAAAATGGCCGCTTCATCCATCGTCTCGGCGGCCAGCATCAGCCGGTGCGCGGCCTTTTGCCGTTCGCTCTCGTCCGGACAGGACTCGAGCAGGGCGTCGAGAAACGGGTCGCCGCCGCCGGATTCAATGCCGGATTCGTGCCGAAAATAAGCGGCCGCCTCGATCAGGCGCTCGCGCACGCGGTTCGACAATTCACGCGTGGCGGCGCGCGTAAACGTCATTACCAAAATGTCGGCCGGCAGCAGCGGGCGGGTAAAGCGGCTGTCATCGTCGCCGTGGCCCAGCACGAGGCGCACGTACAGCGCGGCGATGGTCCAGGTCTTGCCGGTGCCGGCGGACGCCTCGATCAGGCGCGAGCCGTGCAGCGGAAACGCCAGGGGGTTGAGCAGATGGCTCGTCATGGTTCTTCTCCCGCGCCATCATCGGGCGCGCTGATCGGGTCAATCGTGATGTGTTGCTGCAGCCAGTCGGCCAGCGGGCCATACAGCTCGCGCGTGCAGTCCTGCCACGCTTCCTCGGCGGCCAGCGCGGAAAACTCGGGCCACAGGCGCGCCAGGCACAGTTCTTCGCGCTCGCCCGAGATGTCGAAGCCGCCGTCATACACGGCGCGCGGGTCGCCCTGCTGCACCAGCGCCAGGCCCGTCTTGCAGGCCGTGGGCAGCGGATGGTTCATGCCTTCGCGCCACAGCGCCAGCAGGGTCGCCAGCGCGTCGCGCGACGTGGCCGGATCGAGCGGCGCCATGCTGACGATGGCATCGCGCGCCACCAGATAGCCGGTGACGGGAAAGCCGAGGGCGGCGGCGGCCAGCTGGCGCAGCCACATCAGCATCAGCTTGTCGCCGCGCGCCTGGCCGCCCTTGTCCGTCACCTTCGAGGAAATCTGCATCAGCCAGGCCGTCTCCTGCCCGTTGCTGCACAATCTGTCGAGCCAGTCGTCGATCTGCACCTCGCCGTAGGGCAGGTTGATGGCGCGCTTGTCGGCCGCCAGCGGGAACGAGGCGCGCAAGGACAGCCACGCGCTGCGCACGGGCACGAGCGCCTCGACCAGCTGCGCCTGCACCTGCCGGCCGATCAGGCCGATGGGCAGCACGCCTTCGCGCGCCAGGCGTGCCGCGCGCGCCTCCAGGCTGGCGCGCACGTCGTCGATATCTTCCACGGCGCCGCCGTCGTCCAGCATGGTGTCTTCCAGCAGATAGCGCTCGAGCGCGTTCAGGCCGAACGGCTCCTCATCCTCGCCCAGCATCGCCGCGTCGGCGAAATACACGCTCAAGCGGCGGCGAAAGAAGTACTTGACGGGCTGGCGCAAGAAGCTGGCCAGCTCGCCCAGCTTCAGACGCGTGCCGGGATCGAGTTCGTAAGGGCCCAGCGGCAGCGCGGCGGCCTGCGCATCGGCATCGGTATGGACCACGCGCCATTCGCGCGCATAGGTCAGCAAGCCATTGGCCTCGAAATAGCGGCGGCTGAACGGCTGCAGCGCGTGCTCGGTGGTCAGCGATACCAGGTGCCGGTCCAGCGACCAGCCGGCGGCCAGGTAGTCGCGCAGCTGCGACACCAGCACGGACGGCGGCTGCTCGGAATTGTCGCGCACATTGCGCCCCACCCAGCTCACGTACAGTTTGTCGCGCGCGGCCAGCAAGGCTTCGAGCATCAGGTAGCGGTCGTCGTCGCGGCGCGAGCGGTCGCCCGGACGCGCCATGCCGGGCAGCGCCAGCAGGTCGAAATCGGCCTTCTGCGCGCGGCGCGGGAAATCGCCATCGTTCATGCCCAGCAGGCACACGACGCGAAACGGCACGGCGCGCATCGGCATCAGGGTACAGAAAGTCACGCCGCCGGAGACGAACTGGTGGTTCAGGGTCGGTTCGTCCAGCGCGCCCAGCCACGCCACGCGCAGCACGGACAGCGGCACCGCCTCGACAAAGCCCGCATGCCCGCAGGTTTCCAGCCAGCCCTGCAAGGCGCCCTCGAGCTGCGCCAGGGTCAGGCGGTCGCCCTCGTCGTCCGCATCGAAAAAGGCGGCCAGCAGCGCGCGCGCCTGCGCGCCCCACTCGGCGGGCGTGCGCGCGCCGGCCAGCACGGTGCGCCAGTGCAGCAACGCCTCGACCAGCTGCGCCAAAGACCCTGCCAGCGCCGCATCGAGGCCGCCCACTTCCGCATACGGCTCGATGCCGCCGAAGCTGGCGCCACTGCCGCTGGCATAGCCGAGCAGCATGCGCCGCACGCCGAAGATCCACGCATTCTGTTCCCCGGCCGCGCCCAGCCCCAGGCCGGCGCGGTGTTCCTGGTCCAGGCCCCAGCGTACGCCCGCCCCTTCGATCCAGGCGCCCAGCGTGGCCAGGTCGTCCGGCTGCAGGCCAAAACGTGCCGCCAGCGCCGGCACGTCGAGCAGGTCGCGCACTTCGCTCTGGCGGCAGCGCTGCTGCGGCAGCTGCAGCAGCCACTCGAGCGCGACGAGCAGCGGATTGACGCTGCGGTCCTTCACGTCGCCGATCTCGAACGGAATGAAACGCTCGTCGTTGCGCCGGTACTGGCCGAAAACGGCGTGGATGGCGGCCGTAAACGTGTCGATATCGGGCACCATCACGACCACGTCGCGCGGACGCAAGAGCGTCTCGGCGCTGTGCGCGAACATGGCCAGCAGCTGGTCGTGCAGCACTTCCACTTCGCGCTGCACGCTGTGCGCCACGTGGAATTCGATCGAGCGGTCGCCGGCGTCGGGCGGTACCTGCTCATGCTCGGCCAACGGGCGCAGTTCGCGGATGGCCACCTGCACCTGCTGCAGCAGGGTTTCGCCCGTCTCCTCGCCGAACAGGTCGATGCGCAGGCTGTCGTCACGCCCTTCGGCTTGCGCGTGTTCGTCGAATTCGTCGAGCATGCGGATGAAATCGCGCCCTTGCCTGCCCCAGCTGGCCAGCAGCGGATGGCTGTGCGCATGCAATTCTTCCAGCGGAATGTGCGCCAGGTCGGTGCCGTTGCGCTGCCGCTGGCGCTTGTTTTCCGCGCGCAGCAAGTCGCGTCCGTCGATGATGTCGCCCCAGTAAAACTGGCATGGATTGGGCACGGCCAGCACCACCTGCGTGTGGCGCGCCAGCGCAGCGAGCGCCTGCAAGGTCTGGTAGGGCAAGGCCGACACGCCGAACAGCACCACGCGGCGCGGCAGCTTGCCAAGCGGCGCATCGCCGGCGGCGATCGCCGCCAGGAAGGCCTCATGGATGTCGGCGCGGCCCGTGTCGCGCTCCAAGGCCTCGACGTCCTGGCCAACGGCACGCCACAACTGCGCCTGCCAGCGCTGGTCTTCCTTCAAGACGATGGCTTCCCCGCGCGCCGTGCGCAACTGGTCGCGCCCGGCCGCCCAGTCGGCCAGCCAGTCGGCGCGGTAGACCTGGTACTGGTCGAACAAGTCGGCCAGGCGCTCGGCCAGCTGCAGCCGGCGTTCGCAATCGCCATCGGCCAGGAAGTAGCGCAGCGGCGCAAACACCGGGTCGGCCAGCAGCGACGGCAACAGGCGCATCAAACGCCAGGTCAGCGGGGATTTATCGAACGGCGACACGCGCGGGACGCGCTCGCGGCCCAGCATGCCCCGGTAGCTTTCCCACAGCAGGCGCGCCGGCAGCGCGATGCGCGTGGCGGCGCACACTTTCATCTCCTCGGCCAGGGCGATCTTCAGCCATTCGGCCACGCCGTTCGACTGCACCAGGAAGATATCCGTTTCCAGCGGCGCCAGCGGATGCTGGCGCAGCCACTGGAAGACGGCGGCGCGCAGCTGTTCCAGCTGGTTGCCATGCAGGATGAGGAGGCCGGGCGTGACGGGTGTATGCATGCTGATCCGATGGGTTGCCGCGTCTCCGGCCGGGTGACCGGAGACGTCAAACGCCTATTATCGCCGCTGCCTGCCTCAAGGGGCGTCGCTGGCGGCAAATTCCACGGAAATTTGTTCCGCCACCTGCGCCAGCGCCGGCCCGAGCGCCGCCAGCAAGGCGCGCGCCTGCTGCATGTCGCCGCCCAGGCGCAAGCCTTCGATCGACAGGCACAGGGCGGCGAAAGCGTGCGCGCCCACGGCCAGCGCCGACGATTTGCTGCGGTGGCCCAGGTCGGCCAGGCGCCCCAGGTCTTCCAGCGCCATGGCTTGCTCCATTTCGGCGATGCCGTCGCGCGCCGTGTCGAGAAACAGCTGGGTGTACTTGCGCATCTTCACGGCGTCATTGCTGAACGTGAGCGCCAGGGTGGCCAGATCGAGGATGGCCGTGTCGCGCGATTCCGGCGCGGCGTCCGATGGCGGCGCTGTCGGCGCTGTCGGTGCCGCCGCCAGCCTGTCGCGGCCGATGCCGCCAATGCCGCCACGCAGGCGAAACCATTTCGCCAGCAGGTGAAACAGCAGATTCGGGGCGATCGGCTTGGTCACGAATTCATCCATGCCCGCCTCCAGGCAGCGGGCGCGATCTTCGCTGCCCGCGTTGGCCGTCATGGCGATCACCAGCAGGCCGGCAAGTTTCGCATCGGCGCGGATGCGGCGCGTCGCCTCGAAGCCATCCATCTCCGGCATCTGTACGTCCATCAGCACGCAGTCGTAGCGCTGGCGGGCCAGCAATTCCAGCGCCTCGCGGCCATTGCAGGCGACGCAAACGGTGGCGCCCGCGTCTTCCAGCAGCTCGCAGCCCACCTGCTGGCTGAAGATGTTGTCTTCCACCAGCAGGATGGAGGCGCCGCGTATCACCCCCAGCACTTCCGGCTCCACTTCGGCGATGCGCTCGTCGGCCCCCTGCGCGCTCTTCTCCAGGCGCGCCGTGAACCAGAAGGTGCTGCCCAGGCCCGGCTGGCTGTACACGCCCACCTTGCCGCCCATGAGCTCCACCAGCTGCTTGCTGATCACCAGCCCCAGGCCGCTGCCGCCATACTTGCGCGTGGTCGACGGGTCGGCCTGGTGGAAGGAGCGGAACAGCTGCGCCACCTCTTCCTGGTTCATGCCGATGCCCCGGTCCTGCACCTCGAAGCGCAGCATGGCATGGCTGGCGCGCTCCTCGGACTGGCGCACGCGCACGAAGATGCTGCCATTGTCGGAAAACTTGATGGCGTTGCTGGTCAGGTTCAGCAAGACCTGCTCCAGGCGCAGCGGGTCGCCGCGCCAGCGCTGCGGCAGCTCGGACGCGATATCGAACTGCAGCGCCAGGCCCTTGACGGCGGCCGCGTCGCCCAGCTGGCTGGCGATGTTCGCCAGCAGGGTGTCAAGACGGAAGTCCAGCACCTCCAGCTCCAGTTTGCCCGCCTCGATCTTGGAAAAATCGAGGATGTCGTTGATCAGGCCCAGCAAATGCTGGCCCGAATGGAAGATTTTCTGCAGATAGTCGCGCTGGCGCGCATCGGCCACCGATTTCAGCGCCAGGTGCGCCATGCCGATAATGCTGTTCATCGGCGTGCGGATTTCATGGCTCATGTTCGACAGGAAGTCGCTCTTGGCCTGGCTGGCCGCGTCGGCCTGCTCTTTCAGGCGGTGCAGTTCCGTCACGTCGGTAGACAGGCCGATCAGGCCCGTGACGGGACCGGGCAAGCCCAGCGGCACCTTCACGCTCCACAGGTGATGCACCTGGCCCTGCACATCGACGAAGCGCTCCTCGCCGACGAACTTGGCGCCGCTGTCGAAGACCTGGCGCTCCGTCAACTGCGCGGCGGCCGCCGCATCGCCGAGCATCAACTCGCCATCCTGGCGGCCGATCAGCTGCTCCGCGGGACGGCCGAGGATGGTTGCCGTGCGCGCATTCACATAGCGGTAGCGCAGGTCGGCATCCTTCATGTAGACGTAGGCGTCGACGCTGTCGAGCACCGTATCGAGCAGGGTGCGCTGCGCCACCGCGCTGCGGCGCGACCGGTACAAGGTAAAGATATAGCCGTAAATGAGCAGGGTGCCGGCCACGCCGACGCCCAGCGCCAGCCATGGAAAATAGCGGTCGAAGGGGCTGTACAGCTCCGCCTTGCGCACGCGGAAATGGGCTTTCCACAGGCCGCCCTGGTAAGCGACGGGCAGCACCTGGTCGAAATAGTCGGCATCGCTGCCCGGTTGCGGCGGCGCCGCCGCCAGGTCGCCGTCATCGTTGAACAGCAGGCGGTCCTGCGGCGTGATGGACAGGGACCCGCTGGCCGTCAAAGGGTCGGCCGCGCTGTACAGGGTCAGGTGCAGCGGTTCCAGGGCGCTGCGTTCGAGCGCGCTGTGCACCAGCTGCGCCACGCCAAAGCCGATGCCGACGGAGCCCTGGTAGGCGGCGCGGCGCTCGGCCACGCTGCCCTGCGGCATGCCATTGCGGTACACGGGCAGGCGCATGCCCAGGCCGATATGCGCGGGCGGCCCCTTGATCATGATCACCTGCCCCGATGCGCTGACCTGGCCGCTGTCGCGGGCCTGCGCCAGCGACTGCGCCACCAGCGGGTTGGCGCCGATATCGACGCCCATGCGTTCGGCCAGCAGGGAATCGGGCTCCAGGTAGGTGAGCACCGTGTATTCAGGCCGCTCGCCCGCAGGCCGGATGGTGAAAGCGGGATAGCCGCGCGGCGCCAGGCTGGTGTCACGGCGCACGGCCTCGATGAAGGCGGCGCGCTGTACTGACGGGACGGCCGCCGCGTAGTTGACCGATTCGATGGCCGGGAACTGGCGCACGATATCGAGGCCGGCCACGTAATCGTGGAACTGGCGGCGCGTCAGGTGCTCGCTGGTGCGGAACAGGGCCTCGAGGCCGCGCAGCAGGTCGGAATAGCTTTTTACGCGCGTGATCAGGCTATGCTGGGCGCCATGCGTGAGATTGTCGAAACGCTGTTCGGCGTCGTCATTGACCGTGCGCGCCGCGCCCGCATACAGGGCACCGCCCACCGCCAGGGCCAGCAGCAGGCCGCCCGCCCATATCCTGAAGCCCGATACCGCCCCGCCCTTGCTCAAAGTGTGCATTGTCGATCGCTTATTCCGGTTTCCTCGAATGTGCGGCGCTCCGGCCGCCCAGCAGGTACGAGGATACTATCAAAGCTCATGCCCGACGCGCTTGCGCAAGAAAAAAAGCGCGCAGGAAGGTTGCACTGGAAAACACCGGGTGCCTAGCCCCCCTGCAGCGCCCCGGCCAGGAAGTCGCAAAAGGCGCGCACCTTTTCCTGCACGTGGCGTCCATCGGGCGTCAAGGCATACACGCCGCGCCTGGCCATGCCGTGCGACGGCAGCACGCGCACCAGGGCGCCGCTGGCCAGCAGCGGCGCGGCGACGAACGACGGCAGCGCCCCCACACCGATGCCCGCCACCAGCATATCGGCCAGCAGCAGGCTGCTGTCGGCGGAAAAGCGCACGGGCAGCACGATGCTGCTCGGCCCCTCCGGGCCGGCCAGCTGCCAGACGCCGGGACTGTCGGCCAGGCGGTAAGCGAGGCAATCGTGGCCGTGCAAGTCCTGCGCCTGGCGCGGCGTGCCGCGCCGCGCCAGGTAGGCCGGCGCTGCGCAAATCATCTGCTCGACGTCGCCCAAGCGGCGCGCCACCAAGGACGAATCGGCCAGCGCGGCGCGGATGCGCAGCGACACGTCATAGCCCTCGCCCACCACGTCGCGCAGGCGGTCATCCAGGGTCATCTCGATCTTGACGTCCGGATAGCGGGCCATGAAGTCCGGCAGCAAGGGCGACAGCACCTTCAGGCCGAACGACAGCGGCGCATTCACGCGCAGCCGCCCGGCCACCTTGCCGGTACAGCCGCGCGTGGCCAGTTCCAGCGCATCGACCTCGTCGAGCAGGCGGCAGCATTCGAGATAGTAGGCACGCCCGCCGTCCGACAAGCTCATGCGCCGCGTCGTGCGCACCAGCAGCAGTGTGCCCAGGCGCGCTTCGAGCTGGCGCACCTGCTTGCTGATGGCCGCCGCCGACTGATTCAAATCCAGCGCCGCCTTGCTGAAGCTGTCGCGCTCGACCACCTTGCGAAACACGCGCATGTGCGCCAGGACATCCATGATTCTTTCCATTCAGTTGAATATCTTATTATTTTATCGCTGATTATCATTGAAATGAAAAACAATATGATGGCGGCTTCTTTATTCATGTCACACAAGGAGTACCCCATGTTCAAACCATCCGCCACCCTGACTGCCCTGCTGCTGGCCCTGCTCGGAGGGACAGTGCAGGCCGCCCTGCCCGAAGTGGGCATCAGCCCCTGGGGCCCGAAAGACGAGATCGGCCGCCTGAACCTGATGACGCCGGCCTCGCGTGCCGCCATCCTGGCGCGCATCGACGGCGGCAAGAGCTATGATCTGGCCGTCGATTTCTATATCGGCATGCCCAGCTGGCAGGCGGCCGGCGACCCGCCCTACCAGATGTGGATGACGCACACGCCGAAAGGCAACGTGGTGGCCGATTCGATGCAGGTGGGCGAACAGATGAACCGCCACGTCAGCTACACGGGCTCGGCCGTGTCCATGTATGCGCACATGGGCACGCATATCGATGCCCTGAACCACTTCGGCCTGAACGGCAAGATCTGGAATGGCTTTACGGAGGAACACTACCTGGGAGACCGGGGCTGGACCGTGACGGGCGCGGAGAAATTGCCGCCGATCGTGGCGCGCGGCGTGCTGATCGACGTGGCCGTGGCCAAGGGTCTCAAACAACTGCCCGATAATTACCGGGTGACGCGGCAAGACTTGCGCGCGGCGCTGGCGCAACAGAAGGTCACGCTGGAAAAGGGCGACGTGGTGCTGATACGCACGGGCCGCATGCAGCATTATGAGCAGGCGCACACCTACATGGCCAATCCGCCCGGCCTGTCGCTCGATGCGGCGAAATTCCTCGTGGAAGATGGCGGCGCCATGGTGGTGGGCGCGGACAACCTCAGTTTCGAGGCGTTTCCATCCGAAGTGGCGAACAATTACCTGCCCGTGCACACCTATCTGCTGGCGCAGCAGGGCACGCCCATCCTGGAACTGGTCGACCTGGAAGCGCTGTCGCGCGACAAGGTGTACCAGTTCGCCTTCATCGGCGCCTCGTTGAAATTCCGTGGCGGCGACGCGGCGCCCATCCGTCCCGTAGCCCTGCCAATCCGCTAGGCGCGGACAGGCTCAGACGCAGGCGGCGTGCAAGCCCTGTGCGCCATGCTCATCCCAGGCATTGGCGCAGCGCACCACCTCGCCCACGACGATGATGCTGGGGCTGCCCAGGCCGCTGGCCTGCAGGTCGTCGGGCAGCTCCTGCAAAGTGCTCAGCAACTGGCGCTGGGCCGGCAGGCTGGCCGATTGCACCACGGCCACGGGCGTGCCGGGCGCCATGCCGCCGGCCAGCAAGCCGGCCTGGATGGCCGTCACCCTGGCCACGCCCATGTAGATGACGAGGGTGAGCTTGCTCTGCGCCAGGGCCGCCCAGTTCGGCTCCGAGGCGCTATCCTTGCCGTGACCCGTGACGAAGATGGCGCCCTGGCTCCAGGCGCGATGCGTGAGCGGCACGCCGATGCCGGACGGAGCGGCCAGGCCGCTGCTGATGCCGGGGATCACCTCGACGGCCACGCCGTGACTGCGCAAATAAGCGCGCTCTTCGCCGCCGCGCCCGAACAGATAGGGGTCGCCCCCTTTCAGCCGCACCACGTGCAGGCCGGCGCGGGCCTCGGCCAGCATCAGCCGTTCGATGAACGCTTGCGGCGTGGAGGCGCAGCCGCCCCGCTTGCCCACCTCGACCACGCGCACGCCTTGTGCCGCATGGGCAAGGACGGCCGGATTGACGAGGTCGTCGATCAGCACCACGTCGGCCCGCGCGATGGCCTTTACTGCCTTGATCGTCAACAGGTCCGGGTCGCCGGGACCGGCGCCGACCAGGGTTACGCTTCCACATTGCGTCATGATGCACTCTCCAGTCAGAAAAAATGGCCGATGGCAAACGATGCCGCGTACGCTTCCGGCGCGCTGCCGTCCCACACGACGCCGTCGCACAGGGTCGAGCTGCGCATGGGGGATTTTGGTACGGGCGTGGCCGTCATCTCCGCCGCCTGGCGGTACAGGTCGATGCGGTTGACTTGCCTTGCCACCGCCAGATAATCGGGTTCATCGCGCAGCAAACCCCAGCGCCGGTGCTGGGTCATGAACCACATGCCGTCGGACAGATACGGGAAATTCACCGTGCCATCGCCATAGAACTTCAAACCGTGCGCCTCATCCCAGGTTTTGCCCAAGCCATCCTGGTAATGGCCGAGAATGCGCGGCGCCAGCGTTTCCTGCGGCGTGTTCAGGTAAGCGGGCTCGGCCAGAGTGGCCGCCATGGCCAGCCGGTTGGTATCGCTGGCATCGATCCAGCGTCCCGCCTCGAGCACGGCGGCGATGAGGGCGCGGCAGCTGTTCGGATGCTGCTGCGCAAACGCGGCGCTGGTGCCCAGCACCTTGCCCGGATGGTCGGGCCAGATGGCGCCGCTGGCGGCTGCCGTCACGCCCACGCCATCGACGATGGCCTTGTAGCCCCACGGTTCGCCCGCGCAAAAGCCGTCCATCTGGCCGGCGCGCAAGGCGGCCACCATCTGCGACGGCGGCACCGTCATCACGCGCGCGTCGCGCAGCGGATCAATGCCATGCGCGGCCAGCCAGTATTGCAGCAGCATCGCGTGGTTGCCGGTCGGAAAAGTATGCGCGAACGCAAACGGCCGCGCCGTGGCGCGCATATGCCGCGCCAGGGTGGGACCATCGTGGGCGCCCTCGCGCGCCAGCGCCGCCGACACGGTGACGGCCTGGCCGCTGTGATTGAGATTCATCAGCACGGCCATGTCGCGCTGCTGCCCGCCGATGCCCATCTGCACGCCATACACGAGGCCATACAGCACATGGGCCGCGTCGAGTTCGCCATTGTTCAGTTTGTCGCGTACGCCGGCCCACGACATCTCGCGGCTCAGTTCGATCTTGATGCCGTATTTTTCATCGAGACCCAGCTTCGACGCCATCACCAGCGAGGCGCAATCGGTCAGCGGCAGGTAGCCGATGCGTATCGTCTGTTTTTCCGGCTGCAGGGTCCGCATCACCTGGGCACTGTCTGCCATTTTCTCTGTCATACCATTCCTTGCCGATAAATACTGTTTTGCCGTGCCGCTGTGGGCAAGGCTCTCACCTTCCAGCAGCAAGGAGCGTGCCCGTACCTGCCCGCTTCATGGCGGCTGGAAACGCACCGCAATGGTGCGCTGCACCAGCATGTGTCAGGAAATGGACGATTCATCCCAACAAGTCCTCCACGTCGAGGATGCGCTGGGCAATCTCTGCCAGCTTGAGTTTCTTGTTCATGGCCATGCTGCGCAAGCGCTGGTAAGCCTGGTCTTCCGTCAAGCCGTGGTGCGTCATCAACAGGCCCTTGGCCCGCTCGATCACCTTGCGCTCCAGCAACTTGTGCCGCGTGTCGAGCAATTCGGCGCGCAATTTTTCTTCCTGGCGAAAGCGCGCGAGCGCCACGTTCAGCACGGGCAAGATGCGCTCGGCATGCAAGCCGGCCACGATGTAGGCGGAGACGCCGGCCGCCATGGCCGCGTCGATGCTGGCCGTGGCGCCGTCTTCCGTAAACAGCACGATGGGGCGGCGCTCGTCGCGCGTGGCGATGACGATGTGCTCGAGCACGTCGCGCGCATCCGATTCCGCGTCAATGATGATGAGATCAGGCTGCAGTTGGGCGATGCGTTCAGGAAGGTAGAGGTCGGCTGGCAGGGAAGCGACGATGTCGTAGCCCGATTCCAGCAAGCCGATGCGCAAGGCATTGCCGCGCTGCACTTGGGCAGCCAAGGCCGCATTCTCGTGCACGCCGTGCTCGACAATAGTGTTGACGACGACGATGCGCAAAGGCTGGGTACGGCTGGACGTCATGGGAGCGATCTGCAATGGCTAAACACAACCATTGCAGTAAGCAAGAAGCGAACCAGCCGGTTTTACAGCGGAATTACTTCAGGGTCGGCATGGCAAACTCCGCCCCGGCCGCCGTCGAGGCCGGCCAGCGCTGCGTCACCGCCTTCTGCTTCGTATAGAAACGCACCGATTCCGGGCCGTGCGCATGGTGGTCGCCGAACAGGCTGCGCTTCCAGCCGCCGAAGCTGTGGAAGGCCATCGGCACGGGAATCGGCACGTTCACGCCCACCATACCGACCTGCACCCGGTGCGTGTATTCGCGCGCCGTGTTGCCGTCGCGCGTATAGATGGCCGTGCCGTTGCCGTATTCATGCGCATTGACCAGGTCCAGCGCCGCCGTGAAATCGGGCACGCGCACGATGCACAGCACGGGGCCGAAGATTTCCTCCTTGTAAATCGTCATGTCCGGCGTGACGTGGTCGAACAGGCTGCCGCCGAGGAAAAAGCCGTGCTCATGGCCGGGCAGGACGAAGCCGCGCCCGTCGCAGATAAGCTTGGCGCCCTCGTCCACACCTTGCGCGATATAGCCGGCGATCTTCTCCTTGTGCACCTGCGTCACCACCGGACCCATCTCGGCCGACAGGTCCATGCCTTGCGTGATCTTTAACGCCGCGATACGGGGCACCAGCGCTTCCACCAACTGGTCCGCCACATTGCCCACCGCCACGACGACGGAAATGGCCATGCAGCGCTCGCCGGCCGAACCGAAGGCGGCGCCCATCAGGGCATCGACCGTCTGGGGAATGTCCGCGTCGGGCATGACGACCATGTGGTTTTTTGCGCCGCCCAGGGCCTGGACGCGCTTGCCCTGGGCGCAGCCCGTCGCATAGATATACTCGGCGATCGGCGTGGAACCGACGAAGCTGACGGCGCGCACGTCCGGGTGGTGCAGCAAGCCGTCGACGGCTTCTTTATCGCCCTGCACGACGTTGAAGACACCGTCGGGCAAGCCCGCGTCCGTCAGCAGCTGCGCCAGCAGCAGGCTGGCCGACGGGTCGCGTTCCGACGGTTTTAATACGAAGGTATTGCCGCAGGCAATGGCCATCGGGAACATCCACATCGGCACCATGACGGGAAAGTTGAACGGCGTGATGCCGACACAGACGCCGAGCGCCTGGCGGATCGACCAGGCGTCGATGCCGCCGGCCACCTGTTCCGAGTATTCTCCCTTCATCATCTGCGGGATGCCGCAGGCAAACTCCACCACTTCGATGCCGCGCGTCACTTCCCCTTTCGCATCCGTGAAGACCTTGCCGTGTTCACGCGTGATCAGCTCGGCCAGCTTGTCGGCGTTTTGCTCCAGCAATTCCTTGAATTTGAACATGACGCGGGCGCGGCGCAGGGGCGAGGTTTGCGACCAGGCGGGAAAGGCCGCATGGGCGGCGGCCACGGCCGCGTTCAGTTCGGCAGGCGTGGCCAGCGCCACCTTGGCCGTCACGGCGCCCGTGGCAGGATTAAACACGTCGCTCGTGCGCTCGGTGCGCGAGGCCATGGGGTTGCCACCGATAAAGTGGCCAATGGTCGGGGTAGTCATCGTTTATCCTTGTCTATTATTTCGTCATCAGCCACTCGTGGGCCGGGTCGTTTTTAAAATGCCAGGTCCGCTTGGGGCCGGCCATCACGTTCAGGTAATAGCCGTCGTAGCCATACGGCACGGTGACGG
>NZ_LRIC01000052.1:0-60053 GCF_001758725.1 Janthinobacterium sp. HH106 | reverse complement strand
CATCCTCGCGCTGCCGCCCGAAGGCGACGCCTGCCGTGCCGCCGAGGCCTTGATCGCCAGAGAAATGCCATGAGGTCGCCAGGCGAACGTGCCGGAAGGCATGCCGGCAGCCTCGCCAACCGTTTAGCCCGTTTATTGCTGGTAAGCTTGTTGACCGGCTGTGCGGCATGGGGGCCAGCATCGCAGGTGCAAGCTTGGCCGGTGAGCGCGCCATGCATCGCCACGCGCCCCGCCTCGCCCGCCTTGCCTGCGGTGCCAGCCCACGGCATCTTCGAGCAAGTGCAAGCCTTGCTGGCGCGCGAGCAATTGCGTGCTGCCCATGTGCGTCAGCTGGAAGCGCTGCTTGATGCCTGTGCGGGCGGCTAACAACGCCTGACTGCGCCTGATAGCGCCCACCAAAACCGTGACGGGCGCAAGGAAGGCCCGGCGTCCCGCTGGCCCGAGAAACGCCACTGCACGAAGCAGCGTGCCGCCGAGGCAGTGAGCATCGCCGGCCGCAAATGACGATGCGCATTGGTTTTTGACAGGCGTTCCAGGCAGCAGTCCCCATTCACCCGTGGCCTGCCAGCGCCGCCGCCTTCTGGTGCAGATGCGGGGCCGCATGCGAGAAAACGGTGCATTCACCGCCTGATTAGCTGATTTCTGGTGACTTTCGGCACAATCTCTGTATACAATCACCTGGCACGAAGCGTGCATGGCTACCTCGGTCATTCCATCCAAGGAGCTTCGCATGCATCATCGGCCGCTGGTGTGTTTCTGTCGTCCCGTTTCTGTCTTGCTTTTCCTTTTCACCTGCACCCATCCGTGCCGCGGTAACCCAGGAAATGGAGCGTAAATGGCCTCTCCCCGTCTGAAATCCATCCACCGCGGCGTGTCCGGTACCACGCCTGCCGCTCCGTCCCCCGTCGATGAAGTGCTGCCGGCCGGGAAACTGTTCACCCTGGGCTTGCAGCACGTACTCGTCATGTATGCGGGCGCCATCGCCGTGCCGCTGATCGTCGGCCGCGCGCTCAAGCTGCCGCCCGAGCAGGTGGCGGCGCTGATCAGTGCCGACCTGTTCTGCTGCGGCCTCGTGACCCTGATTCAGTCCTTGGGAATCGGCAAGCATTTCGGCATCCGTCTGCCCGTCATGATGGGCGTGACCTTTGCCGCCGTCAGTCCCATGCTGGCCATGGCGAACAATCCGGCCCTGGGCATCACCGGCATCTTTGGCGCCGTGATCGGCGCCGGCGTCGTTTCCATGCTGATCGCGCCCTTCATCAGCCGCCTGCTGGCCCTGTTTCCGCCCGTGGTCACGGGCAGCATCATCGCCGTGATCGGCGTGTCGCTGATGCGCGTGGGCGTGAACTGGGCCATGGGCGGGCCGCCCGCCATGGCGCAGATCGCCGATCCCGCTTTTCTCAAGATGGCCGCTGCCGCCACGGCGGCCGGCTTGCCCGCGCCGCCTGGCCCCGTGCCCCTGATCGCCAACCCCGGCTACGGCGCGCTGGACAACATGGGCATCGCCTTCTTCGTGCTGGCCGTCATCTTGCTGGTGGCCAAGTATGGCCGTGGTTTCCTGTCGAATATCGCCGTGTTGATCGGCATCATCTCCGGCACGGCCCTGTCGTTTGCGCTGGGCAAGGCCGACTTCGCCAAGGGGGCCAGCGCCAAGGCTTTCGCCATCGTTACGCCGTTCCAGTTCGGCATGCCGACTTTCGACCTGGTTGCCATCGTGACCATGAGCCTGGTGATGATCGTCGTCATGATCGAGTCGCTCGGTATGTTCCTGGCCTTGGGCGAGATGACGGGCAAGCGTATCGAACAGGCCGACATCAGCCGCGGCTTGCGCGTCGATGGTCTGGGGACCTTGATCGGCGGTATCTTCAATACCTTCCCGTACACGTCGTTTTCGCAAAACGTGGGACTGGTGGGCGTGACGGGCGTGCGCAGCCGCTGGGTCTGCGTGGCGGCCGGCATCCTCCTGCTCATCATGGGTGTGATCCCGAAGATCGCGCAGACGGCCGAAGCCGTGCCGGCGTTCGTGCTGGGCGGGGCAGGGCTGGTGATGTTCGGCATGGTCGCCGCGACGGGCATCCGCATTCTGGCCGGCGTCGACTACAAGAGCAACCGCAACAACCTGTTCATCGTGGCCCTGGCTATCGGCTTCGGCATGTTGCCGCTGGTGGCCGAGCAATATGCGCAGCACATGCCGAAAGTCCTGTCGCCGTTGCTGCACAGCGGCATCCTGCTGGCCGCCATCGTTGCCGTGCTGCTCAATCTGTTCTTCAACGGGCTGGCGTCAAGCGAAAAAGCGCGGGAGCAGGCGCGCGAGAACAGCCACGGCAGCGATTGAGGCACCGCCGGCGCCGTGAATGCGGTGCGCGGCGCTGCCGGTCAGCCAGGCGGCAGCACCCTGAGCACCACGCAATTGCGTCCCTCATCCTTGGCGTGGTACAGCGCGGCATCGGCCAGGCGCAGAAGGGCGTCCGGATCGGCGGCTCCCGGTGCCGGCTGGACCGCGATGCCGACGCTGATCGTCACCTGCCGCGCCTCCGCGTTCGCGTGGGAGATACCCAGATCTTCGATCGCCCGCCGCAGTGCTTCGCCGATCTGGCGCGCTTCGTCCGCGCCGGTGTTGGGCAGCACGATCGAAAACTCTTCGCCGCCATAGCGCGCCGTCAGGTCGCCCGCGCGCCGCATGCCGGCCGCCAGCGCATGCGCGACCCGGACCAGGCATGCATCGCCGGCCTGGTGGCCGTGACTGTCGTTGAAGCGCTTGAAGTAGTCGACATCGAGCATGATGACGGCAAGCGGCCGGCCGACGCGCGTGGCACGCGCACATTCGGCACGCAATACGTCGTCGAAATGACGCCGGTTCGCCAGGCCAGTCAGACCGTCGGTGATGGACAAGGTCGCCAGTTTGCGGTTGGCGTCTTCCAGCTGTTCCGTGCGTTCGGCAACGCGCCGTTCGAGGCTGTCATGCAGCCTGGCGCTGGAGATCGAGATCATCGCCTGGGCGCCGAGCATGCGCAGGAACGCCACGCGTTCCTCCGTGAACGAGGCTTCTGCAAGCCGGTTCTCGAAATACAGGATGCCGCCGATCTGGCCGCCGTGCCGTATCGGCAGGCACATGACGGCGCGCGGCAGGTGCAACTGCACGTACGGATCGGCGGCAAAGCGCGAGGCGCCCGTGATGCAGTCTTCGATCACCTCGGCGCCGGTGCGAATGACGTAGCGCAGCAGCGACAGCGGGAACTGCGGGTCGCTGGCGGCGTTCAGGTCGAACTGGCGCGATTGCAGGACAGTGACGACATCGCCATCGATATTGGCCTCCAGCTGGTAGCTGCCTTCGGACAGCAACAGCAGGCGCGCCACCTGCGCGCCGGCGTTTTCGCACACGATGGTAATGAGGCGCGTCAGCACGCTGCGCAGGCCCACTTCGTTCGACAGGATCTGCGACGCTTTCAGCAGCGACGCCAGGTCGAGCGCTGAACTGCCGTGCGTGTGGGAGACGGAATGACGTTGTGCGCCGCGGCCATCCATCCTTGACAGCAGTGCGCCATGGCGCGCCTGCAGCTGCGCTACCTTGCCCTGCGCACCCCACTGGCCGTAGTGCGCGATGGCGTCCTGGATGAAGATGCCGGCCACGCGCGCATGTCCTTGGTCGAACCAGCATTCGCCGCACAGTTCATTGCCCAGCGCTTGCATGTTGACGTAGCCCGCCAGGCCGGCCGCGTCGATCGCCTGCTGGTAGCAGCGCGTGGCCAGCTGCAGGTCTTCCCGGTAGCGTGCCATCTCGGCCATCACCAGCAGATGCTTGGCGTCGCTATTGTCCGAGCCTTGCCTGGACCACTCGGCGAGGCTCGTTTGCAGCGTGTCGACCACGGCCAGCACATCGTTCGCATCGGCACGCGCAGGATCGCGCCGCAAGGCGCGGATCAGGATCAGCGCGGCGTAGAAGCTGCACTCGGCAACCTTAGCCTGACCGCGCATGATCTGGGTGACGCTGCCAAGCTGGCCGGCCAGCGGCTCGGCGTCGGCGCTGTCGAACAGGTAGGCGTTGCGTATTTTCCCCTGCAAGAAGTAGGCGCGGTACAGCTGCGAGCCGCCATACTGATCGAGGAAGCGCGCCTCGCTGAAGACCCCATCGTCATAGCTGTCGTGACGGGGCAGGAGACCCATCAGGCATTTGATCGGCTGGACCGCGGCGGCGACGCAGCAATCGGCCATCGCCTGCTGGCCGTTGGCGCGCATCAGCGCCAGGTCGTGCTCGATGTCGTGCATCAGGTGCGGCAGGTAGTCGCCGAGGATGATACGGTCGGTGGCGCGCACGGCCGCCACCACGCCGACCTGCACGAAGTCGGCGATTTCCAGCGCCCAGCCAAACGCTTCTTCGTACAGGGCGTCGGAGCTGCGCAGCGGCTGCGTCCAGTGGTTGCTGAGCGCGCCGAACATCAGGCCCGTGAGCGTGCGCGTCTGCAGGTTGGCACGGCGCCTGGCCAGCGCCATCGCCATCGCCCCGAAGGCGTAGCCGCGCGCGATGTCGCCGCTGTACAGTGCAAGCATCATCGCGTAGCCGACATAGGCGACAGCGCTGAAATCGCTGTTCCCCCGCTGCATCGACAGCCGCGTCATCGACACCACCATCAGCGCGCTCAGATCCTGCTGGCCGGCGTAGTAGCTGGCCATCCACAGGCCCTGCATCATCTGCATCGCGGCCACGGCGTCCGGCTCGCACATGTCATCGGCCGCCAGCAGGGTGCCGGGCGCGTGCGCGCCAGGCTGCTGTCCGATGTCGGCGAGAATGTCGCTGAAGCGCGCCTTCATCTGCGCCACATCGTGCGGAATGTCGATGTGCAGTAGCGCCAGGCCGTCGCGCTGCACGGCAATGGCGTCGAGCAGGCGGCCCTGCAATTGATACTGGTGCGCCTGGATGGCAATGCAGCGCACCTGCTGCAAGGGGCTCAGGGAGCGGGCGCGTACCAGTGGATAGATCGCCTCGGCCGTATCGAACTGGCCGCACAGGTAAGCCGCTTCGGCCGCGCCCAGCTGCAGGTCGAGCCAAAGGCTGGCGTGGACGCTCCATGCCTGCGCCGGCAGCAGCTCGAGACCTATGCGCATGTGTTCCAGCGTGGACTGGAACGCGGCGGAACGCCGTGCCTTGACGCCGGCCTGGAGATTGAGCGTCGCCAGCTGCACGCGCTCGTCCGCATCTTTGATCAGCGCGCGCCCGGCGTTGAGCTGCTCGACGATTTCAAACAGTGTTGCGTCCTGGTGCTGCGGCGCCGTATGCCGCAGGAGCAAGCGGCCGATGAGCAGATGGTTGGCCACGCGCGTAGCGTCGTCGGCGACCAGGTAGGCGGCCTGCTGCACCCGGTCGTGCAGGAAGCGGTAAGCGACGCCGCTGTTGGCCGCATCGCTGTCGCCACTGACGTACTTATAGCGTTCGTCGAGCGGCTGGATCAAGCCTGCCCTGAGCGCCGGCCACAGGTCTTGCTGCGTTTTGCGGTGAGCGCGGTCCATTGCCAGCGCGAGCGTATCGAGCGTGAAGCGGTTGCCGCAGGAGGCGGCCAGTTGCAGCAGATGCTGCGTCACCGTGGGCAGGCGGCGGATTTTTTCCAGCAGCACCTCGACCACATTGTCGGTATATTTGGCCTGTTCTATCGCGGGCAGGTCCCAGTCCCAGCAATCGTCGGCGGCCCGGTAGCGCAGATGGCCCGTCTCATTGAGCGAAGCGAGGAACTGGTTGAGGAAAAAGGGATTGCCGGCCGTCTTGCGGTAGCAAATGCTGGTCAACGGCGCACAATCGTGGGTTGCCACGCGCACGGTGGCCGAGACCATTTGCGCCACCTGCGGCTCGGTCAATGCGCTCAGTAACAGCGTCGACAGGCGTACCTCGCGGGCGAGCAGCTTGTCGCGCAGCGCGATCAGCGGATGGTCGGCGCTCACCTCGTTGTCGCGATACGCGCCGATGAACAGCATGCAGCTCTTGTCGCAGGAGACCATCAGCAGTTCGATCATTCGCAACGTGGCCGCATCGGCCCATTGCAGGTCGTCGAGGAACAGCACCAGCGGATGCCCGGCGCAGGCGAACACTTCGACGAAGCGGGGAAAGAGGCGGTCCAGGCGCAGCTGGGCCTGTGCCGGGTCCGACGCGGGCACTGCGTCCGTGGGGCCGACGATCAGCGCCAGTTGGGGAATCAGTTCGATCAGCATGCCGATGCCGCTGCCCAGCGCCTCGTGCAGTTTGGCGGACCACTGCCGCAGCGTTTCCTCGGGTTGGCCGAGCAGCTGGCGCACCAGCTCCTGGAAGGCCTGGATCAGCGAGGCATACGGCACGTCGCGCTGGAGCTGGTCAAATTTACCGGACAGGAAGCAGCCGCGCCGCGCGATGATGGGCTTTTGCACTTCGTTGACGACCGCCGACTTGCCGATGCCCGAATGGCCGGCCACCAGCAGCATCTCGCACCTGCCCGCAGCGCTGCGTTCAAATGCCGCCAGCAGCACGGCGATGGCATCCTCGCGCCCGTGCAGCGTTTGCGGCACGAGGAAACGGCCGTTGTGGTCGGACAGCTTGAGCGTATGCGCCGGCTTTTGCGCGCGGCATGCTTCGAGATCGCTGCGCAAGCCCTGCAGGCTCTGGTAGCGCTGATCGGCATTTTTTTCCAGCAGCCGCTGGATGATCGGCAGCAGCTGGCCAGGCAAGCTTGCCAGCGCCGGGTGCGACCAGTCGGGACTGCGCGCAATGTGGCAATGCACGAGTTCCATCTCGTCGCCCGTCTCGAACGGCGCCTGGCCGGCCAGCAGCTCGTAGAAGGTGGCGCCCAGCGCATAGAAATCGGCGCGCCAATCGACGCGCCGGTTCATGCGTCCGGTCTGTTCCGGCGCCATGTAGCGCAGCGTGCCTTCCAGCGTCTGGAGATTGGCGATGCCATGGCTTTCGTACGGCAGTTCGCAGGCGATGCCGAAGTCGATCAGCTGCAGCAGGCGCCGGTCGCCATTCCACACCAGATTGGCGGGATTGATGTCTTTGTGGATCACGCCCTGACGATGAACCTCGTCCAGCGCCGCGCACAGTTGCAACGCGATGTCGAAAAAGTCGTCCAGCGCCAAGGCGGGTTGCGACGGCATCCTGCGCGCCGCCACCTGCGCACGCAACACCTGGTCGAGCGCCTGGCCGCCGCAATCTTCCACGATCATCGTCCAGCACCCGCCGTGCAGCTGCAGCGCCAGCGGATGCGCCACGCCAGGATGGCGGCAGCGGCGCGCGATCGCATACTCGCGCTTGAATTGCGCCAGTTGCTGAAAGGAGGGGAACTGCTGATTGGGTTTCTTGACGATCAGCGCGGTGCCATCGGCGGCCCTGGCACGATAAACCCGTGAGCGGACACCGCTGTGCAGCTGTTTGATGATCTCGTGGTCGAAAAGAGAGCGCATGGGCTAGCAGTACACAGACGGTTGCGGGAGCCTGGAGGCGCACATTTCGGAATATTACTTGATTGTAAGTATTATATCAGTAGGGGCCTTTGGAGGAGGGAGAGGGGGGCGGGGTGTTGTAAAAACGTCAGTGGGAGCAGGTTAGCCCGGGTGTGGGAATTGATCGTGATGACAGTCGCGGCAAGGTGAAGAAGTAGAGGTGATGGAGGTGTCGGAATTTACAGACAAGGAAGAGTTACGCGTAGATGCCGCACCTCGGCCAGCACATGCTATTGGGCAAGATACAAGAGGATTTTCTGGAATTGAGGAAGCCTCCATACCTTTCTTGAACTAGTTATCACTTAGGTGCAAGTCCATCGCCTTGCAATATGGGTAGCCACACATTGTGCGCAATTTTTTCGAAACCCGTCGACGTTGGATGAAGCTCGTTAGCCCAGTCGTCGTCACCTAAGGTGCCGCGACTATCGACAAGACGAACGCGGCCGGGATAACGAGCGACCAACCCCTTCAACCGCAAAGTGAACTCGTCGATCAAAAAACGGATGCAGGAATCCTGCAGGTGGGTAGGCACGTTTGCGACTACTAGCGATGCTCGCAGCCATTTGCTTTCGGCACCAAAGATGCCGATACCTGTTGGCCGAGCATAGTCGTAGTTATGTAAATAGATCTTCGTTGGACCGGTTGCATTTTGCGTCGTATTCCAAGTTGCACCAATTATCTTGTCGATAAGAGCGATGAAGCTTCCCGTAACTTTATTTAAAAATCGGTTCAGGCTTTGCTCGTCATCACCGGATCGGTAGCAAGCTTCAGCCGAAGTGCAGGCGGAGCAGTCTTTTAGCAGTAGCGGGCGCATATCGGATAGGCCGGCGAAGTCGTTCCCTCCACCGCTTATGAAAACAGCCGACAAAGAATCCCCATGTAGTTGTAATGCGGTCTGAATTCTTCTTTTATAGGTTCCGTAAACATAATCGTAGGCTTCGGCACCGTTATTTCCGTGAGCTAGAATGTAATGCTCCTTTTTTTCAACCAAATTTCCTAATTTGCTTAATAATGAGCCACCAGGAAGAGGATACCAGAACCAGCTGTCGCCGATTGCCAATATTGACGGCTGATGAAAATCGTTCTGCATCATGGTCTCGTCCCAATAAACATTTTTGTTGTGCATGATAATTTCTCCAGTATGAACCATCTTTGAATTCATGCTTAGGATTCTTGCTGGAAAGCGGACAGATCCCTAAGCATCACGAATATTTTTTCCTCTGGCGATGAGGTCAAGCAGGTGAGAATGCGCGAAACGCGCTTATGAAATTGTTTGATAATTTGTATTTTTGTATTTCATCGGTATAAGAAATGGTGCCTGATTCTATTGGTTGCTTCGGTGCGTCTTCCTTAATTGGCTGAGTAAATTTCTCAATCTGAAAATTTGATGCTAAATTAAATTTCATTCCGTCATCAGTTTTTTGAAACTGTGACTGTATATAATTTTCTTTTTTGATGGATTGTTAAGATTGGCTTTCTATTAGTCAGCAGAGAGCTAATTAGGTTCATTTTTTTGGATTCGAATGGCACCGCCGGCCTTGACGCCGGCGTGAGGCTGCTTGAACAAGCTGATGGTGCTCGCCAGCTCGTCCTCGCTGGCTTTTATCGCCGCCGCACGGCCATGGTCAGCCGCTTTTCTAGAGAGCGTTTGACGTCACTCTGTGGGCGGTGATGGCGGCGATCACGCCGGGGCAGGGGGCAGGGCGTCGTCCTCATGGTCGTACTCCACCACGTCGCCGTCGGGGTAATGCTTCGTGTGGATAGTGTCGTCGGACTCGCGTGCCTCAGACGCTTGCGGATACATCGCCGCGTAATCACGCCGCGCGTTAGGTGGTCTCTCGGGAAAAGACGATCAACTGTTCGCCCATGGTCCGCACCGACTAGGCGGGCGTGCTGTCAGCGTGCCGCGCGGCCCATTTCAGCAGGGGGGACGTCGTACTGCTGTCAGAACTTGTCCCGGTAGGGCGGCATGTGCTTTATCTCGGCCGGATGCTGGATGTCCAGGCAACCGGCCTCGCCGGTTTGACCGCGATGCGCTCGGTCAGGTTCAGCTTGATCGAGATATCGACTGTTTCACGGTTGTTGAATTCGAACTTGAAGGCGATGCCGTGCTTGCGCGTTTTCTCATTGGTCATCAGGTCGAGCTGGTGAACTTACAGCCAGGCGAGCAGGGCCACCATGATGGCGCCGGCGCCGGCGTCGCTCGCGTAATCACGGCGTAAATCTGGCGTAACCGCTAGAGGTTTTTGTCGGGTTTAATTGAGATTAAGAGAAATGCCCGGACGTAAAAAAGCCACTAACCCGCTGATTTATTGGGGTTAAATGGCTTTTTTGATGTTTCTGAATTCTGTGCGCTGGTGCCCGGAGCCGGAATCGAACCGGCACGCCCTTACAGGCGGGAGATTTTAAGTCTCCAGTGTCTACCAGTTTCACCATCCGGGCAGCGCGGCGAGATTCTAGCACAGGTGATGTGTATTACGCCATCTTGTGCCTGAGCGATGGGCCAGCATCAATGGCCTGTTATCAGCTTCCCGCCATCAAAACACTGCCTTGAACTGCACCCCATACGTGCGCGGTTCGTTGACGATGCCTGTCAGGTTGTCGAAATCGATCGCGCCCAGCGACTGGATCTGGTTGGTGATGTTGCGGCCGTACGCGGAGAGTTCGTATTTGTCCCATTTGTAGCCTACACGCAAACCGCCTTCGAGCAGTTCCTTGGCCTTGTATTCCTTCGCTTCATACAGGAAGAAGTTGTAGCTGGTGCGGTAGGCCCAGTCCGTGTAGGCGTAGAACTCGCCATTGGCGAGGGGAATGCTGTACTTTAATGTGAAGTTGGTTTGCCATTCCGGCGCGCGCGGCAGCGGGTTGCCGTCGATGTAGGCCGTGCCCTTGAACGGGCCCAGCGGGTCGGTCACGGTGCAGCCGCTGGCCGGGTTGTTTTGCGCGTTGCCGCAGCTTTGCACGAACAGCTTCTTGTCCTGGATTTCCGTGTGGTTGTAGCTGCCGCCCAGGGTCATGCTGAGCGAATCGCTGAGGTTCGCCTGGAAATCGAGTTCCACGCCGCGGCCCGTGGCCTTGTCTGCGTTGATCAGCTGGTTCATGTTGACGGCGCCGCTGCCGGCCGTCAGTTGCTTGTCCTTCACGCGGTACTGGAATATGGCCAGGCTCAGGCGCGCGCGCTTGTCGAACAGGTCTTGCTTGATGCCCGCCTCGACGGACAGCGCTTTCTCGGCGCCGGCAAACGAAGGGCGGTCGGCCAGGCCGTTCAGGCGGCCCTGCATCGACGGCGCGCGGTAGCCGGTGGCGATGCGCGCGTAGGCATTCGTTGCCGGCGTGAGTACATAGGTGCCGCTCAGGTCCCAGCTGACGTTGTGCGAGGTGTCGTGCAAGTCGAAGGGGCCGGCCGTGGTCGCCTCCACCCGCTTGGCGGAGAAATCCTTCTTGTCGGTCGTGTAGCGCAGGCCGGCGCGCAGTTTCAGGGCGTCCGAGACCGTGTAGTTGAGCGAGCCGAACGCCGCGTACGACTTCGAGCTCTGGTTTTGCGTGGCGTAGTTCGGGCTTTGCGGGTTGCCGGGCGCCAGGCTGTTGAAGCCGATGCTGTCGATCTGGATATCTTCCTTGAAGTAGAACAGGCCAGCTATCCATTGCAGCGGGCCGCGGGCAGACGACTCGGCGCGGAATTCCTGCGAAATCTGCTTGTGGTTGGGGATCACGTCGGCCGTTTCCACGACGAACGGGATGAAGCCGGGGCCCATCGGCGGCGCGGACACGGCGCCATAGCCGCCGTCGACGTCGGCGCGGCTGTAGAAATCGAGCTTTTCGTAGCCGGTGATCGAATGCAAGGTGACGCCGGGCAAGTCCCATTTCAGGCGCATGCTGGCGCCCTTGGTTTTCAGGTGCTGGCGGTTGATGCCGTCGGTCGGGTAGTTGTCGTAATCAAAGCCGTCGACGAGGTCGTTCGTGCCCTGTTTCAGGATATTCGCGCGGAACAGGGTGGCCGTGCCGTCGAGATTGCGCGCGTGCACGTTGAACAGGGCTGTGAAGTCGCGCGTGGGCTTGACCAATACCTGCAGGCGGGCGGCGCTGTCTTCATAGCCTTCGAAATCGCGCGTGCCGGTGGGGCGCGGGTTGTGCACGCGGTCGTCGCGGCGCTGCGTCTGGCCGGAAAAGCGCAGGGCGACCGTGTCGCTGACGGGCACGTTGAACGCGCCTTCCAGGTTCTTCATGCCATCCTTGCCGAAGCCGCCGCTCAGGTAGCCTTCCGTCTTGAAGACGGGCTTGGCGGAATCGAACTTGATCACGCCGGCTGGCGAGTTACGGCCGAACAAGGTGCCTTGCGGGCCGCGCAGCACTTCGACCTGATCCACGTCGAACACGGGAAAGCCCTTGAGCATGGCGTTTTCCTGCACTACGTCGTCCATCACCAGGCCCACGGGCTGCGAGGCGTTCAGGTCGAAGTCGGTATTACCCAGGCCGCGAATGTAGAAGCGGGGAAAGGTGCGGCCATAATCCGATTCGACGGACACGCTGGGCGAGCGGCTGTTGAGGAAGCGGATATCGGCGCCGCCGGCCGTCAGCGTGTCGAGCTTGTCGCCTTTCAAGGTGGCGATGGACATGGGCACGTCCTTGATGTTTTCCGCGCGCCGCTGCGCCGTCACGATCACCGTTTCCAGCTGGCCAGGGCCGGTCTGTGCCGCCGGGACGGCAGGCGCGTCGGCGGCTGGCGCCGGGACGCTATCCTGTGCCATCGCCTGCAGTGGAAAGGCGGCGCTGATTGCCAGGGCAATCAGGGTGTGACGTACTGTGCTGGCATGCGGTGTCATCATGAAACGGCTCCTGTCGGTCAAGGTTGTTGGGGGGTATGCAAGCTGGCGCTGGCCAGCTGAACGAAAAATCATGCTAGCACGGGAAATTTTGGTATTCATGCCATTTTCCAACGATGGCTATTCATATCCGTTTCGACTCAATACGCGAATAAAATCGTATTTGTCGTCACTATCTGGCGGGTGCATAGTGGAGTGCCGGCAGGCTTGTGCGGGAACAAAATAGGCTGGACAAGACGACGAGGTTTCCTGCGGCGGCGCAAAAAAGCATGCGCCATTTCGGCGTAGTAGCGAGATCCGGGGCGGCACAAATACAACAGTTGCCGCGGATTTTTTTATGTGAGGGGCGTGTTGTTGCAACGCGACAGGGGAGGCCGGCTGCGGCTCTCCCCTGTGCGTGTGAAGCGGGGCATGCGTGGCTGCATGCCTGTATGTGCTTAAAACTCTTCCCAGTCGCCGGCCGTCACGGCTTCCGCTTGCGCCGCACGGGGTTTTGCCGGCGCGGCCTGGCGCTTGGCGGGGCTGCTGGCCGCTGCTGCCGGTACCAGGCGCAGCGGCTTGTGGCTGGCGCGTGCCGGTGCTGGTGCGGGTGCCGCCACATGGCTGTCATGCGTCTTGAAGATGCTCACGGTTTCCACCAGGTGGCTGGCCTGCTCGCGCAGCGATTCGGCCGCCGCCGCCGCTTCTTCCACCAGCGAGGCATTTTGCTGCGTGACGCTATCCATCTGGGTCACCGCCTGATTGATCTGCTCGATTCCTGCGGACTGTTCCTGGCTGGCCACCGTGATTTCAGCGATGATGTTGCTGACGCGGGCGACGCTGGCGACCACCTCGGACATCGTCGTGCCCGCTTGCGCCGCCAGCCTGGAGCCCGCATCGACGCGGCTGACGGAATCGTCGATCAGCGCCTTGATTTCCTTGGCTGCGCTGGCGCTGCGCTGGGCCAGGCCGCGCACTTCGGTCGCCACGACGGCGAAGCCGCGGCCCTGTTCGCCGGCACGTGCCGCTTCCACGGCGGCATTCAGGGCCAGGATATTGGTCTGGAAGGCGATGCCGTCGATGACGCTGATGATGTCGACAATCTTGCGCGACGATTCGCTGATCAGGTCCATGGTGCCCATCACTTGCCCCACCACGGCGCCGCCCTTGCTGGCGACGTCCGATGCCGTCGTGGCCAGCACATTGGCTTCGCGGGCGTTTTCCGCATTCTTGCGCACGGTGCTGGTGAGCTCTTCCATTGAGGAAGCGGTTTCTTCCAGTGAACTGGCTTGCTGTTCCGTGCGCAGCGACAGATCGCTATTGCCGCTGGAAATTTCCGCGGCGGCAAGGGAAACGGTGTCGGAATCCTGGCGCACCGACGACACTACCGTGGTCAGCGACTCCTGCATGCGCTGCAGCGCCGACAGCACGCTGGCGGTATCGTGCGGTGCAACGTTGAGTTTGCCTGTCAGGTCGCCGCCGGCCAGCAGGCTGACGGCGTCGCACAGCTGCTTCGGCTCTGCGCCCAGCGCCTTGAGCAGGCTGCGTGTGATGAGCCAGCCCGCCAGGGCTGCCAGCACGATGGACAGCAGGCTGGCGCCGATGAGAATATTCCTGTTGAGCGTGTAACGCTCGTTGTCTTCCTGCAAGATGGCGGTAGAGCGCTGGTCCGTCAGGGCGAAATATTCATCGCTGGCGGCGACGAGGGCGGCCAGCAGCGGGCGGCATTCCTCATTCATCTTGACGATGGCCTGCTCGGTTTTCTTTTGCAGCGCCAGGTCCACGATAGCCATCGCGACGGGAGAATAGCGTTTTTCGATGCCGTCTATCTTGTTGACTATGGCGCGCACTTCATCCGATACCTCAGGCTGCTGTGTCAGCTGCAGCAGATGCTGCATGTTCTTGACGACCTCGGCCTGCGCCTGCAAGACCTGTTTGCGTTCGATCTCCAGGTCTTCCGGCTTGGTGACGAGCACCAGATTCCTGGCCGCCACGGCACGCATGTCGATTGCGTCACGTACGCGGTGCGCCGTATTGGCGCGGGCGGTGATGCCGTTGACATACTGGTCAAAACTGGCGTTGAAGTTGGAAAAGCTCCGCACGGACAGGATCGATATGCCGATGAGGAAAAAGACCAGCAGGCCGAAAGCCAGAGTGAGCTGGGTGCGTACGGTGAATTTGTCCATAATGTCTCTCCAAAATACGTGGTGATGATTAGAAAGGGGGCTTGCGTGAGACCGGTGGCAGGCGCTTGCCTGGCGACGGGTCGAGTCCTACGCAGTGCTTTTCTATCCAGAACACGGATTCGTGGTGCAAGGATGGAATTAATTTAAAAAACCGATTTCAATAATTTATTTGTTTTATTTATTAAATTCATTGTTGCACAAAAAATTCATTAAATCAATGATATTTTGCGTGTCAAAAAACAACTTTCGGCATGGATGCTGGTTCCTGCGCCGTTTGATCGGGCGCAGGACAGTATCTTCGGGGAGGTGGATCAGCCGGGAATGGGCGTGCCCTGGTGAAAAATCATTTGCCAGCGGCCATCGCGCCATTTCCACAAGGAACTGCGCAAGCTGGCGCTGGCGGGCAGGGTGCCGTTGGCGTGGCGTTGCGAGCGGTAGGTAACCAAGGCAACATCGTCCGCCAGCAAGCGGGCCTGAAAATCGTGGATGCTGCGCTGGCAAAAGTCTTCCACCGGCAAGTCCGCCAGGGTTGCCGCGCGCGTCCAGAGATTGCCCGAGCTGCCGAACTCGACGAAGTCGTCAGCCAGCAGGGCCGCCAGCCTGGCCCTGTCGGCGCGCACCGCCTGGCTTTGCAGCGCCGCTTCCAGCGCCTGCAGCTGCGCCGCCAGGCTGTCCTGCTGAGTATCCCGCGCGTCATCCATTGGCAAGATCTTCAGATAGGAAATGCGCCCGCGCCCGATACATTCAGGCAGGCGACCTTGTCGCTGGAAAAGTACTTGATTTGTCCCAGGCCGATGGCGTAGCAGCCGTCGCTGAGCGGGGAAATGGGGCCGGTGAGTTTTTCACCGCCGACCAAGGTCACCACCCAGGGCGTGGTGGCCGGTTTGCCCGCGTGGGCCAGGGCGTGTTGTACCAGGTCTGACATGCTGCCTCCGTTGGAAATCAAAATCCGATGATAGCAGTGTCCGGTGTCGGATAGCCGCTGGATTGACGACAAGAGGGGGGCGCTTTACGCGTCGGCCAGCAAGTTCTTTGGCAGGGCCACCGATACCAGCTTCCAGTGCCACAGGCCGTCGCGCGTCAGGGTCAGTTCGCCGATATGGCTTTTGCTATGGGCGCGCTGCACCACCACGCTGTTCCACGAGGTGTAGCGCAGCCTGTAGTCGGGCTTGGTGTTGCGCTTGCGGCCGCTGATGTCGCTGACCTTGGCGATCGGGTTTTCGTAGCGGTCATTGAGCTTCATCAATGCGACGATGCCTTCGGGCATCAGCATGGTGTCGAGCAAGGGATCGATGACCTCGGGATTGATATCGTCGGCCACTTCCGGCGCCGAGAACAGGGTGTGCAGTTGCTGCCCCAGGCTGCCGCGCAACTGGGCCAGGTCGATCTGCGCGGCCAGCGCCTGCGTATCCTCGTCCATGGTGGCCGCGCGGATCTTGTTCATGGTGAAGTACGGGCTGCCATAGAAGACGCCGGCCAGCGCGACCAGTACCGCTACAGCGAGAAGCATCATTCTTTTCATCGTGCAATCTCTCGGATGCCTGGCGACCCGGTGCGCCTGAGGTGTTGGCATTCTACATAATATTTCCCAAAATCAATATGACGGTTTAGGTAAGTGTTGTTTTAGATCAAGTTTCTTTAGAGTAATTCCGGCGGCAGGGTAATGTCCATCAGTTTCCAGTCCCAGATGCCATGGCGGCGCAGCAGAAACTGGCTGGCGGCGGGGCCGGCGCCGCTGCGCCGCAGCACCACTTCATTCCAAGAGCGGTACGCCATGCCGAAGTCGTGGCGCTTGCCATCAGCCCCCTGCTTGCCGTGCAAGATCAATACCGTGATGCCGGGCGGCGAGACGATGGTGTCGAGCATTTCCTTGAAATCATCGTCATTGGCCGTTTCGCCGCCCGCGCGCAGCTGGCGCGCCACGCTGGCGCGGATCGCAGGCAGGTCGGCCTGCTGCGCCAAGTTTTCCAGGCGCACGGATTTCGCCGCGATGCTGATGCGGTACATGGCGATGTAGGGGCTGACCCAGGTGAAGCCGATGGCGGCGACGGTAAAAATGATCGCGGTGGCGTACTTTCTTTTCATGCTATATCTGCCTGGATCGCAGCTTGCCCGCGAGTGTCAGTAGCCGCCAATGATTTGGTATTCCAGGCCCTGATTTCCTGCGCTACGTACTTGTATCTTGATTTTCCTGAAGGTGATTTCCGCAGGAAAATTTGTGATCTCGAATGATAAATCTTGCGAAAACGACGGCCTTGCCAGGCTGCCCGCATACTCCCGGTAGGCAATGCGCAAAGTCTTATTGCTGTAGCCCTGATATAGCAATTGTGAATTGATGGACCTGTCGATAGGTGCAGTTTCCACTCCCGGGCCGAATTTGATGCCGGGGCTGACGTCTTCGTGCCACCACGCCAGATCGCCTGCGATCATCACCTGGTCCAGCAGGCCATCATTGTTTCGGTCGGCAAAACAGGCATTCTTGGTCATTCCGGGCAGCAGCATATTGAATACCTGCCGTTCAGTGCAGTAAGCAGGTTTTCCCTCGACATCGGCGCGGTACAGGAAGTCGCCCTCGATGACAGCTACACGTCCGCCGCCAATCGACACGGCGCGTCCATCGTAAATCTGATAGCCCGTTTTGCTTGTGTATTGAAATGTGGACAACAGTGCTTCACCGGCAGTGACCTTTGAAACGACATTCAGTTGCGGATCATGGCCGATGCGTTCCATCGTGCGGGTGGTCTCGCGCACTTCCATGGTGGCGCACCCGCTGAGTACCAGGGCAGCGATGGCGACGCGGCATAACTTTTTCATTGATTTCCTTGTTTGTCTTCGAAGCGCTCATACGCAAGCAGGCGCGAGTAAGGGGAAGGTCGTTAAATATTGCCAAATGATAAGTTCAGTTGCTTCTGAAGGAAAGGAAAAATGCGCTTTTTTCTGCCGTGACGAGCGATGGGGACCTCGGTCAGCCTTATGGAGGGCGGATGGTGTAGCATTCGTGCCGGCGCGGACCATCGCGCCGCAATATTGAGGACAACCATGAATATCACTATCAATCAGGTGCTGCAGTCGTATATCGACCCGCTCACCGCCAGCGAGTACGCGGCGCTCGAGCGCAGCCTGCTGGCCGAAGGCTGCCGCGATGCGCTGGTGCTGTGGAACGACGTGCTGATCGACGGGCATAACCGCTACGCCATCTGCCGCCAGCACGGCATCGAATTCAAGACCATCCAGAACACCAGCTTTACCTCGCTTGACGACGTCATGCTGTGGATGATCGACAATCACCTGGCGCGCCGCAGCGTGTCGGACTTCCAGCGCGGCGTGCTGGCCTTGCGCAAGAAGGAAATCGTCGCCGCGCGCAGCCCGGCGCCCGTCAGCGCCCAGGACGCGCCCGATGGCGAAAACGCGCCCAAGCCTCCCATGAGCACGCGCGAAGAGGTGGCCAAGGCGGCCAGATTGAGCAGCAACCAGATCAGCCAGATCGAGAAGATCCAGAAGGCGGCCTCGCCGGAACTGGTGGAAGCCGTCCGTTCGGGCACGATCTCGATCAATGCGGCGGCCACCGTGGCATCGCTGCCGCCGGAAGAGCAGGTGGCGGCTGTCGCCGGCGGCAAAAAATTATTACGCCAAGCGGCCAAGGAAATCCGCGAACAGCGCGCCGCCACGCGCACGCCGCGCGAGCCGAAGGCGCCGCACGTGTCGCAGGATACGCCGGAGACGGGCAACGAACCGTGGGCGGAAAACGCGGCGCAGGCGCCGTCCGAAACGGAGCGCCTGCGCGGCGAGATCGCCAGCTTGAAGCAGAAAGTGGCGCAGCTGCAGGCGGAAAATGTGGAACTCAACCAGCGTATCGCCACCCTGATCGACGCATCCTGATATTGGAGTAGTGCATGCCAGTTCGCCGTGCCTTGTTCGCCGCCATCGCCTGCGGCATCGTTGCCGCTCCTCCCGCGCTGGCGGCGCCCGGCGCTTCCGTCACGGACGTGGCCCGTTGGCAGGCGCAGGCCGCCAACGTCAGCATCGCGCGCGACACCTGGGGCATACCCCACGTGACGGGCAAGACGGATGCCGATGCCGTCTTCGGCCTGATGTATGCGCAGGCCGAAGACGATTTTCCCCGCGTGGAATTGAACTATATCAATGCCATGGGGCGGCTGGCGGAAGTGGAGGGCGAGCGGGAGCTGTACCGCGACCTGCGCATGAAGCTCTTCATCGATCCGCAGGAGCTGCAGGCGCAGTACCGCGCCAGCCCGCCGTGGCTGCAGAAACTCATGGATGCCTTTGCCGACGGCCTGAATTTTTACCTGGCCACGCATCCGCACGTCAAACCTCGCTTGATTACGCATTTCGAGCCGTGGATGGCCCTCAGTTTCAGCGAGGGCAGCATCGGCGGCGATATCGAATCGGTCAACCTGACGCAGCTCGAAGCGTTCTACGGCCAGCAGGCAAGGCCCGCCGCCGTAGCGCTGGCCGGCGTGGAGACCAGGTTGGCGTCAGGTCTGGACCCCGAACCGAGCGGTTCGAACGGCTTCGCCATCGCGCCCGCGATTACCAAAAACGGCCATGCGCTCTTGATGATCAACCCGCACACCTCGTTCTACTTCCGTCCCGAAGTGCAGATGACCAGCGGCGAAGGCCTGAACGCGTATGGCGCCGTCACCTGGGGCCAGTTCTTTGTCTACCAGGGTTTCAATGAGCGCCTCGGCTGGATGCATACCTCGGGCGGCGGCGACGTCATCGACGAATACCTGGAAAGCATCGTCGACAAGGATGGTGCATGGTTCTACCGCTATGACGGCGGGCTGCGGCCCCTGAAAGCCGTGCCGATGACCGTGCCCTATAAACTGGCCGATGGCGCGATGGGCTCGACAACCATCACCGTCTACTACAGCCACCACGGCCCCATCGTGCGCGCGCAGGACGGTAAATGGGTGGCAGTGCGCCTGATGAATGAACCGTTGAAGGCTTTGACGCAGTCGTACACGCGCACCAAGGCGCGCGATTACGCGGCGTTTTATCAAACGATGGAACTGCGCACGAATTCGTCGAACAACACGGTGTATGCGGACGGGGATGGCAATATCGCCTATTTTCATGGCAATTTCATCCCCGTGCGCGACCCGCGCTTCAACTGGAAGCAGCCCGTCGACGGCAGCGACCCGGCCACGGAATGGAAGGGGCTGCACACGGTGGCGCAAACCATCACCTTGTTCAATCCGAAGAATGGCTGGATTCAGAACACGAACAACTGGCCGTATTCGGCGGCCGGGGCCAACAGCCCGCGCCAGCAGGACTATCCCGCCTACATGTCGGTCTACGGCGAAAACGCGCGCGGCCTGCATGCCGTCAAGGTTTTTCAGAACAAGACGGGTTTTACGCTCGACAGCCTGATCGCCGCCTCCTACGACAGCGAACTGACGGCCTTCGAAGCGCTGCTGCCGCCGCTGTTCGCCGCCTACGATGCCCTGCCGGCGGGCGACGCGCAACAGCTGGCGCTGGCCGACAAGATCGCCTTGCTGCGGGCCTGGGACTGGCGCTATTCGCTCACTTCCACGGCCACGTCCCTGGCCGTGTTCTGGGGCCAGGAGCTGGCGGAGCTGACGGGCAAGCAGGCGAGGGAACAAGGCGTGCCCGTGGTCGATTTTCTGGCGACGGACAAGGTCACGGCGGCGCAGCGGCTGGCTGCCCTGGCGACGGCGGCGGACAAACTGCAGCGCGATTTCGGCAACTGGCAAACGCCGTGGGGCGAGATCAACCGCTTCCAGCGCCTGACGGGCGACATCGTGCAGCCGTTCGACGATGCGCAGCCGAGCTTGCCCGTGCCTTACGCGTCGGGCAACTGGGGCGCGCTGGCCGCGTATGGCCAGAGCAGCAAGAGCCGCACGAAACGCATCTACGGCGAACGCGGCAACAGCTTTGTCGCGGCCGTGGAATTCGGCCCCCGCATCAAGGCGAAAAGCATTCTTGCCGGTGGCCAGAGCGGCGACCCGAAGTCGCCCCACTTCCAGGACCAGGCGGCCATGTATGCACGCGGCGAATTCAAGGAGGTGCTGTTTTATCCGGATCAGGTGGAACAGCACCTGGAGCGCAGGTATCGGCCGGGGGAGTGAGGTTTGTGGTGTGTCGGATTACGCCCGGCGTTGCCGAGCTAATCCGACCTACCGCCCTCGGTATGCCGTAGGTCGGATTAGCGCAGCGTAATCCGACACCTCTCCCCTCAAATCGCGTCCAGCGCCGTGCGCAGATCATGGCGCAAATCCTCGATATCCTCGATCCCCACCGACAGGCGGATCAAGCCGTCGCCGATGCCCAGCTTGGCCCGCTGTTCGGCGGGAATGCTGGCATGCGTCATCAGGGCAGGGTGCTCGATCAGGCTTTCCACGCCGCCCAGGCTTTCGGCCAGGGCGAACACCTCGCAACGCTCGAGGAAGCGCCGCGCGCCAGCCAGGTCGGTGTCGAGGTCGATCGAGATGATGCCGCCGAAACCATCCATCTGGCGCTGCGCCAGCGCGTGCTGCGGGTGCGATGCCAGCCCCGGATAAAACACGGTTTTCACTTCCTTTTGCTGCTCCAGCCACTGCGCCAGGGCCAGGGCGCTTGCGCAATGGCGCTGCATGCGGATGGCCAGGGTTTTCACGCCGCGCAAGGCCAGGAAGCTGTCGAACGGCCCGGCAATCGCCCCCACTGAATTCTGCAAAAAGCCCAGCTGCTCGCGCCATTCCGCCTGGCGTTCTTCCGCGCCGACGATGGCGATGCCGCCGATGATGTCCGAGTGGCCGTTCAAATACTTGGTGGTCGAATGCACGACGATGTCGAAGCCGTGTTCCAGGGGGCGCTGCACCAGCGGACTGGCAAACGTGTTGTCGGCCACGGCGATGATGCCCCGCTCGCGGCAGATGTCGGCGATCGCCCGCAAATCGGCCAGTTTCAGCATCGGGTTGGTGGGCGTTTCCACCCACACCATCTTCGTTTCCGGGCGCAGCGCGGCCAGCAGGTTCTCGGGATTCGTCAGGTCGACGTACGTGAATGCGTGGCCGGCCGAACGCCGGCGCACGCGCTCGAACAGTCGATACGTGCCGCCGTACATGTCGTCGCCGGCGACGATGTGGCTGCCCGCGTCCAGCAATTCCAGCACGGACGAAATGGCGGCCAGGCCCGAGGCGAACGCGAACGCCGCGCTGCCGCCTTCCAGGTCGGCCACGCAGCGCTCGAGCGCCCAGCGCGTGGGATTGTGCGAGCGGCCGTAATCGAGGCCCTTGTGCACGCCGGGGCTGTCCTGCACAAAGGTGGAGGTGGCGTAAATGGGCGGCATGATGGCGCCCGTCGACGGGTCGGGCGACTGGCCGGCGTGGATGACGCGGGTGGCCAGATGGCTCTTGCGGGTGGTTTCTTTACTCAAGATAGTGTCCTGCGTAAGTGGTTGAGAAGGTCGAAGCGGGTGATCAGGCCATAGAAGCCGGTATCGTCGGCGACGACGGCCGTCAAGCCCCGGTCCAGCGTGGCGCGCAGGGCGGGCAAGCCGCTCGATGGCGCCAGCGTTTCGATCTGCGTCGTCATGGTGGCGCCCACCAGACCTGCGAAATGGGCGGCGTCGCTCGAGACGTGCAGCAGCAAGTCCGATTCGTCAAGGATGCCGACCAGTTGACCTGCATCAATGACGGGCAGCTGGGCCAGGTCGCTGGCGCGCATGCGGTTGAAGGCCGTGAGCAGGGTGTCGCCGGGCGCCACGCTGACGACGTCGCCCTCGTCGTAGCGGCGCCCGATCAGGTCGCGCAAGTCGCCCGAGAGCGCCCGCTGCAACAGACCCTGGTCGCGCATCCAGCCATCGTTGTAGACTTTAGATAAATAGCGCGTGCCCGTGTCGCACACGAAGGTGACGACGCGCTTCGGCGTCGTCTGTTCGCGGCAGTACTTGAGCGCGGCGGCCAGCAGGGTGCCCGTGGACGAGCCGCCGAGGATGCCTTCGGCGCGCAGCAGGGCGCGCGCGGAATCGAAACTTTCCTGGTCCGTGATGGTGTAGGCTTTGGTGACGCTGTCCATGTCGGCAATGGACGGGATGAAATCTTCGCCGATGCCTTCCACGGCCCACGAGCCGCTCGTGTCGCTGACTTTTCCCGTGTCGATGTATTCGGTGAGGATGGAGCCTTGCGGGTCGGCCAGCACGAATTCGAGCTTGGGCTGTGTCTTGCGGAAGTAGCGCGTCAGGCCCGTCAGGGTGCCGGAGGAACCGACGCCGACGACGATGGCGTCCACGTCATGCCCGCTTTGCTCCCAGATTTCCGGTGCCGTCGTCGTTTCGTGGGCCAGCGGATTGGCGGGATTGTTGAACTGGTCGGCGAAGAAGGCGCCCGGCAGTTCGCGCGCCAGGCGCGCCGCGTAATCCTGGTAGTACTCGGGGTGGCCCTTGCCCACGTCCGAGCGCGTGGTGTGCACTTCGGCGCCCAGCGCCTTCAGATGCAGCACTTTTTCCGTCGACATCTTGTCGGGCACGACGAGAATCACGCGGTAGCCCTTGATGCGGCCCACCAGGGCTAGGCCGATGCCCGTGTTGCCGGCCGTCGCTTCGACGATGGTGCCGCCCGGCTGCAGGCGGCCGTCGGCTTCGGCCGCTTCGATGATGGACAGGCCGATGCGGTCCTTGATGGAACCGCCGGGATTTTGCGATTCCAGTTTCAGGAACAGCTGGCACAGGCCCGTATCGAGCCTGGTCACTTCGACCAGCGGGGTGTTGCCGATCAGCTTGTATAGCGCTGGCGGCTGGGAGGGGGATGGCATTCGATCATTCATGGTGGCTCCTGTCAGAGAAACAGCCGCTCAGGATTGTGTCCCGAGCCGCCTTCCGTGCCGCGCAGTGTAGGCGGGTGGACGAGTGCGGCGAACGAATGTTTCCATGCTTGCATATGCGCATTGCGCATATCGGTCGCAACGCGCGCGATTCGAGTATGCGCCGTTTTTGGCCCGCTTGCCGCACCAACGACGCGACTATTAAGCTGCCGCAAGCCCGCCATTGCGATTTATAATCACGCCTCGAAAAGATACTAAATAGTATTGAAATTACTCAGACAGGGCAGGCGGCAGTGGCAAAACTCTATTTCCGGTATTCCGCGATGAACGCGGGCAAGTCGACGGCCTTGTTGCAAGTCGCGCACAACTACGAAGAGCAGGGCCAGCAGGTGCGCCTGTACACGGCTGCCATCGACAGCCGCTACGGCGTGGGCCGGGTCACCTCGCGCCTGGGCCCGCAGCGCCAGGTCGATATCTTCCATGCCGACACGAATTTCCTCGACGATATTCCCCAGGTGGCCTGCCTGCTGGTTGACGAAGCGCAATTCCTCAGCACGGCACAAGTGCAACAATTGCACCAGCTGGCACAAGTGAAGGGCGTGCCCGTCATCTGCTACGGCTTACGCACGGATTTCAAGGGCGTACCGTTCCCCGGCTCGGCCTATCTGCTGGCGCTGGCCGACGATATCGAGGAATTGAAGAATATCTGTACGTGCGGCAAGAAGGCCACGATGAACATCCGCGTGGACGAGCAGGGCCGCCGCATCAAGGAAGGCGAGCAGATCAGTATTGGCGGCAACGAAAGTTACCGCCAGGCGTGCGGGCGCTGTTTCTACGCGGGTTGACGCTGCTTGCATAGCGTCCCGTCATATCGCTAGCCAACAGTCTCCATATTCGATGGTTTCTCGGCCGCTCGAACTTGATCTTTTTCTCGATAGCCGCACGAATTCGATTTACTGCAAATTCTGAATGCAGACTTGGGAGCTTTGACAAGCGAGCCACGATGACATCGCGGGCAAGGAATTCTTGCCTGTTCATGCTCAATCCACTCGACCGTTTGGTGCTGGATGCGTAGATTATCTAACTCCAGCACAAACTCGCTCGGCCTGCTTGTCGCCGTCAGCATGCTGACGGCATGGCGTGCGCGGGTCAGGCCAACGTAAAGCAACCGGCGTTCTTCCTCTACGTTATCGCCGAGTGGCGGCAGTACCAGATCCAGCAAAGGTTCTGCCGGGCGGTCATCTGGAAATCCTCTAAATCCAGAGTCCAGGCCGGGAAGTATGACGAAATCCGCTTCAGAACCTTTTGCCGCATGCACGGAATTGAATTCAATCGATAGTCTGCCCGCATATTGGGTCTTGAGCGTATGCAGATAGGCGGTCGTGAGGCCTTCAGTTGTCGTGGAATCCTTTTTTGTGCGCCGCAGAATTTGGACGCTGGGACAGGCGATATCAAGTTGACGACCAAGTGCGTACATATGCTCCAGTTCTTCCTGTAAGACTTGCCGCCTGTTTTCTGCGCTGTCAGGATGATGCACGACTCTCACGCAACTGGAAAATGGCGATGCGTTAGCGTAGACTTCTTTTGTCGATTGCCGCGAGTTTTGCATGACCAGTGCCCGGGAGACATCAGCGATACCTTGCGCACAGCGGAAAGTCCTGGAGAGCTTGAGCCTGCTGGTGTGCCTGCCAAGGTAATGGTCCACATTGTTAAAGATATCGATGTCTGATCCGGAGAAACGATTAATCGATTGCCAGTCGTCGCCGACGCAAAAAACGATGGATTCCTGTGGAGACTGGTTCAGAATGCTTTTTACCAAGTCGCCTTTCAAATGACTGATGTCTTGAAACTCATCCACCAACACGAATCGAAATGGCGACGCAACGCTGCCGGTCGCCAGGACGTTTATGGCATCACGCAGCATGTCGGCATAGTCGATCTTGCCCGCTTCTTTAAGCGCTTCCTGATACCCGTGGTATATCAGAATGGCAACATCAAGAAATAGTTCTGCACGGGCTGGGTTGACCGATCCGCTAGCGGCTTCGCGGACGTGCTGTTCGGTATATCCTGAGTTTTTAAATAACAGTACAAAATTGATTAACAACTGCTCAAGATAGCTGGCTTCGCGAAACTGCTGCAATGCGCAGGCCAGAATATTCTGATCAGAGTTGCCGATTTTTACACCGGCCGCTTGCAGGTTTTTCTGTAGGTGTAACCAAATGGAACCGTCGCGCACCTGGGCACTGGTGGTCTCGAAATATACGATGCGCTCAGCCGAATTTTCCGCTTCTCCCATCCATTTCTGATACATGGCGCGCTTCTGTGCTGCACGCTCCTCATATTTGCTTCCTCCCATCCATTCAGGGGCCTTTCCGTGCTCATTCAGCGCGAAATGCTCATGGATGACTCTCACGGTACGCATGCGTCCACCGGGCAGACGTTCTTGGTAAAGATAGCTAAAATCCGGATTGTAAGGTTTGCTCTTGCCGCTCGCGTAGTTGCCAAGTCCCAAGCGCTTTGCTCCGGCCCAATCTGGGCGCTCGTATTCAAAGACCACGCCGCGTAAAATCAGCCAATTTGCGATTGCGCGTTCTTCCAGCGATCGAACATAAATTGACTGGCTGAAAGTTGGAATGCTCGCTTCCCATGGTTTTTTCTTCGGATCACGGCGTAGCCGCAGACGTTCTCTGCAGCATTCCTCGTAGCGCTTTTCACACTCATCCAAATCGCCGCTTGCCCCTATGGGGTTTGGGTCGTCACAAGGGAAGAGACTGAACCATAAAGTTAATGCTTGTTGAAAACTTTCATTCGTATCTAGCAAATTATGAATGACGGATTTCATTAGCCGGCCTTCTTCGCCGTCGTCTTCTTTCAGGACTTTGGGTGTGTACGTGGCGCCATAATGCTCTGTCAAAATGGATAAGCCAAAGCTATGGAAAGTCTTCGATGCCACAGAAACGGGGCGTCCCAAAGCTTTGCTAAGTTTTTCCTTGAGCCTTTTCTTGAGGCCGTTTGCTGCTTCCTTGTTGTATGCCAGCGCAATAATTTCATGATCCTGAAACATTCCGCTCTTGAGGGCAAAGCCAATTTTTCCAACAATACAAGAGCTTTTTCCAGAGCCGGCTGCGGCGATAACCAGTGTAGCGTCCTCAAATGTGAGCGCAGTATCGATCTGTTCTTCAGTTAAGGCACAACTTTCCACATTGTGAAAATAGGCTGCTTCTGATGCTCTCCAATATGCCTTGTATTGCGTATTGTGTGCTTCTTGAGTTTGTTGGGGTGATTCGACAAAGGGAGCGAGGCTAGCCAGACGATGGTGCAGGGCACGAGCACACAGGCGTTGTTTGTCGGTAGATATGCGCAGCTTGAGCAGCGAAGCTGCCTGCATACAGCTTATCTTGAACATGGGCCTTTCCAGCTTGGCAAATCGGGTGGCGACGGAATGGCGGATATACGCATGCGGTTGATAGAGCAAGGACCTTCTTTCTTCCGCTGCGCTTGTATAGCGTTCGATACTGGACAGTTTCAGATCGATGAGGTGAGATGTCGCAGTATTGATGGCATTGGCGACTTCCAGCGTACTTGCTGCTTCTATCGTGAAAGATTCAAATAGCTCACATTTATCCTGTTCATATGATAATGTTATCGTCTCGCACTTGAGGAGCGATTGTAGCCATCCTTGGTTTTCAATACAGACGTTTGATATCCCTTCAATCGGAATCGAAGTATCTCCAATGTGGAGCTTATCGCTGAGAAGGTGGATGGCGCGTGCCTTGCGGAAATTAATCCAGGCGAACCACTTTGATTCTTTTTTCTGCAAAATTTTCTCCAGCCCTTCTTGAACCATGCTGCCAAGGTTTTCGGTGGACAGCGCACTTATTCAAATGATGTATTGCTGGCGTTTTCTCGTATTGTCAACGAGGCATATTCATGTCTGGAATGGCCAGCATATAAAAACCGGCAGTGTATTAATACAGCAATGAGTGTATATGCCGCAATGCCAGATATGCAATCTCAGCCGATCATGAATATGCGCCGATTGAAAGAATGTATGGCGAGAGAGGAGTAACTACGATTCAAGGGTAATGGCGGGGGAGCGAAGCGCGGGAAAGAGGTGGCTGAATGGAAATGCTACTCCACCTCCGGCGCGCCCACATCCGCATCGTCGGCCAGCGCCAGATCGCCCCGCTCGAAGGCGGCCAGGATGTCATTCGCGCGCGCCAGGTCGTGTTCGCGCACCAGTACGCGGGCGCCGCCGATGGCGGCTGCCAGCAGCATGTCGGCCTGCATATGCTGGTCGTCCGTCAGCAGCACGTCGATGCCGGCCGCTGCCAGGCAGCTGCGGATGACGTGCGCATCCGTGGGGATCATCAGCCGGGCAATCAAAACATAGTCGTCGTGCATCGTGTCTCCTGGCAAGTGGGTTCGTCCCCATCTTAGCACCAGGCATGGCCTTATAGCTTGAACACGCCCACCACCTGGTTCAGCTCATGCGCCTGCTCCTGCAAGGCGTCGGCGGCCGCGGCCGCCTCTTCCACCAGGGCCGCGTTCTGCTGGGTCACCTGGTCCATCTGGGCGATGGCCTGGTTGACTTGCTCGATGCCGCTGCGCTGTTCTTCGCTCGCCTGCGCGATTTCCGCCATGATGGTGCTCACTTGCTGCACGCTGGCCACCACGGTGTCCATGGTGGCGCTGGCCTGGCTCACTTGCGCGTGGCCCAGGTCCACCGTGCCGGCGGACGCCTGGATCAGATCCTTGATGTCTTTCGCCGCTGCCGTCGAGCGCTGCGCCAGGGTGCGCACCTCGGTGGCGACGACGGCGAAGCCCCGTCCCTGCTCGCCGGCCCGGGCCGCTTCCACGGCTGCGTTCAAGGCCAGGATGTTGGTCTGGAAGGCGATGCCGTCGATGACGCCGATGATGTCGGCGATCTTGCCGGATGAGCTGCGGATGGCGTCCATGGTGCTGGCCACCTGCGCCACGGCCGCGCCGCCTTCGGCTGCCAGGCTGGACGATTCATGCGCCAGTTTGCTTGCCTGCTGCGCGTGATCGACGTTCTGGCGCACGGTGGAGCTCAGTTCTTCCATCGAGGCGGCCGTTTCTTCCAGCGAACTGGCTTGCTGTTCCGTGCGGCTCGACAAATCCAGGTTGCCGCTGGCGATTTCACCGGACGCCGTGGCGATCTGCCCGGCGCTGCCGCGCACGTTGCCGACCACTTGCGACAGGTTGTCGCTGATGCGGTTCATGGCGCGCAGCAGGCGGCCGATTTCGTCCAGGCTGCTGGTATCGAGGTGCACCGTCAGGTCGCCGGCGGCAATCTGCGCGGCGGCCGTTTCGGCGGCGGCCAGCGGGCGCGAGACGAGGGTGCGCACCAGCCAGTACAGCAGCAGGGCGAAGACGAGCAGGGCGATGAAGCCGGAAATGGCCAGCTGGTTGCGCAGCTGGCGCGCCTCCAAGGTGATCTCGTCCGTGAACGTGCCGCCCGCGATGATCCATTGCCAATCCTTGAATTGACGGTAATACAGCTGCTTTTCGCGCGCGCTGGCAGCCGTTTCGCCGGGCGCCGTCCACGTGTAGCGCATGGCGCCGTCTTTCTGCGCCAGCATTTCCTGGATGAACAGGCGGCCGTCGCTGGCCTTGAACTCGAGCGCGCTCTTGCCTTCGCTGTTCGGGTGCAGCACCATGTGGCCGTAATTGGCGCCGGGGGCCGTGTCGAGGATATAGATGTAGCCCGTCTGGCCGATCTTGACCTGGCGAATCTTGTCTTTCAACATGGCCAGATTCTTGCTGATATCGAGGCCGATGAACAGCACGCCCACCACCTTGCCAGCCGCATCGCGCACGGGGTCGTACTGGGTAATGTATTGCTTGCCAAACAAGGTTGCCATGCCAACAAAACGCTGGCCCGCGCGCAGGGGCGCGTAGCTGGGGTGGTTGTGGTCGAGCTGGGTGCCGACGGCCCGTTCGCCATCCTGTTTTTTCAGCGAAGTGCTGATGCGCACGAATTCATCGCCGTTGGCGGCAAAGATGGTGGCGATCACGCCCGTCTGGGCCGTGTAGCGGTCGACCACGGCCGTGTCGAGGTTGAGCACCTTGCCGCCGTTGGCCAGGGCCGGCGTGGCCTTGCCGGCCACGGCCACCATGGCGCCCGCATCGACCGTGAACGGGCCGGGAAATTCGGCCGCGAACAGGCGCGCGAAGCTGGCCGCCTCGTTGACCATGGCCGTATGGAAGACTTCCGTGGTCGTCATGACGCTATTGAGCTCGCTGGTGACGGCCGCTTCGGCGCGCTGTTCCAGCACGCGCGAGGTGTTGATACTCATCAAGGCAGTCAGGCTGGCGAGGATCAGGCTGACCAGGGCAAACGTGAAGACGGTAATCTTGCCGCCGACACTCCAGTGGCGGGGGGAGAACGAAATTGTAGGCATAGTGTGAGTCTGGCAAAGGGTAATCAGCTCGGCCATTCCTGGTCATGACATGACACGCGGGGAGGGGATCTGGTGGGGAATGCTGTTGAAACGGAGGCGCGCCGGCTTTGGAGCCGCGCGCAGGCAAGCTGGATTTCAGGGCGCGATGATAGCATGTTGCTTGCCGTTTGTTACTAAGTGTTTCCCGCAGGAATCATTTTTTCGCATAAAAACATCACCTGGATCAAGGGTTGCCGCTTCAGCCTATTGACTTTTTTCATTTCAGTGGCGCCCGTGGATATTCGTCGCTGACGAATGATGCGATTTTTCTCACGAATGTTTCATTTTGTAATGAATGAGACGCCGCCTTTAATCCGCGTTTAAGCTTCCAGGAAGAAACTGATCTTCCATGGGAGACTGCCTGGCCGTATCCTGTAGAATAATATGCAGACCAGTCGCGTATTCCCCTTACTGTCTTGCTGGCTGGCGCATGAATAGCTGCGCCGCCTGGAATTGATTCAACTAATTTTCGGAGAAGCCGATGAAGAAGCAAATGATGCTGGTCACCCTGGTGCTTGCCCTGTCAGCCCACGCTGGCGCAGCCCAGACGGACAAGAGCGCCGCTCCTCCGCTCACCATGAAGCCGCTGGCCCAGCAAACGCAGGCCGCCTTGTGGGCATCGCGCGTCCTGACGCGCGTCCATTACAAGGCCATGCCGCTCGACGACGCCATGTCGGAGAAAATCTTCGACCGCTATTTCAAGTCCCTGGACGCGGAGAAACTGTTCTTCGTGCAAGCCGATGTCGACCGTTTCGCCCCCTTGCGCACCAAGCTCGACGACGCCATCGTCAATGAAGACCTGACGGCGCCGTTTGCCATCTACAACCTGTACCAGCAGCGTTTCGACGAGCGCATGGCGTATGCGCGTGAATTGCTCAAAACCAAGTTCGACTTTACCGCCGACGAGAGCTACCAGCTCGACCGCGAAAAGGCCGCCTGGCCGAAGAATGACGAGGAAGTGCGCGACCTGTGGCGCAAGCGCGTCAAGAACGACTGGCTGCGCCTGAAACTGGCGGGCAAGGAAGACAAGGCCATCCGCGAGACGCTGGACAAGCGCTATGAAAGCTACACGACCCGTTCGCGCAAGCTCAACAGCGAAGACGTGTTCCAGATCTTCATGAACGCCTACGCCATGTCGATCGAACCGCACACCAATTACCTGGGCCCGCGCGCCTCGGACAACTTCGACATCGCCATGCGCCTGTCGCTCGAAGGCATCGGCGCCGTGCTGCAGACGCGCGACGAGTACACGGTGGTGCGCGAAGTGGTGCCGGGCAGCCCGGCCGGCCTGTCGGGCAAGCTGAAAGTGGGCGACCGCATCGTCGGCGTGGGGCAGGGCGAAAGCGGCCCCATCACCGAAGTGCTGGGCATGCGCATCGACGACGTGGTGCAGCTGATCCGCGGCGCCAAGGATTCCACCGTGCGCCTCGACATCCTGCCGGCCGACGCCGGCCCGGACGCCAAGCACGTGGTCTTGCCGCTGGTGCGCAAGAAAATCAGCATGGAAGAGCAGGCGGCGAAGAAATCGGTCATCGAAGTGCGCGACAACGGCGTCAAGCGCCGCATCGGCGTCATTTCCCTGCCGACGTTCTACCAGGATTTCGAAGCGCGCCGCCGTGGCGACAAGGACTTTAAAAGCGCCACGCGCGACGTCAGCCGTTTGCTGTCCGAGTTGAAGAAGGACAAGGTCGACAACGTCCTGATCGACTTGCGCAACAACGGCGGCGGTTCGCTGAACGAAGCCGTCGAACTGACGGGCCTGTTCATCGACAAGGGTCCGGTCGTGATGCAGCGCAATGCCGAAGGCAAGGTCGACGTGGAAAGCGATACCAACTCGGGCCTGGCCTGGGATGGCCCGATGGGCGTGCTGATCAACCGCGGCTCCGCTTCCGCTTCCGAAATTTTCGCCGCCGCCGTGCAGGATTACGGCCGAGGCGTCATCATCGGCGAAGGCAGCTTCGGCAAGGGCACCGTACAAACCCTGTTCAACCTCGACCGTTTCGGCGGCAGCGAGAAAGCCCGTTTCGGCGAGCTGAAAATGACCATCGCCCAGTTCTTCCGCATCAACGGCGGCACCACGCAGTTGCGCGGCGTCACGCCCGACATCAAGCTGCCGGCCATGTCCGACACGGAAAACTTCGGCGAATCGAGCTATGACAATGCCTTGCCATGGGTGGCCATCAAGCCGGCGCAATACATGCCGACGGGCGACCTGAAGGATATCGTGCCGCTGCTGGACAAGAAGCATGAAGCGCGCGTGGCCAAGGACAAGGATTTCCAGTACTTGCTCGATGACATCGCCCTGGTCGTCAAGCAGCGCAAGGAAAACCAGATTTCGCTCAATGAAACCGTGCGCCGCAAGGAGCGCGATGCCCAGGAAGCGCGCGCCAAGGCCCGTGAAAAACGCCTGATCGCGCAAATTTCGAATCCTGCCGACGACCTCGTGGTGATTCCCGATCCGAAAGACGTGCTGAAGGGCGCGAAAGCGGCCAGCAAGACGGCCAAGCAAATCGCCGCCGTGAAGGGCGCCTTGCGCACCGATGACGGCTTGCAGGGCGACGAGCGCGCGCTGAGCGCCGAGCTCGATGCCGAAACGGCCGCCAAGAGCGCCAAGGACGTGCTGCTGAACGAAGCGGCGCGCATCCTGGCCGACGAAGTGGCGCTGATCAAGGCCGATACCCGCATGGCGGCCAAGGTCTTGCCGTATGGCGCGGACACCAAGGCGACGCCGGTGACGGCAGCGAAGTAAGGCTTTCATGCACTAGAAAACCGGCTCCTTGCGGAGCCGGTTTTTTTTCGCCCCGATCAGTTATCTGTTGGGTGTATTTCTGTCATTCCAACAATCAATTGGATTGATATGCCGCGATGCAGCATAATGCACTTGTCTCCTCTATTCTCCTCCAAGAAAATAGATTCAGCCCGCTCTCGCAGCGGGCTTTTTTTTGCCTCAGATTCTGTGCGTGGGCGCTTGCACGTCGGGCTGTGCCGCCAGCAAGGCCGTGATCCAGCCAGCAAACGCCTGCAGCTTGGGCGTGGCCAGGCGGCCTTGCGGCGTCAGCAGCGACATCGGCATGGGCGTGGGCGGATGATCGGCCAGCACGGCCACCAGCGCGCCGCTGTCGAGGTGCGCGCGCACCTGGTACACGGCGGCCTGCGCCAGTCCCAGGCCCTGCAGCGCGCAATCGACGCTGGCGTCCGCGTCGTTGACGGCGATGGGGCCGGCCATCTGCACGCGCAGCACTTCCTTGCCTTGCTGGAAATCCCAGTCGAAGGCGCGGCCCGTGCGGCCTGAGTAATGCATGATGCCCTGGTGCGCGGCCAGGTCGGCCAGGGTCTGCGGCGTGCCGTGCCGCGCCAGGTAGGCGGGCGCAGCGCACGTAACGAAGTGCATCAGGCCGACCTGTTTGCCGATGAAGGCGGAATCTTGCAAGGTGCCCACGCGCAAGGCGCAATCGATGCCTTCCTGCGTCAGGTCGACCAGGCGGTCCGTCAGGCTCAGCTGCAATTGCACATCCGGCCAGGCGGCGTGGAAGTGCGCGATATGCGGCACGACCAACCTGCGGCCCACCGTACTGGGCAGGTTGATGCGCAGCAAGCCGCGCGGTTTTGTCGCGTCGGGACCGCGAAATGCCAGTTCCGCCGTGTCGACGGCGCGCAGGATCTCGATGCAGTGGCGAAAGTACTCGGCCCCTTCCGGCGTCAGCGACAAGCGGCGCGTGGTTCGCTGCAGCAATTGCGTGCCCAGGTAGGCTTCCAGTTTCTGCAGGGTGGCCGTCAGCGCGGCGCGCGGCAAATTCAAGGTTTCGGCCGCCTTGGAAAAGCTGTTGGCTTCGACGATGCGCACGAAGGTCTGCATGGCCTTGATCTTGTCCATAGGATAACTTCCATTCTCATTGTTCATTTTATGTGAAAAGTATAAGTGGATTATGCCCTGATTATCTTTGCCATAGTTTTCCCTAGAATGGCGACATCCCTATCGAACCGAGGAAACAACATGAACAAGGCCTCATCTTCCGCTCCCCACGACATTGCACCGGCCATGGTGCTGCTGCTGGCCATCGCTTCCGGCCTCATCGTCGCCAATCTGTATTACGCGCAAACCCTTGTCGGACCCATCAGCGCCTCGACGGGCCTGTCCGCCAAGGCGGCCGGGCTGATCGTCACGCTGACCCAAGTGGGCTATACCCTGGGCCTGCTGTTTGTCGTGCCGCTGGGCGACTTGCTGGAAAACCGCCGCCTGATCGTCACGGCCTTGCTGGTGACGGCCACGGCCCTCGTGGTGGCGGCCCTCTCCACGGGCGCCATCGTCTTCCTCGCCGCCGCCCTGGCCATCGGCCTCGGTTCCGTGGCGGCGCAAGTGATCGTGCCGTTTGCCGCCCACCTGTCGCAGGAAGCGACGCGGGGGCAAACGGTGGGTAAGGTGGTCAGCGGCTTGTTGCTGGGCATCATGCTGGCCCGTCCCGTGGCATCATTGGTGGCCGCGCACGCCAGCTGGCACGTGGTGTTTGGCGGCGCCGCCGTGCTGATGGTATTGCTGGCGCTGGTGCTGCGTCGCGCCTTGCCCGTGCGTCAGCCCGTGTCGAGCATAAAATATCCAGCCCTGATGGCCTCGCTGTGGCACTTGCTGCTGGGCACGCCCGTGCTGCGCCGCCGCGCCGCCTATCACGCGGGCCTGTTTGGCGCTTTCAGCCTGTTCTGGACCGTCACGCCGCTGGTGCTGGCCAGCCCCGCATTCGGTCTGTCGCAAACGGGCATCGCCATCTTCGCCCTGGTGGGCATGGCGGGCGCCGTTGCCTCGCCCATCGCGGGCCGCCTGGCCGATGCGGGCCACACCTTGCCCGCCACGGCTGCCGCGCTGGCGCTGGGTATCGTCGCGTTTGCCTTGCCCATGTTCGCCCCGGAATCGAAGCACGTGGCGCTGGGCTTGCTGGTGGTGGCATCCATCGTGCTCGACATGGGCGTGGCGGCCAACCTGGTACTGGGCCAGCGCGCCATCTTCAGCCTGGGCGCGGAAGTGCGGGGCCGGCTGAACGGCCTGTATTTTGCGCTGTTCTTCGCCGGCGGCGCGGCCGGTTCGGCCATCGGCGCCTGGGTGTATGCCAGCTATGGTTGGCAGGCAACCTTGCTGACCGGCATGGCGTTTCCGGGCCTGGCCCTGCTGGTGTGGCTGGCAGAATTTTTACCCTTGGCCACGCGCCGCACGGCTTGAAACCCTGATGGCATCTCATTATCACTGATGGATATTTCTATCATCATGAATATAAAGTGGCGTGATATGCCGCGATGCCGCAAGATGCACTTGTCTCCTCTATCTCCTCCAAGGAAATAGATTCAGCCCGCTTCCATAGCGGGCTTTTTTTTTGCCTCTTTATTTGCGCTGTTTGCCATCGGCATCACAATAGCCATAACGTTGGGGACTGCCGCACCAGCCAGCTTCCTTTTGTGCTTCGGCTAGCTGGTTGCAATGCACGGTGCGGAAATGTGTCGGCAGATAGCTTTTTAATGTGGCATCAGAGATATTTCGAGGGGAAATTTTTTCGCCTTGCGGGGGCGGCGGGAAAGTCGCTGCAATCGCGCGATCCGCTACATTGTCAATGAAGAGGACAGTTTCGCCCTCCTGCACCTGGCACATATGATTGGTAGTGAAGTCATAACGTTCAGCGGCCTTGATCATGAACAGTGGCCCCTTGTTTGATATGCCCTGGATCATGGCCTGGGCCGCCGAATAACTTCCGATAAAGCCAGCAATGGAGATTGCAAAGAGGAAGTAAGTGGTTTTTTTATTGGTCTTGAAATCGAAAATAAACAAGAACAACAGGAAAATGACCTCAAAAATGATTGCCAGCACAGCATAGGCAAAGGCGCTGAACGAGAAGGCAAATATCAGGGTGGCGAGGCCAAACGAAAAGGGCAGGTAGGACGGCGGAAAAGGAAAATTGGCCGCAAAAAAATCGACAGCGCTCAGGCGCGAAAAAATCACGCAGGCAGACACCGCCAGGGAAACCCCCACTTTTGCCAGCAGGCTTGCAAAAACGGAATTCAGCGAAAAAAGTACCCATGCAATGCCTGACACCCCAACGACGAGAATGCCTGTGAGCGCCACCTGTTCGAGGATGTAATTTACATAATCCTCTGTTTCCTGGATATGCAGGTGCGAAACCAGGAGGATCAGGCCGCCTATCGTGGCAATGGAAAAAATAACAAGTGAAATAATGGTCTTGGGATCGTTATATCTTTCGATCAGCGCAGGGATGATTTTTTCGGTGTCGGGAGATATCTTGATGATAAATCTTCTGATGCTCTCCTTGTTTTCACGCAGCGCCATGAAACTAAAGATTATTCCGGCTGGCGGAATGGTGATGGACGTCAGGATGCACAGCAGTATGAATAAGATTATTTTTATTATCTTCATCATTGTTATTGGGCAGTATCGTCGGCGGATGTTAAATGGAAACCTGCGTGCGGAATATAGCACGCATTATTTGGCATGGACTGCGGTGAATCGCGTGGCGTGAGAAATTGTGTGCGCCTGAAAAACCACTGGCGAGCGACACAGAGTGGGCGATGGACATGGAACAAACAATACCACCAGCCCAGAACCCTTGGTTGCGGCAACCCGCTTTTACCGCAAGCTTGCTGTCAAGAACGGCTGTGGGGCAAGGCTTACATCACCACCAGATCCAGCGCCCGCATGAAGTTGGCCGCCTGCGCATGCGTGATGACAGCGCCTTTCAGCAGCGCAGCTTCGCTCAGTTTGAAACCGTCGATATCGGCGCCGCGCAAGTCCGCGCCCTGGAACTTCGCCAGCTTGATGGTGGCGTTGCGCAAGCTGCCCCCTTCGAAAACGGCGTCGCGGAAGTCGCAGCCGGCCAGGTAGGCGTCGGAAAAATCGAGCTGTTTGAGTATTGCCTTGCGGAACGAAAAGCCGCGCAGGTCGGCGCCCACCAGCAGGCTGTCTTCGAAGGTCAAGCCCAGGTGGGCCGCTTCCTCGAACGAGGCGCCCGTCAGCTTGCAGCCCCGGTAGGTGACCGAGGCCAGCTTGGCACGCCGCCATTTCGTGTTGTTCAAGTCGCAGCCTTCGAACGTGGCGTCGACGGCATCGACGGATTCGAAATCGGCGCTGCCGGCGCGGCAGCGGCGCCAGGTGCTGCGCGCGAGTTTGCTGGCGAACAAGCTGGTGTCGGCAAAGGTGCAGCGTTCAAACGTACAGCCCTGCAAGTCGAGGCGCGACAGGTCTTCGCCATCGAAGGCGCAATCGATGAAGTGGCGCACCGGCAGGGCCAGTTGCTGCTCGATGCCGGCGCGGTCCAGGGTCATGCCAGTTACTGCGGTGTCGTGTGTTGCCATCCGTTTTATATTCCTAATCAAAGCAGGGGAGGGATGGTGCGGCGGGAAAATGCACGAACCAGAACACCTCCCCGGCTGGTGTAACAGCCAAGGGTCAGCGCCGTGGGTCCGCGTGGGCGGGAGCATGCCGGACTGTGCCGGGCACTTACCGGGTTACCAACCGGTGCGCTCATTTTCGATCAGCGCGTATTGTAGCTTGTCCGAATCGGCCTTGCCAGTTCTTGCGAAGCCGGGTTAGTATCGTTGCAGGCGCAGCCACTGCGCCAACGTCGCTCGGACGGATCCGGGCGCTTACGTATAGAGATAACCATGACCGACAGCCAAGCTCCGCGCAGCTTTTCGCGCATCAATCGTCTTCCCCCCTACGTTTTCAACATCACCGCCGAACTCAAGATGGCCGCGCGCCGCCGTGGCGAGGACATCATTGACATGTCGATGGGCAATCCCGATGGCGCCACGCCGGCCCACATCGTGGACAAGCTGGTCGAGACGGTCAAGCGTCCCGACACGCATGGCTATTCCGCGTCCAAGGGCATTCCGCGGCTGCGCCGCGCGATTGCACATTGGTACAAGAAGCGCTACGAGGTCGACATCGACCCGGACAGTGAAGCGATCGTCACCATCGGCTCGAAAGAGGGCCTGGCGCATTTGATGCTGGCGACCCTCGACCGGGGCGACACGGTGCTGGTGCCGAACCCCAGCTACCCGATCCACATCTGGGGCGCCGTCATCGCGGGCGCCGATATCCGTTCCGTGCGCATGGGGCCGGGCGTGGACTTCTTTGCCGAACTGGAACGCGCGATCCGCGAAAGCTACCCGAAGCCAAAGATGATGGTGCTGGGTTTCCCGTCCAACCCCACGGCGCAATGCGTGGAACTGGAGTTTTTCGAGCGCGTCGTCGCGCTGGCGAAGCAGCACAATATTTTAGTCGTCCATGACCTGGCGTACGCCGACATCACCTTCGATGGCTGGAAGGCGCCGTCCATCATGCAGGTGCCCGGTGCGCGCGACGTGGCCGTGGAATTTTTCACCATGTCGAAAAGCTACAACATGGCGGGCTGGCGCATCGGCTTCATGGTGGGCAATGCGGAACTGGTGGCGGCCCTGGCGCGCATCAAGAGTTACCACGACTATGGCAGTTTTACGCCCGTGCAAGTGGCGGCCATTGCCGCGCTGGAAGGCGACCAGAGCTGCGTGACGGAAATCTGCGCGCAGTACCAGCGCCGCCGCGACGTGCTGGTGAAAGGTTTGCATGAAGCGGGCTGGATGGTGGAAAAGCCGAAGGCCTCGATGTATATCTGGGCGCATATCCCGGAAGCCTACCGTCACCTGGGCTCGCTGGAATTTGCCAAGCTGCTGCTGCAAAAGGCCAAGGTGAGCGTGTCGCCCGGCATCGGTTTCGGCGAGTACGGCGATGAATACGTGCGCTTTGCCCTGATCGAAAACGAGGCCCGCGTGCGGCAAGCCTTGCGCGGCATCAAGAATATGTTGCGTTCCAGCGACGGAAAGACGGAAGCGACAGCATAAAAGTTGCCGCATGGAATTGTCTGTTGCCCCTAATATCACTGCTGCGTATTTCTGACATCACGAATATAAAGTGGTTTTATATGCTGCAACGCGGCATCATTCATCTGTCTCCTCTATCTTCCTCCAAGGAAATAGATTCAGCCCGCTCCCGCAGCGGGCTTTTTTTTTGCCTGTCGTTTTGGTCCTGGGCACCGGCCGGCACGCGCGGCGAACGAGGCGCCCGCCCCCGCGCGGCGCGGCCTCGTGAATACGTTCAGCATGCTCATGCATGAATATTAATAATGGATGCATGAAGTTTTACCATTATTTTTCATGGATGAAAGCCTCTATGATGACCCCACACTTCACTGGGAGGCAACCGCCATGACCGTCACGACACACAATTTGGGCTACCCGCGCATCGGCGCCAAACGCGAACTGAAATTCGCCCTGGAAGACTACTGGAAGGGCCACAGCAGCCTGGACGCGCTGGAAGGCCAGGGCGCTGAGTTGCGCCAGCGTCACTGGCAAGACCAGCATGCACTTGACTTCGCGCCCGTGGGCGACTTTTCCTTCTATGACCAGGTGCTGGACCTGAGTTTTACGCTGGGCAACCTGCCGCAGCGCGTGCGCGGCCTGGAAGGCGCCGCGCTCGACAACTATTTCCGCGTGGCCCGAGGCCGCTCGGCCAGCGACAGCGATTGCAGCTGCGTCCACGCCGGCGAGATGACGAAATGGTTCGACACGAATTACCACTACATCGTGCCGGAATTTTCGGCCGAGACGCAATTCAAGATAGACAGCAGCCGCCTGTTGCGGCAACTGGCGCAAGCGCGCCAGCTGAACGTGAAAGCCAAGCCCGTGCTGATCGGCCCCGTCACCTATTTGTGGCTGGGCAAGGCCAAGGATGATTCCGACAAGCTGGCGCTGCTGCAAGCCTTGCTGTCCGTCTACGTGCAATTGCTGCAGGAACTGGCCGCGCAGGGCGTGGAATGGGTGCAGATCGATGAACCGGTACTGGTCACGGAACTCGACGGCGCCTGGCGGCAGGCGCTGGTGACGGCCTACGACGCCTTGAGCAAGGTCAAGCACGTCAAATTGCTGCTGGCCACGTATTTCGGCAAGCTGCAGGACAATTTGCCGCTGGCGTGCCAGCTGCCCGTGCAAGGCCTGCACCTGGACGCGATCAATGCCCGCGATGAGGTGGAGCAAGTAATCGCGCAATTGCCAGCGTCCAGCGTGCTGTCGCTGGGCGTGGTGAATGGCCGCAATATCTGGAAGACGGATTTGAACGACGTGCTGGCGTGGCTGGAACCCGTGCACGCCAGCCTGCAAGACCGTTTGTGGATCGCCCCGTCGTGCTCGCTGCTGCACGTGCCTGTCGACCTGGACAGCGAGCAAAAGCTCGATGACGATATCCGGTCCTGGCTGGCCTTTGCCCGCCAGAAGCTTGATGAAGTGCACACCATCGCCGGCGCCCTGAACCAGGGCCGGGCCTCCGTGCAGGCGGCACTCGATGCTAATCTTGCGGCCGTGCAAGCGCGCCGCCAGTCGACCCGCGTGCACAATCCCGATGTGAAAGCGGCCGTGGCCCGCATCGATGCGACGTTGGGCCAGCGCGCGAGCGCTTATGCCGAGCGTGCCGTCAAGCAAGCTGCGCTGCTGCAACTACCGCTGTATCCGACGACGACCATCGGCTCCTTCCCGCAGACGGCGGAAATCCGCCAGGCGCGCAGCCAGTTCCGCAACGGCCAGCTGGACGAAGCCAGCTACAAAAAGCTGATGCAGGGGGAAATCGCCCATTGCGTGCAGGAACAGGAAACCCTGGGCCTGGACGTGTTCGTGCACGGCGAAGCGGAACGCAATGACATGGTGGAATACTTTGGCGAACAGCTCGACGGCTATGCCTTCAGCCAGTTCGGCTGGGTGCAATCGTATGGTTCGCGCTGCGTCAAGCCGCCCATTTTGTTTGGCGACATCAGCCGCCCCCGCGCCATGACGGTCGAGTGGAGCACCTACGCCCAGTCGCTGACGGACAAGCCGATGAAAGGCATGCTGACGGGGCCCGTCACCATCCTGAACTGGTCCTTCGTGCGCGACGACCAGCCCCGTTCCGTCTCCTGCCACCAGCTGGCGCTGGCCATGCGTGCCGAAGTGCAGGACCTGGAGCGGGCCGGCATCCGCGTGATCCAGATCGACGAGGCGGCACTGCGCGAAGGTTTGCCACTGCGCAAGTCGCACTGGGCCGACTACCTGCGCTGGGCCGTGGAATCGTTCCGCATCACGGCCAATGGCGTGGCCGACGAGACGCAGATCCACACGCACATGTGCTATTCGGAATTCAACGATATCATCGCGCAGATCGCGGACATGGATGCGGACGTCATCACGATCGAAACTTCGCGCTCCGACATGGAATTGCTCGATGCCTTTGACGAGTTCAATTATCCGAATGACATCGGCCCCGGCGTCTACGACATTCACTCGCCCAACATTCCAAGCCAGGAACAGATGGTGAATCTGATGCGCAAGGCGGCCGAGCGCATTCCCGCGCAGCGCCTGTGGGTCAACCCCGATTGCGGCCTCAAAACGCGCGGCTGGAAAGAAGTGATTCCCGCGCTGGCCAACATGGTGGCGGCCGCGAAAACCTTGCGTGCCGACAACGTGGCATAGGAATCGCAGGGGCAGGGGAGGCCGCTATGGCTGAGATATAGAACAATCGTATTTCTGTCATCACAACATGCAATTGGATAATGATGCTGCGATGCGGCATCATTGCACCTGTCTCCTCTACTTCCTCACAGGAATTAGATTCAGCCCGCTCCCGTAGCGGGCTTTTTTTTGCCTGCTTCCGCGACCGCATCCCTTAATATAAGCTTGCTTAACCATAAACATACAAGGTGACAAGTTGATGCAGCCTTTGTTTCGCGCCGCGGGCATGCTCGCGCTGATGGCGCTGGGCGCCTGCTCGGACGAGCGGCATCCGCTTGAGCGCCATCTCGCCCTATTGCGGCCGGATACGGTCGCAGCGCTGCCTGATATGGGGTGGCCGGCCGGCACGCTGCTGTGTCCGCTGGCGCTGTATCAGAACGAGTTGCCCGGTTCGGCGCCGCCTGCGGACAGGGTCAACACCTTCCTGAAGCAAAAGCAGTTTCTCGGTGACGAGAACTGGTCGCTCATCGTCGTCAAGCCGCAACCAGCGGAAAACGCCGGTGCCGGTATCGAGCAACTGTTTTTCAAACGTGCCGATTATGACGTGATCAATGAGTCGCCACGCATCGCGCGCGATGCGCAGACCTTGCCAGCGGGGTTTGCGCCGCAGGTTTGCGTAAGCGTGGAGCAAGCCCGCGTGCTGGTGACGCGTGAACAACGATCGCATCGAAAACTCGTCATTTTTGTCACGGCCTGAACGAGATATTGATAAAGCATATTTCTATCATCACAACATGCAATTGGATATATATGTTGCGACGCGGCATCATTGCACCTGTCTCCTCTACTTCCTCACAGGAATTAGATTCAGCCCGCTCCCGCAGCGGGCTTTTTTTTGCCCGTTTTTAAGGTGCAAACCTGCGCACGCTTGCTTGTCATCATCGCCATCGTGTTGCTTTTGTGCATGCTAAACTGGGCCTTCCCCAGACCAAGGTTGCCCGATGCTTCAATTATTTCGCCACACGCTGGAGTCCACGCCCATCCTCGCCCTGTTTCTCGTCATCGGCGCCGGTTATGCGCTGGGGCGCATCAGCGTGTTCGGCTTTTCGTTGGGCGTGGGCGGCGTGCTGTTCGCGGGGCTGGCGCTGGGCGCATTTGCACCCGGTTCCGTGCCGCCGGCCATGGTCGGCTCCATCGGCCTGCTGCTGTTTCTGTATGGCATAGGCGTGCAGTACGGCGTGCAGTTTTTCGCCGGCTTGCGCGGGGCGGGGCAAAAACACAATCTGATCGCTTTTGCCGCCGTCATGGGCGGCCTGGCTGTCTCCGTCTGGGGCGGGCAGTGGATCGATATCTCGCTGCGCATGGCCAGCGGCGTGTTTGCCGGCGCCATGACCAGCACGGCCGCCTTGCAGGCGGCGCTGGAAGCGTCGCACGGCAATGGCGACGCGGCCGTCGGCTATGCGGTGGCGTATCCGTTCGGCGTCGTCGGCCCCATGCTGGGCCTGTACCTGGCCGGGCGCATATTAAAACCCGTGCTGACGCCGCCGCCGGCCCCCATCGTCGTGTCCGAAATTACCATTGACGAAGCGAAACTGGCGGGCGCAGCCCTGTCCGAACTGGCCGACGGTCCGCTGGCGGGCGTGCAAGTGATCGGCGTGCGCCAGGGCCACCAGAACCGCTTGCCCGATCCCTCGCTGGTGCTCGGCGTGGGCGACGCGCTGATGGTGTCGGGCACGGTGGCGGGCGTGGAGGCGGCGCGCACGGCGCTGGGCCATCTGGACCCGGGTCGGCTGATGAAGGACCGCAGCGCGTTCGACGGCACGGAAGTGTTCGTGTCGGACGCGGAAATCGTCGGCGTGCCGCTGGGCGAACTGAACCTGGCAAAAGATTTCCCCCTGCAGATCGCCTTCATCCGTCGTGGCGACGCCATGATCTTGCCCCATCCTTTCCTGACCCTGGAATTTGGCGACAGGGTGATGGCCATTGCACCAGCGAAACATGCAGCCGACGTGCGCAAGCTGTTCGGCAATTCCATCACGGCCACGGCCGAGTTCAGCTATGTCTCGTTGGGCATGGGCATGGTGCTGGGCGTGCTGCTGGGCCTGGTGCCGATACCGTTGCCGTGGATAGGCTCGTTCAGCCTGGGCCTGGCCGGCGGTCCGCTGGTGATGGCGCTGATCCTGGGACGGCTGGGCAGGGTGGGCAAGATCAGCTGGCGCCTGCCCCTGTCGGCCAACCTGGTCATGCGCAACTATGGTTTGACGATTTTCCTCGCTTCCGTCGGCATGGCCTCCGGCTTGCCTTTCGTGCAGCAGGTGGGCGCCGACGGCTTGCCCATGCTGGCGCTCGGGGCCGTGACGGTGCTGGTGGTGGTAGCCCTCGTGGTGATTTTGGGCAAGGTCTTCCTGCGCCTGCCGTTTCCCGAGTTGCTCGGCATCGCGGCCGGCGCCACGGGCAATCCGGCCGTGCTGGTGTTCGCCAACCGCCTGGCCAGGTCGGACCGCCCGAACCTCGGCTATGCGATGATTTTCCCCAGCATGACCATCGTCAAGATCGTCGCCGTGCAGGTGCTGCTGCATTTGTATGGCTGATGGCGGCAAGAGTCAACCTCGTGCAGGGCCAAGTTGTTTGTTGGCATTAACAAAGTTGATGCCAAAAGCCAGCAGCAAAGCAGCAGCGGCGAAACCTGCGGCAAGCCAGAGGTTGGCCGAGAGGCCCAGCCTGTCCACGGCTTGACCGCCGGCCCACGCCCCGAGCGCAATGCCGATATTGAAGACTCCCACATACAGCGCGGCGACGATCTCCACGGCCCCGGGCGCCGCCTTCAGCATCAAGGTCATCAGGCCGACCGATACGCCGCCGTAGGCCAGTCCCCAAGCCAGCAACACTACGCCGCCAGCGATGCTGGAGTCGCCGACAGCCAGAAACAGCAGTGGCGTGAGCAGCAGGCCGCCCGCGATGGCTAGGATGGTTGGCGCTGCGCGCCGCGCCGCAACGCCGCCGGCCAGGAAGTTGCCAATGATGCCCGCGAAGCCATAGGAAAACAGCAGTGTGCCCAGCCATTGCGCATCAAACCCCGACATCGACAGCAGCAGCGGGCGCACGAAGGTAAAGGCCGTGAAATGGCTGGTTACAAGCAACAGGGTCAGGAGCAGCCCCGCCTGCAACTGCCGGTTGTGCAGCTGTTTGCCGAATTGGCGCAAGGTCGTCGAACCGGCAGCGGGCAGGGCGGGAATGACAGCCAGATGCAGCACCAGTACAAGGCCGCTGAACAGCGCCATGGCGCCGAAGGCCCAGCGCCATCCTGCAACGTCGCCGATTTGTGCGCCTAGCGGCACACCCAGCACGGAAGCGGCCGCCACGCCACCGAAGATAATCGACGTTGCCAAGCCGATCGAGCGGGCAGGAACAAGCCGGGACGCCAGACCGCCGGCGATGGCCCAGATTCCGCCCATGCAAAAACCGACGAGAACACGTGCCGCCAGCATCCACGCCATGTTCTGCGCCAGAGCCGAGGCTATGTTTGCGAGCAACAATAGAGTGAGCAAGCCACAGAGAATTGTGCGCCGGTCCAGGTTTCCCGAGACGATCACGACCAGCGGCGCGAACAAGGCCGCCAGCAATGCCGGCAGCGAGATCATCAGCCCGGCGGTTCCGGTGGAGGTGCCCAGGGTGTCAGCGATCGGCGTCAACAGGCCGACCGGCAGCATTTCCGTCGTCACGACCGAAAAGGTGGCCATGCCGACAGCGCTGACCGCCAGCCACGCGTGGCGGACAGCCGTTTCTGCGGCAGCGTAGGGGGACGTACTCATGGTGCATATCCTTCATTTGATCATTCGATAAACGGCTTGTGCCGGTAAAGGCGGCGTCGGACCGCTGCTATGCAGTGGCAGCGGATGCCAAAGGGGATCGATATCGGTCCCTGCATGCGATGCTTGCAGCGGAGACGCGTCCCAGTGATAATACATACATCGCGTATGAATAGTATATATTCATACGTACTGTATGTAAACAATCATACGTTATGTATGTAAGGAGAAAGCAATGGTTCGCCGCACGCGTGTGGAGATGGAAGAAACCCGAGCATCGTTGCTGGCTACCGCCCGCACAGTGTTCAGCGAGCGCGGTTATGCCGATACGTCAATGGACGACCTCACCGCGCAGGCAGGACTGACGCGTGGTGCGCTGTATCATCACTTCGGCGATAAGAAGGGCTTGCTGCTGGCGGTGGTAGAGCAGATCGACGCGGAAATGGATGGTCGCCTGCAAAGCATCTCCGACAGCGCTGGCGATCTGTGGGAAGGCTTTCGTCATCGCTGCCGTGCCTATCTGGAGATGGCCCTGGAGCCGGAAATTCAGCGCATCGTTTTACGCGATGCCAGGGCGGTGCTGGGAGGCGCTTCACCGGACTCGCAGCGTCATTGCCTCGAGTCGATGCAAGGGCTTATCCGCGAGCTGATTCATCAAGGCATCGTGGCCGACACTTGCCCAGAGGCACTGGCTTCGATGATCTACGGCAGTCTCGCAGAAGCGGCGTTCTGGATCGCCGACGGTGACGAAGGCAATGCGCGCTTGATAAAAGGAGTTGCGGCATTGGATTTGCTTCTACGTGGGATGTTACTAAAAAGGCAATCGTGAAAAGTGGCAATCTCATCAGAAGCGGACCTTTCCGTAGAACCCTTGAGATTAATTTTATTGCAACCATATGAAACCTTGGATGGCTGAAGCCAAACCAGTTTCGTTGCTGAATGTAGAGCTTTGCTTTCTCTTGAAGAAAGAGTTCTATTTCGGTCCGGACAGACATGCAGGCGTGGACACGTCAACATGTACACAGTGCCTTCAGCCGCCTTCATTTCCACGGTCTGAACCATCCATGGTACTTACTTCCGAACTTGGCGGACGAGAGGGCGAGTTGGCTGCCTACTACCGGCAGGTGGTGGAATTGGCTATCTGCCATGGAATGAATTTCAATTCGATTCGCCACCACTTCTGGGTGCGGTTGTGGATGTGGAATGGCAGGGGTGAGCTTTGAATGGTTCAATCATTAACACGGAGGAAAAATATGCAAGTCAAGCGTATCGTTGCCAATGTCCCCGTGTCGGATCCGGGCCTGGCGCGGAGGTTTTACGAGGAGGTGCTGGGCCTGAGCCTGCTGATGGACCACGGCTGGATCATGACGTATGGTGCGCAAACCGAGATGAGTGTTCAAGTGAGCTTCGCCACGCAAGGCGGCTCGAATACGGCCGTGCCAGACCTGTCGATTGAAGTCGATGACGTCGATACCGCATTTGCACGCATGGTTGCCGCAGGGTTTGCCATCGAGTATGGGCTGAGCGATGAGCCCTGGGGCGTCAGGCGCTTTTTCGTGCGTGACCCTTTTGGCAAGCTCATCAATATTCTGTCGCACACATAGACGCGATGCCAACGGCGGCTGCGGGCCGCCAGCCGGCCAATGCCACCCGGCGCCGGCCTGTGTAAAAGCCCTGGCGCCGCTCCCAATCTGTTGTACAATCCTTGAGAACGGTCGTGCTTTTTTGTGCGCTGAGCTTCCTTGCGTGCAGGCATCACGGCAACTCATAAGAACAAGGAGACAGACATGGACCTGCATTACACGGCCGGGGAGACGGCGTTCCGCGACACGGTGCGCGCCTTCCTCGACACCCATCTGCCGGCGGACTTGCAGCGCAAGGTGCGCCAGCATTTGCGCTTGGTCAAGGACGACTATGTGCGCTGGCACAAGATTGTCGCGCAACAAGGCTGGGCCGCGCCGGCCTGGCCCGTCGAATACGGCGGCACGGGCTGGACGTCCGTGCAGCGCCATATCTGGGAAGACGAGTGCGCGCGCGCCGCCACGCCGCCGATTTTGCCGTTCGGCGTCAATATGGTGGCGCCCGTCATCATGGCCTTCGCCAACGCCGAACAAAAGGCATATTACTTACCGCGTATCCTCAACTGCGACGACTGGTGGTGCCAGGGCTATTCGGAGCCGGGCGCAGGTTCCGACCTGGCCTCGCTGAAAACCACGGCCGAGCGCGACGGCGACCATTACATCGTCAATGGCCAGAAAACCTGGACCACCCTTGGCCAGCACGCGGACATGATCTTTTGCCTGGTGCGCACGGACAGCACGGTGCGCAAGCAGGAAGGCATCAGTTTCTTGCTGATCGACATGAAAACGCCGGGCATCACCGTGCGCCCCATCATCATGCTCGACGAAGAACACGAAGTGAACGAAGTCTTTTTTGACAATGTGCGCGTGCCCGTCAGCAATCTGGTCGGCCAGGAAAACAAGGGCTGGACCTACGCCAAGTATCTGCTGGGCCACGAGCGCACGGGCATCGCCGCCGTGGGCCGCTCCAAGCGCGAATTGACTTTCCTCAAGCAGCTGGCCCTGCGGCAGACCAAGCGCGGCGCGCCGCTGCTGCACGATCCCGCCTTTGCCGCCAAGGTGGCTACCCTGGAAATCGAATTGATGGCGCTGGAAATGACGGTCTTGCGCGTCATCAGCGACGAGGGCAAGGGGCCGGGGCCGCAGGCGTCGATGCTGAAGGTGCGCGGCTCCGAACTGCAGCAGCAACTGACGGAACTGATGGTCGAAGCCATCGGCCCGCAAGCCTTGCCCTTCGACCCGGCATTTCTTGACGGCAGCGCGCCGCACAGCAGCGCTGGCGACGACCTGGCCGCGCCGCTGGCTGCCTACTACTTCAATTACCGCAAGACATCGATCTATGGCGGCTCGAATGAAATCCAGAAAAACATCATCACGCAGATGATCCTGGGCCTGTAAGCCAGAAGGAGACGACATGGACTTCCAATTCAATCAGGAACAGCAGCAATTCGCCGACGCGCTCCGGCGCTGGGTCGACAAGGATTACCCGTTTGAGACGCGGCAAACCATCATCCATTCCGCCACGGGTACGTCCGATGCCGCCTGGGCCACCCTGGCCGAGCTGGGCATGACGGCCTTGCCGCTGCCGGCCGCCGCGGGCGGTTTCGACGGCACGGCCGTCGATATGCTGCTGGTGATGCAGGAACTGGGGCGTGGCCTCGTGGTCGAACCGTATTTCGCCACCGTGCTGGGCGCGCGCTTCTTGACCCTGGCGGGCGGCCATGATGCGGTGCTGGAACAGGTGGCCAGCGGCAGCCTGAAACTGGCTTGCGCGCTCGGCGAGCGGCAGTCGCGCCACGACCTGCACGACATCGCCACGACGGCCACGGCCAGCGGCGACGGTTTCGTGCTCGACGGCGAGAAAACCGTCGTCATTCATGGCGCCCAGGCGGATTCTCTGATTGTGTCGGCGCGCAGCAGCGGCGGCCAGGATGAGACGGAGGGCATTTCACTATTCCTCGTGCCCGTCGACGCGCCCGGTGTTTCCGTGCGCGACTACCGCACCATCGACGGCCAGCGCGCCGCCACCGTGATCCTCGTGCAAGTGGTGCTGGGGCATGAGGCCCTGGTCGGACAAAAGGGGCAGGGCTGGCCCGTGCTCGACGCGGCAGTGGATTACGGCGCCGCCTTGCTGTGCGCGGAAGCCGTGGGCGCCATGGACGCCATCTTCGCCGCCACGCTCGACTACTTGAAGACGCGCCAGCAGTTCGGCGCGCCGATCGGCAAGTTCCAGGCCCTGCAGCACCGCATGGCCGACATGTTCATCCACCTGGAGCAAGCCCGTTCGATGGCCATGCTGGCCGCCGCCAAGGCCGATAGCGACGACGCGTTTGATCGCCGCCGTACCGTGTCCGCCGCCAAGGCGCGGGTGGGACTGGCCGCCACCTTTGTCGGCCAGCAAGCCGTGCAATTGCATGGCGGTATGGGCGTGACGGACGAATTGCCCGCCGCCCATCATTTCAAGCGCCTCTCCATGATCGCCCTGACCCTGGGCGACGTGGACCATCACATCGAGCGCTTTATCGCCCAGCCGGGCTTCTTGCCGACGGAGACCGCATGACCGCATCGACCGCTATCGCCCCGAAACACTGGTATTTCGAAGACTTTACGCAAGGCTTGGAAATCGACCTGGGCCAGCGCCACGTGACAGAAAAGGAAATCATCGCTTTCGCCACGGATTTCGACCCGCAGCCGTTTCACGTCGACCATGCTGCGGCGGAAAAGACCATTTTCAAGGGCGTCATCGCCAGCGGCTGGCATACCTGCGGCATGATGATGCGCCTGGTGGTCGATAACCTGCTCAAGCATTCGTCCAGCATGGGCTCGCCCGGCCTGGACAGCATCCGCTGGCTCAAACCCGTGCGCGCAGGCGACACCCTGCAACTGACCTACCAGGTCAAGGAAGTGCGCCCATCGACGTCGAAGCCGGACCGCGGCATCGTCATTTCCGTGTGGAGCGTGCGCAACCAGCATGGCGAGGTGGTGACCACCGTCGAAGGCATGGGCATGTTCGGCCGCCGTCCGGCCGGAGAGCAGCATGCGTGATATCGCCGGCATCGCCGGTTTCCAGGCCTTGTCGGGACAGCACGTGGCCGTCTCCGACTGGCTCACCATCACGCAGCAGCGCATCGACACCTTTGCCGACGCCACGGACGACCATCAGTGGATCCATGTGGACGCCGAGCGCTGCGCGCGCGAGTCGCCGTACGGCTGCACGGTGGCGCACGGCTTTCTCACACTGTCCCTGTTGCCCGCCATGCTGCAGGGTGCGCTGCACATGGCCGGCATCCGCATGGCCATCAACTATGGCCTCAATAAAGTGCGCTTCCCGGCGCCCGTGCCCGTCGGCAGCCGCCTGCGCGCGCGGCTCGACATCCTCTCCGTCGAGGATGTGCCGGAAGGGGCGCAAGTGAACTGGGCCGTGACCATGGAGAGGGAAGGCGACACGAAACCCGTGTGCGTGGCGGAGTTTCTGATGCGTTGCTATCCCTGAGCGGCAAGCTGAGCCCACATCGCAGGTCGGCGTAGGTCGGCTTAGCCCGCAGGGCGTAAGCCGACGCAGGTGCGCGCGCCTTCTCTTTACTCCCCCTCCCACGCGCAATACCTGTCCCGCCCCGTCTGCTTGGCGCGGTACAGCAGGGCGTCGGCGGCGCGGATCAGGGCGCTGGGGTCCATGCCTTCCGTGGGCATGACGCTGGCCATGCCCAGGCTGACGGTGACGTGCGGGCCGGCGCTCGATCTGGCGTGGGCAATTTGCAGCGCGCGCACTTCGTCGAGGATGCGCTGGGCCACCACTTCGGCGCCGTCGCGCGTTTCCTGCGGCAGCAGGATGATGAATTCCTCGCCGCCGTAGCGCGCCAGCAGGTCGGGCGGGCGCACGGCGCAGCGGCGCAGGGCGTCGCTCACCTGCTGCAGGCACAGGTCGCCCGCCTGGTGGCCATACGTGTCGTTGTAATCCTTGAAATGGTCGATATCGGCCATGATGAGGGCCATCGGCACGCCGTCGCGCGCGCAGCGCCGCCATTCGCTGTCCATCGTGTCATTGAAGCTGCGCCGGTTGGCCACGCCCGTCAGCGTATCCGTCAGCGACAGCTCGCGCATGGCGTCGGCCTGCCGCTTGATGGTCAGCTGGCTGCGCACGCGGGCCCGCACGACGGCTGCGTTGAACGGTTTCGTGATGAAATCGACGGCGCCCGCTTCCAGCGCCCGCGTCTCGTCCTCGGGCTGGTTCAGGGCCGTGACGAAAATGACAGGGATGGCGCTCAGGATGGCCGATTCGCGCAGCGCATTGCAGACGGCGTAGCCATCCATGCCGGGCATGACGGCGTCGAGCAGGATCAGGTCCGGCAGTTGATTATGCGCAATTTCCAGCGCCTTTTCTCCGCTAAGGGCGAACAGCACCTCGTGTTCCTCGCGCAGCAACTGGTGCAGGATCTGGATGTTTTCCATGGCGTCATCGACGATGAGGATGCGCCCGTTCATGGCAAGGTTGGTCCAGCTCACTTGTTTTCCTCTCGTTTCAGCTGATCGAGCACGAGTTTTTCCGCTTCGGAAAAATTCAGGGTTTCGATCGCGTTGGCCAGCGCCAGGGCCGCTTCCCGGTCTGATTGTTGCAGGGCGGGGTGCAGCGCGTGGAATTGGGCCAGCGCCTTCAGGTTATTGTTGCGGATCAGGACAAGCAAGTCGGCCAGGCCGGCGCGCAGGTCGGGCTGCGCGCTGCCGGGTGCGGCGGGTGCAGGCTGCCCGCGCCGCAGGGGCGAGGGCAGGGTGCGCGCCGCCTCGATGACTTCGGCCATCGCCAGTTCCAGCTGCCCCAGCAAGGCGGGTGTCGCGTGCGATTGCGCCGTTTTCAGCGTTTTTTCCGCCTCGCCTGCCAGGCTGGCGACGTGGGCGGCGCCCAGGTTGGCCGCCACGCCGCACACGCGGTGCAGCAGCTGCGCCGCCTGCCGCGTCTGGCCGGCGGCCAGCAGGCGCCGCGTGTCCTCGACGGCGTCGCCTTGCGAATTTTCAAAGCGCTTGAGCAGGGCCAGGAAGGCGCCGTAGTCGCCGCCGAAGCGGTGCAGGGCCGCCGCCAGGTCGATGCCGGGCACCGTGGCCGGCACATCGGCCATCCACGCGACGGCGTTCGCGGCCGGCATGGCGCTGCCGCCAGTGCCCGCACCCGGCGGCGCCGGCACCAGCCGGGTCAGGGTCTCGATCATGTCGTCGACATCGATGGGCTTGGCCACATGCGCATTCATGCCGCTGGCTATGGCGCGCAGACGGTCCTCGTCCATGGCATTGGCCGTCATGGCGACGATGGGCAGGTCCGGCAAGCCCAGCGCGCGGATGGCCAGGGTGGCGTCGTAGCCGTTCATGACGGGCATCTGCAAATCCATCAGCACCACGTCCCAGGCGTCCGGTGTGCTCGTGAGCAAGTCGACGGCCAGCCGGCCGTTGGCGGCCACGGCCACGCGCGCGCCCGAGTGCAGCAGGATGTACTGCGCCACTTCCTGGTTGATTTCATTGTCTTCCACCAGCAGGACGCGCATGCCTTCCAGCAAGCCCGACAGGGGCGTGGACACGGGCAGCGCGGAAGGCGCGCTGCGGCCTTCGCGCACGGCCGTCACGGCCGCCAGCAGGCGTGCCGGGGTGGCCGGTTTCGAGACGATGCCGGCCAGCATCAGGCTGTCGGCCAGGCGTTCGAGATTTTCGCTGTCCTGGTCGGCCACCAGCATGATCACGGGCGGCAGCGCCAAGAGCGCCTCGGCGCGCGCCTCGGTGAGCATGGAAATGCCATCCATGCCTGGCATGGCCGCGTCGAGCAGCACCAGGTCTGCCGGCGGCAAGCCGTCCGGGCCACCGGCCTGGCGCAGCAAGGCCAGGCCGGCCGCGCCGCTGTCGGCGCTGCGGCTGTGCCAGCCTTGTGCCGCGCACCAGTCTTCCAGCATGGCGCGCACGCTGGCGTTGTCGTCGATGATCAGCAGCGACAGGGCCCTGGGCGCGCCCTTGCGGCGCGGCTCGTGCGGCGCCGCCGCCTTGCCGAAGCGGCAGCGGAAGCGGAAGTCGGAACCCTGGCCCAGCGCGCTTTTCACGCTCAGGGTGCCGCCCATCAATTCCACCATGCGCCGGCAAATGGCCAGCCCCAATCCCGTGCCGCCGTATTTGCGGCTGGTGCCGCTGTCGCCCTGGGAAAACGCGTCGAAGATGCGTTCCTGCTCGGCCGCGCCGATGCCGATGCCCGTGTCGCGCACGGAAAACTCCAGGGTCACGCTGGCCGCATCATCGGCCGCCATGCCGATGGACAGCACCACTTCGCCATGCGAAGTGAATTTGACGGCGTTGCCCACCAGGTTGATCAGGATCTGTTCCACGCGCAGGGCGTCGCCGATCAGCTCGTCCGGCACGCCCGGGGCCAGCACGAACACGGGCTCCACGCCGCGCGCCCAGGCGCTGCTGGCCAGCAGCACGCCGACGCTGTCCAGCATGCGCTCGAGCTGGAAGCGGCGCTGTTCCAGCACCATCTGTCCCGCCTCGATCTTGGAAAAATCGAGCACGTCGTTGACGATATGGAGCAGCGACTGCGTGGCCATCTGGATCTTGCCGACGTAGCTGCGTTCGCGCCGTTCCAGCGGCGACTCTTCCAGCAGGCGCGCCAGGCCGATGATGGCGTTCATCGGCGTGCGGATTTCATGGCTCATGTTGGCGACGAATTCGCTCTTCGCCGTGCTGGCCGCCTCGGCCTTGTCGCGCGCGCGCACCATTTGCTCGTTGAGTTCGTGCAGACGCAATTCCGTGCGCTTGAGCTCGGAGACGTCCGAGGCCAGCACGAAGAAGCCGCGCACGCCGCCGCTGTCGTCGACGTCGGGGATGTAATTGGTCCACGTATGGCATACCTGGCCCGTGGGGTCGAGCAGGTCGCGCTCGAAGCTTTGCGGCCGGCCCGCCAGCACGCCCTCGACGTGGGGCGCATACACGTCGAACAGTTCCTGTCCCAGCAATTCGCTCATGTGGATGCCGGCCAGCTCGGCGCTGCTGCGGCCAAACCATTCATTATAGAAATTATTTGCGAATCGGCAACGCAAGTCGGCACCCCAGTACGACACCATGCCGGGCAGGTTGTCGGTGACGGTGCGGATGAAGCGCTCGCTCTGTTCCAGGCGCAAGGTGGTGGCGTGCAGCACCTCGGTGGCGCGCTTGCGCTCCGTGATATCGATCGACACCCCCAGCACGTGGCTGGCGCGCCCCACGTCGTCGCGCAGCACCACCTTGCGCGTGGTGAAGTGGCGCGTGGTGCCGTCGGCCGTGTTGATCGGCTCCTGTTCGATTTCCACCATCTGCCCCGTGGCCAGCAGCTTGCGGTCGGCGCTGACGAAGGCGGCCGCCTGCTGCGGCGGGAAGAAGTCGTGGTCCGTCTTGCCCAGCAATTGCTCGCGCGAGCGTCCCAGGGTCAGTTCCGCATGGCGGTTGACCATTTCAAAGCTCAGCTTGTCGGCGCGCTTGACGAAGACCATGGCCGGGATGTTTTCAATGATGGTGCCGAACAGGTGTTTCGAGCGGCGAAATTCCGCTTCGCTGCGCTTGCGCTCGCTAATGTCGAGCCACAGGCCCGACACGCCCAGCAGCTGCTGCTCGGGGCCGAAAATCGGGTGATACGAGACGATCCAGTGACTGAGCTGTTCGCGCTGCCGCCCGCCATGCCCCTGCAATTCGAGGTCGACGATGGGCGATCCCGTCTCGAGCACCTGGCGCACGCAGCGTTCCACCTCCATGCGCACGGCGTCGTCGAACAGCATGGCGCCCACGGGACGGCCCAGATGCTGCGCCACGCTGGCCCCGTGGATGGCGGCCAGGTACTGGTTGATCATGACGACGCGCAAGTCCAGTCCCACGAACAGCATGCCGATGGGCGCCGTCGCGTAGACGGTTTCCAGCAGGCGCGTGGATTTTTCCAGGGCCAGGGTGCGCTCGCCCACCAGGCTTTCGAGCTGTGTGCGGTGGTGCCGCAAGTCGCGTTCCAGCGCGCCCAGCGCGGCTGCCATGTCGGCCGATTCGCGGTCCGTGTGCTTGTTCGAAAGCAGGGGTTTGCCTTGCGCCAGCGCATGGATCTGCACGGTCAGTTCCTGCAGGGTGCGGGCCAGGCGGCCGCCCACACGCCAGGCCAGGGCAAAGCCGGCGCCCAGCAGCAGGGCCAGGATGAGGGAGCCGGTGACGACGGAGCGCAGCAGGGCTTCGGCCACCGTGCTGGTGCGGATGGTGACGGCCACCGTCCAGGCGTCGTCCGGCGCGCGGCGAAAGCCCGTATACACGTCGATGCCTTCCAGGGTGGCGTGGCGCAGCACGCCTTCGCGCTGCTGGCGTATCTGCTCCAGCAAGGGGGCCGGGCTGCGCTGGCCCACATAGCGCTGGGGCGCCAGGGTGCGCGCCACGTTGATGCCGTCGGCGTTGACGATGGCCGCGCCCAGGTAGGCCGGCAGGTGCAGCTCGCGCAGCAGCAAGGGCAGGTAGTCGGGCGGGTACAGCGCCGTCAGCACATAGGCGGGCCCCTTGTTACGCGGCAAGCGTTGGTTCAGGGCCAGCCGCGGCACCTCGTCCGGCGGCGTCAGCAAACTGGTCAGCCGTGGCTTGCCGTAGTCGCGCGCGCGGTCCATGCTGGCGGCCCATTTTTGCGGCAAGGGGGGCGGTGTCTGGCCGGCGGGCAGCGATGTATTGATCAGCTGGCGTCCCTTGGCGTCGGAGACGATGAAGGCGCTGACGGCCAGGCCCGGCTGCAGCAGGCTGCCGGCCAGCGTGCGCAGGGCGTCGATATCGTCGTCTTGCAGGGCGGGCGAGGCGGCCAGGAGGCGCGCGGCCATCTGCGCGCCGCTCAAGTCGCGTTCGATGGCGGCGGAGACGGCGCGCGCCGCCTGCGCCGTTTCGCTGACGACATGGTCGCGTTCGCGCGTGTAGCTTTGCGCCACGAGCAGGAGAAACACGAGGGCCGTCGGAATGACCCAGGCGAACACCAGCCATGAAATTCTTGAGCGTATCGAAGGCAAATCTTGCACCCGGAAAGCTCCCAGAATGGATGAGTCGACAGGCAGGCTCACGCTGGCGCTGGCTGACCTTGAATGAAAAGATGCTAGACGAAATTGATTGTTCTGACAAGCCTAGTTTCTTGGGTGGAAAAAAGGTTGTGCAAGGGATACAGAAGAGGGGGCGCCCATCCCGCTGCGGCGGCGGGAGGGCAGGGAAACTTACGGGACCACGGTCAGCACGTCGACATCGATTTCCGGGCTTTCCATGAAATCTTTTTCTACTTCGCCGCGAATTTCCACGCGGGTCCTGGCGTCGATCTTGCGGTTCATGAAGACCTTGTCGTCGATGTCCACGCGGATTTCCGCCGTGCCGTCGGAAAACGTGTATTTCTCGTTCCCCACTTTGCGCAGCAGGTGGCCGCGCAGCACGACGGCCTGGTCGTCGACGGGATTTTTCAGGATGGCGGCCACATTGCCGGGCGCGGCAGGGCCGGCCGTCGGGCCCACGTACTGGGCGTGCGCGCTGCCGGCCAGCAAGGCGCAGGCGGCGGCCAGGGAGACGATGAGTTTGCGGTGCAGTGGCATGGTATTCCTTCGATAGTGACTGGCGGCTCAGAAAAAGACGGCGGTGCGGGGGATGATAGCACCGGTATTGCCATAGGGCATGTTCGCCCGGACGCTGCCCGTGCTGGCCACGCCATCGTCGAGTTTGCTGTCGATCTGCTCGGCGTAGCCTTCGGGCAGGTTGTCGAAACGGATGCCGTTGCCGGCCCGACCGCCCACTTCATCGTTGTACAGGTAGACGGCGCCGCCCTGGGCGCTGGTCATGAATTGCGAGGTGCCGTTGAACGAGCCGGTAATGAAGCCGCCCAGTGCAAGGTGCTGCGGCGCCAGCGTGAATTCGCGCGGCTGACCGTCGCCGATCTGGCCGTCGCCATTGCCGTTGCCGGCCGAATTGGGTACGTGCACGGTGCCCTGGATATCGTCGCCGGGCAGGGCGCGGAATTTGTCCTGGTAGGCGTTGACGGCGGCCGTCAGCGCATTCGATTGCTGGATGATGTTTTTCACCTTGGCGCTGTCGATCAAGCCTTGTCCCTTGAGCACGCCGCCGAGCAGCAAGCCGATGATGACCAGGACGATGGCGATTTCTACGAGCGTAAAGCCGTGCTGGCGGCGTGGGAGCATGGGGATTTCCTTGGAAAAAAGTGCTGGGGAGTGATATGGCAGTTTACTGCAATTGGCGCCGCGCGCGCACGGCATGTCGGACGGCAGCTCATGGCGCCGCCTTTTTCTTGTCGGCCAGTGCATCGAGCTTGCGCGCGAGAAAAGCGAGTTCGTGCGGGTCGCTGATCTGGCCGCTGGCGATCAGGCCGCCGATCACCAGGCGTGCGCTGTCGAGCTGGTCCATGTCTTCCAGGATGAACGCTTCCATTTCGCGCACCCAGGCTGGCACTTGCGGCCCCGTCGCCAGCCGGCGCAACTGGCGTGCATAGGCGAGCGCCAGCGGCAGGTCGTGCAACTGGTGTTTGGCCACCAGCGCCGCCTGCGCCATGGCGGGCCAGCGGTGCTGCGGGTCGGCGGCGAAGCTGGCGGCGACGAAGGCCAGCATGCGCCGCGCACGCTGCGGATCGGCCACGCCCGCGTACACTTCGCTGGCGGCCACCAGCGGGTATTGGCTGCGCGGGTCGAGCATTTGCGCCGTCTCCAGCCAGCCGGCCAGGCGGTCATAGTCGAGCTTGCGCCATGGCAGGCTGACGCCGGGCTGGTCTTCGAACGATTGCAGGTACAGCAGCATGGCCTTGGCCATGGCCAGCGGCTCGCCCAGGCTGGCCAGGCGCGCCACGGCTGCCGGCGGCGCGGCGGGCAGGGGCCGCGCCTGTGGCGGTGCCTGCTGCTGCGCCAGGCGCCAGCCCAGCTGCAGCAGCAGGCAGGCCGCCAGCAGCCAGCATAGGGGGCGCGGCACGCTCGACCACGGACGCTGGGCGGCGGCCATCAGATGTTCCTGCGGTAAAAGTCGCATAGCGCGCAGCTGGCCAGCAAGCCGACATAGATGGCCGTTTGCGCCGCCACGCGGGCCAGGGCTTGCCAGTCGCCGGTCGCGTACAGCAGCCACTCCGTGCGCGCAAAGGCGTCGAGGCGGGGCAAGAGCAGGGCCAGCACGTCGATGGCGCCTGCCGTGGCCCGTTGCACCAGGGAGTCGCCCGCCTGCGGGCCGTGCGCGAGTAGCTGCAGGCTGCCCAGCATGCGCGCCAGCACATAGAAACCGCTAGTCGCGGCCAGCGCGGGCAAGGCCTGCTGCAGGCTGGCCGCGCACAGCAGGCTGAAGGCGGCGACGATCCACAATTCTCCCAGCAAGGACAGCGCCCACAGCGCGCTTTGCGCGGGCGCGGCGAACAGCGCCATCAGCAGGCCGAACAGCACGGCGGGCGCTGCCGCCAGCGCCCCGTAGCCCAGCAGTTTGCCCAGCAGGTAGGCTGCGCGCGGCATGGGCAAGGCCAGCAGCAATTCCAGGCCCCGGTCGGCCGCTTCGCGCGCCATGCTGGTGATGATGAACGTGGCCAGCAGGAAGACGCCGGCCAGGCGCAAGGCGGCCGCCAGCAGCGCCGCCTGCACGGCGCCGCTTTCCGTCAGCGCCAGTTGCTGCAGAAAGCCGGCCAGGCCGGCGGCGGCGCAGGCGGCCAGCACGAACAGCCACGGCAGGCGGCTGCGCAGCGCTTCGAGCAGCGTGTAGCGGGCGATGGTGAGGGCGGGCCGGAGCATGGATGCGTGCATCAGCGGGGCAGCCTTTGCGCCGCCACCATGCGGTTGAACAGGATGTTCGGCGACAGCCAGACGACGATATCGTCGAACTCGCCGCCGGGCTGCTGCGGGCCGCTGGCGGCGCGGCTGATGACAGTGGTGGCGTTCGATGCATTGTTGCGCTCGTCGACATTGTTGCTGAAAGGAATAGCCTGGCGCTGGCCCTGCACGCCCGTGGCGCCAAAGCCGTTCTTGCCGTGGGACATGATCATGGCGGGGATGTCCCTTAACGCCGTCGCCTGCAGCAGCGCGCCGCCATTGCGCGTGACGATGCTGATGTCGCGCGGCGTGCCCAGGTTGAATTGCTGCTCGCTGTCGCTGAAGGCGGGCGTCACGCTGTAGCGGAACAGATTGTTCCAGCTGTCGCCCTGGCGCAGCCCCAGGGTGGCCCAGGGCAGGAAACCCGCACGTTTTTCGCCCGTGCAGCGGGCGCCGCGCCGGTCTTCCAGGCCATTGCCGGCGGAGATGGCGGGACACGGCAGGTAGCCGTAGCGCAGCGCGTAGCCCGTCAGCGCTTCCTTCGCTTCATTGAGCGCCTGTTGCGTCTCGGCCACCTTGCGCTGTTCCAGCTGCACCGTCAACGGCGTGACCAGGCCGCCGATCATCAGGCCGACGATGACGAGCACGATGGCGATCTCGATCAGGGAAAAGCCGCCCTGGCGGCACGCATGGCGGGCGCTCATGGCAGGTTGCGCGCGGCGCGCATGCGTTGATACAGGGTGGGCAAGGTAATCCAGGTCAGCATGTCGTCAAAGGCGCCACCGGGCAGCGTGGCAAGCTCGGTGGCGGGGCGGTTAATGAAGCGGCGGCTGGCGCCGTCGTTGGCGGCTTCGTCGATATTGCCGCGTGCCGTGTTGATCTGCGCCACGCCGCTGGCGGCCGTGCCGTAGTGATCCTTGCCTTGCGAGAACAGCACGACGGGCAGGCATTGGGCGCTGACGTCGCACTGGTCCTGGCCCGCCACGAAAGCGAATGCGCCGCGCCCGTCGCGCGTGAGCACGACTCTGTTAGCGACAGCGGAAAACGAGACGATGGGCGCGCGCGCCATTTCCGGCGTGACGCTGTAGCGCAGCAGCTTGCCCCAGGCGTCGACGCCGTCCACGCCCAGCGCCACCCACGGCAAAAAGCCGCTGCACTCGGCGTCGTTGGCGCAGTCGGCGGCCCGTTCGCGCCCGTCGAGGGCGGAGGCGGCCGGACGGGGCAGGCGGCCATTGGTCGCCGCAAAGCCCAGCAAGGCGTCGCGCGCCTGCGCCAGGGTGGCCAGGGTGCGCTGCTGGCGTTCGGCTTCGCCCGTGTTGCGCCCGAAGGCGCTGATCAGCAGGCTGGCCGTGCCCAGGCCCAGCACGGCCACCAGCAGCAACAGGGCGGCGCCGCGCTGGCAACGGGGTTGGCGATGCGCCTGGCGCGGCGTCATGGCGGCGCCTCGGTGACCGTGCCGCTGGCCGGGTCGTAGCGCTGGCCGGGCTTCAGGAGCACCACCTGGCCGTTCGACAGGCGCAAGGTCAGGGCGCCGGGCGTGCCGGACTTGTCGCGCGCAAGGCGGTTGTGCGGTTCGTTTTGCGTTTCCTGGTTCAGCCAGACGGTAGAGCGGCCGCTGCTGCGCTGTACCACGCCATTCAATTCCACTGGCGGGGCAGGCGGCCATTGGTCGCCGCAAAGCCCAGCAA
>NZ_LRIC01000051.1:0-235664 GCF_001758725.1 Janthinobacterium sp. HH106 | reverse complement strand
ACACCGGACGCGCCCGCCCCCGCCGCCAGCGGCCGCCATTTCCGCGTACTGGTGGTCGACGACAACGTCGATGCGGCTGATACCCTTGCCGCCGTGCTCGACATGATGGGCCATGCCACGCAAGTGGCCCACGACGGCGCGCAGGCCCTGGCCGTGGCGCCACAATTTTTGCCAGACGTCATCTTCCTCGATATCGGGCTGCCCGGCATGAACGGCTACGAAGTGGCGCGCGCGCTGCGCCGGATACCGGCCGGCGCCAAGGTCGTGCTCGTCGCATTGACGGGCTGGGGCGCCGAAAACGACCGCAGTCAATCGAGCGCGGCCGGTTTCGACCACCATTTGACCAAGCCGGCCAACCTGCTCGCCATCGGCGAACTGCTGGCCACCCTTTCCACTCCAAAAATAGCTACAGACCATGACTGACTCCCCGAACCACGTCCGCCGCACCCTCCTGCTGGCCGCCGGCACTACCCTGCTGTGCCCGGCACCGCTGCTGTTTGCCGCACCCGCCACCAGCATCGCCGCCGCCCACACGCAACTGGCCGCGCTGGAACAGGCCGCCGGCGGACGCCTCGGCGTTGCCGCCTGGCGCCAGGGCAGCGAACTGCGCGTTGCCTACCGCGCCGACGAACGCTTCCCCCTGGCCAGCACCTTCAAGGCCATGCTGGCGGCCGCCGTGCTGGACCGCAGCGTCAGCCAGCCGGGCTTGCTGGAACAGCTCGTGCGTTACGAGAAAAAAGAACTGGTCACCTATTCGCCCATCACGGAAAAACATCTGGCCGATGGCATGCGCGTGGCCGAGCTGTGCGCCGCCACCTTGCAGTACAGCGACAATAGCGCGGCCAATTTCCTGATGAAAATATTGGGCGGGCCGCAAGCCGTGACGGCGTTTGCACGCAGCATCGGCAATACGGTATTCCAGCTGGAACGCTGGGAAACAGAATTGAATAGCGCCATCCCCGGCGAAATGCGCGACACGGCCAGCCCTGCGTCGATGGCGCACAGCTTGCAACAAGTGTTATTGGAAAATAGCTTGCCGGCGCCGCAGCGCCAGCAACTGGCCACATGGATGCGCGGCAACACCACGGGCGACAAACGCATCCGCGCCGGCGTGCCGGCCGGCTGGCAAGTAGCCGATAAAACGGGCTCGGGCGCCTATGGCAGCGTCAACGACATCGGCGTGGCCTACCCGCCCAGCGGCGCGCCGCTGCTCATCGCCGTGTACTACACGCGCGAACAGAAAAACGCGGACACGAATCAGGACATCATCACGGCCGCCACGCGCATCGTGACGGCTGCATTGGTGTAATTACTTCGGCAGGGCGGCCATGAAGCCGGCATAAGTCGACCAGGCCGGATCGGCCGCGCTGCGGATTTCAATCGGAAATTTCGGGCGCGGCGCCAGCGCCGTGTTCAGGCGATTGAAGAATTCTTCGCCCGACTGCGTGTAATAAATCCATTCGCGCAAGTTTTCACCCGTCGACACCAGCGCCAGGGTGGCGAAGCCCTCTTCTTCCACCACGGGCGCCAGCGCCGCTTCCAGCTCTTCCATATGCTCGCGCTCGTTCGGCGCGGGCATGCCCGTTTCGTCTTCGTAACGCCAGGCGATGATGATGCGGTCCGGCTGCGACGATAGGTCCCAGTCGTCATGGAAGGTGTCGACATAGCGGTAGATGATGGCCATCTCGTCGCTATGCGTGACGATGGTGCCCCAGCTGCGGGCGGAAGTGGAATTTTCGTTCATGGTTGCAATAGTCAAAAAATAAATCAAGGGAGCGCAGCTTACAGCACTGGCGGGCAAGTCACATTCCAGGCGTCATACTGGGCGCCGCTCTTGCGCAGCCAGACGCGGGTGTAGCTGTCGCGGTCGCTCTTGAACACCAGCGCGTAGCGCTCTTCGGCGCGCGGGGCGGCGGCGCCCACGTCGACGGCTGCCAGCGTAAATTTCAGCGCCCGTAGCGGCGCGCAGGCCGTGTTACCCGCCATCAATAATCGCGCCCGCTCCAGCAACGGCTTCTGGTACAGCAACACGCCTTCCAGTTCCACATCGGGAATCCGTTGCAGCATGCGCACGGGCTCGGCCACCGCGCGGCAGGTGCCACGGTCGAGCCAGGCGTAATACTCCATGCCCGCCTCCTGCCAGCGCGCCTGCTTGCCTTCGCCATGCAGCACGAACTTGGTGCGCTGCGTCCGGCACAGCGCGCCATGGCCGCGATACGGCGGCGTTTCCACGCTGCCCACCACCTCGCTGCCGCGGCCGCCGACCACGGGCACGCTCTCGAACACGGTGCGCGTGGCCGGCTCGCCCGGATATTGCTGCGCATAAAAATCCAGCAAGGACGCGCGCTGCTGCGCATCCACCACCGCCTCGGCGGCACTGGCAGACAGGCACGCCGCCGATACGGTAAAGAGCGCTGCAGAGCGCATGAAATATCCTGGCATGGCATTCCTTCAATCGACGTTCAGGGGCGGGTATCGCCCAAGCGCCGATTATATAGTTACCAGGAAATACCGGGAGGACGGCCGTCAGGACGTGCGCAAGGTGGCAAAGGCGAAACAGACTTGATATTTAGTAAGAATCTGTCTTGCTGCTCAATACATCCATCAACAATTGCCGCTTCGCCAGCAGGGTGGGATCAAACGCCGTCCACTGTTCCAGCCGCAACGCATACGCCGGCGCCATCATCCAGCCGAACACCTCCGCCTTGTCTTCCTCGGGGCCGTAGGCGGCGTACAGGCTCACCAGCCCGGGCTGCGGGTGGCCCAGGTTCTGGAAACCCTTGCCGTAGGCCGTGGCGCCGCCCTGGCCATAGGCTGTGCCGGGCGGGTTTAGGGCCAGCCAGGCGGGGTCGCGGTAATAGAAATCGTTGAACAGCCGGTATTCGATGAAGTGGTAATACTCGTGGTGCACGCGCAGCTCCATGCCGGATGGACACAGGGCGGCCAGCAGGTTGTCGGCGTAGACGACGCTGTCGATTTCCGGCGCCGGCATGGCCAGGCGGCGCTGGCCGTCCACGCTCAAATCCTTCACCAGCACGACGTGGCGCAAGCCCGTGCGCGCGAAGACGCCGGCCGGGTAGCGCTCCATGGCCGGCAAGACGATGCTGAGCAACAATTGCAGCCCGGCACGGTCCTGCGCCGAGTCCGTAAAGGCGTGCGCCTCGCTGCCGGGCATGGACAAGGTCCAGGCGGGCGCCAGTTGCAGGGCCCCCAGGCGCGCCGTGGCGATGGCCTGCAGTTGCGCCACGCTGGCGTCCCTGGGCGCGATGGGCGCATAACGCACGTTCCAGTCGCACTCGCTGCGCATGCTGTCTTGCTGGGCGGCACGCTCGAACGCTTGCAGGTCGGCCGCCGATGGCGCGGACGGGCCGGTGCCGGCGCAGGCGGACAGCAATACAACGGCAAGACAGGACAGCAAACGGCAAGCAGGCATGGGATCTTTCACGGGCATAAAAATGGGGCGCAATTGCTGCGCCCCATTGTACAAGCTGCTAGTTCCTTACAGCATCAGCGCTGGTAATTCTTGAAGAAATTCCAGCTGATCACGGTGGCGTCCGGGCCCAGCTCATCGCTGAAGGGCCAGCCGGGAGGGCCGCCGCTCCACGCGTGGTTCATGCCCTCGACCGTGTACTTTTGCGCGATGACGGCGCCGTTGTGCAGGTAGGTGTCGATGGTATAGCTGCGGCCGTACGGCACCGTCTGGCGCACGATGCTGTCGGCACGGTAGCGCACGCTGTCATTGTCGAGGCCATCGTCGCCGTAGTCGCTGGTCTGCAGGAATTGCTCGATGGTTTGCTCGCCGTTGACGGGATTGACGACGATGTCGGAAGTGCCGTGGAACACCATCGTCGGCATCAGCCGGCGCGGCGAACCGGAGCAGCGCCAGGCATCCTTGCCGCGCACTTTCGGGTCGAACGAGCTGCCGTTGAACAGCGAGTCGGCGGCCGTGAGCATGCCGATGGCGCCCTTGTACATGCCGCCCGAATGCACCATCACGGCGGCGAACACGTCGGAATAACAGGCGGCCATGATGGAGGCCATGGCGCCGCCGGCCGAGATGCCCGTCACGTACACGCGACTGTCCTGCACCGCATATTTGCTCTTGACCTTGTTCAAGATACCCATCAGCACGGCCGGCTCGCCCGTGCCCCGCTCCTGGTTCAAGGGCAACATGAAGTTCCAGCAGCGCATGGGGTTGGCCGTGACGTTCTGGCGCGGATAGACGACGATGAAGTTTTCGCTGTCGGCCAGCTGGTTGTAGCGGCTGACGGCGGCCATGCTGTTCGGCTCGGAACCGCAGCCGTGCAGCATCAGCACGACGGGCAGCGGCGTATTCGGATTGTAATTGCTCGGCAGCCAGACCTGGTATTCGCGCGAGCCCCACAGGCTCGCGTACAGACCGAAGTCCCACTGCCCGGCGGAAGCCGGCAGCGCGGCCAGCAAGCCGCAGGCGGCGATGAGTGCAGAAAATAAATGACGCAGTTGCTGATGCAGATGTGCCATGCCAGTCTCCTGATTATTATTCACGACGAAAACAGCGACAACGACCCGGCTTGACGCACGTCAAGCCGGCACTTCCGACCCGCGAGGCCCGACCCAACGGGTCCGGCCCCGGCAGTGAAGAACTCTAAAATTTGTAGCCAGCCTTGGCGATGATCTGGCGCGGCGGACCATAAAAACCGTCGAGGATAAACACGGCGGGAATGTTGTAGCCATCCGTGCGGTAGCGCTTATTCCCCAGGTTGCTGCCATGCAAGCTGAAGGTCCAGTTCTTTGGCGCTTCCCACACGACGCCGGCCGTCCAGATGCTGTAGCCGCCCTGCGCCAGGGTTTCGCTCAAGTCCGTCGTCGGATACACCTTGCTGCGGTAGCCATAGCCGAGCATGCTGCGCAAGGCGCCGCCGAACACGTCGCGGTCCGTGCGCGTCACGTTCAAGCCCACTTGCCGGGCTGGCGTATTGCTGAACTTTTGCGTATCCGCAATGTTCTTGCCTCCGCTCATGAACTCGTCATAGCCCGCATCGAGCAGGGCGAGGAAGCCGTTGACTTCCCACTGGCGGTTCGGCCGCCACGAGAATTCGAACTCAGCGCCTTTCACGGTGCCCTTGCCCGCATTCGTGAAGTCGCCATAGAAGCCCGGCACGCCGCCCGGCTGCACATAGCTGGTGAAGACGGACAATTGAATATCCTTGTAGCGGTTGTAGAACAGGGCCACGTTGGCGTCGAAGGTGTCGTCGGGCGCCGCATACTTCATGCCCACTTCCAGCGCGTCGAGTTTTTCATCCTTGTAGGGCCGCGCGGAATCGGGCACCACGAGGTTGTTGGCGCGCACGTTGTAGCCGCCCGACTTGAAGCCGCGCGACAGGTTGCTGTAGAAATTCGTCGTCTTCGACGCTTCATAGCGCACGGAAATTTTCGGCGAGGTATTGCTGACGGACAAGGACTTGTCGAAGTCGGCCGCCGTCTGGATGGGCCGCGTGAAGCCCACATCGGCAAAAGCGCGGTTGAGCACGATGGCGCGCTTTTCCTCGCGCGTGTGGCGCAAGCCCGCATTGATGCTCCACACCTTGCCGAACGGCCAGGTCCAATCCGTGTACAGCGCCGTGCTGTCCGTCTCCACCGTGCTGACGGCGGTCGTAAACTGGCGCCCCAGGAAGTTGTTGTAGATGCCGCCGCCGGCCGTGCCTTCGAAGCGGTACAGGCCGATCACGCCGGCGCCGTAGTCGCCGCTGTACGAGGCCTGCAATTCCAGGCTTTTCTGTTCGTCGCGCGAATCGCCGAACACGTCGGCAATCGGTTGCGGCAAGCCGTCGAAGTCGATGGTTTGCTCGGACGTGCTGCGCCGCTTGGCGCCGATCACTTTCACGGACCAGTCGTTCGACAAGGTGTAGTTGGCCACCAGCGAACCGCCCCGGTTGTGCGTGAAGTTGTTGCCCGGCATGCCACTCTGGATGTCATACGCATCCGTGCTGGCGGGCCGCTTGAGCGGATCGAAAGCGCTCACGCCCATGCGCTGGAAGCCGCGCACACCGGACTTGTCGTCCGTGGCGTCCAGGCTCAGCACGACGGTGAGGGGGATGTCCTGCGGAAAGTAGCCGACGGACAGGCGCGCGGCCGTGCTGTCCTGGTCGCTGACCTGTTCGCCGTTAAACGTGTTGCGGCCGAATCCGTCGCGGTCCAGTTTGGCAGCGGCCAGGCGCGCGCGCCAGGTGCCGCTCTCGTTGGCCACATTGAAGGCGGCCTTGAAGTTGCGCTGATTGTAATTGCCAATGCCCACTTCCGCCGAGGCACCGTTTTCCTTTGCCAGGGGGCGCGAAATGTACTTGATGGCGCCGCCGATGGTGTTCTTGCCGTACAAGGTGCCTTGCGGGCCGCGCAGCACTTCGATGCGCTGCACGTCGAACACGTCGAGCAGCGCGCCTTGCGGACGGGCCATGTAGACGTCGTCAAAATAAATACCCACGCCCGGGTCCACGCCCCAGACGGGGTCGGCCTGGCCCACGCCGCGGATAAACGCGGTCAGGGTGGTATTCGTGCCGCGCGAAGCGTACACGGTCAGGTTCGGCACGCGCTCCTGCAAGTCGGCCAGGTTCTGGATATTCGCCCGTTCCAGGGCCTTGGCGGAAAACGCCGTGACGGCCAGCGGCACGTCCTGCAGCCGTTCTTCGCGGCGGCGGGCAGAGACCGTTACGGTTTCCATGCGTTCTTTTGCGTCGCTGGCTTCCTGAGCGCTGACAGCAGTGGCAGGGCTAGTTTCCTGCGCCTGGGCCTGGGTGGCGAACGCGCCGGCAACGGCGAGGGCGGCGGGCATTAATTTCAAAGCAAGTTTCATAACGTCTCCAATGTCAGGCTTGCTTACCACCAGGGAAGACGGCCGGTTTGCAGAATCGCAAGACGTCACGGTACCCGCGCGCGTGAAGCGAGCACCTGCCCTGCGATGACTGTTTCCCGGCCCCTGCCCGTGCGGCGAGTGGCCTGTTTATTTTGAATGTGTGGCGAGAAAGGACTGCAACAAGGTATTCACACGCTGCGCCTGGTCCAGGGGCGTGGCATGGCGCGAGTTCGCGATGATCTCGATCTCGCACTGCTGAAACTGTGCGGCAAAGGCCCGCTTGCTGGCGACGGGCGTGTAATCCTGGTCGGCCGCCATGATGAAGACGGGCATGGCCAGGGCCTGGAAATGGATGTCGATATCCCAGTGGAAAATGGCATCGAGCGCGGCCAGGTAGGCACGCTTGTCCATGCCCGCCATCTGCGTGGCGAAGCGCTCGACCAGGGGCTGCTGTGGCGGATCTGGAAACAGTTTCTTGCCGATGATCTTGCCCATGGCTTTCAGGCCGAAAGTGGCGATCACCGTGCGCCGCAGCCAGTAGGCAAACAGCAGCGCTGCCGGCTTGCTGCCCTGAAATGGTTGAGAATTGATCAGGCACAAGCTGGCCACCCGGCCCGGGGCGCGGTTGGCCATTTCCAGGCCCACCATGCCGCCCAGGGAAAAGCCGACGATATGTGCGCGCGGCACCTCGAGCTGGTCCATCAGATTGAAGAGGTCGTTGGCGAAGTCGCCGATCTGCCAATCGCCGTTTGGCGCGGGACTGGCACCATGGCCGCGCAGGTCGGGCACGATCAGCCGATAACTGCTGCCGAGGGCATCGATCTGCGGACGCCAGTCTGCGGCGCAGGAACCGAGGCCGTGCAACAGAAAAATAGGCTCTGACTGCGCGGGATCGCCCTGCTCCCTGCCCAGGTCGAGGTAATGCAATGGAACATCGGATGTCGTGTGACGCCGCATTCTGTCTCCTTGCTGTTGAACATGCTTTGTGTTCAGGTGCAGGAATATGTTTTCCTGCTGTTGGAAAACATAATACGGAATCCGAATTCCGATTTCAAGTTAAATCGCTAAATATCTCAAGTCAGGTAATTTAAAGCAACACGCACCAGCTCATCCTCGAGTGCCGCACCCGACAAAAAGGACAGCGAACCCGTCAAGGTATGCTGGTTCAGGATGCCCAGCAGCACGGGCGGCACGACCATCATCGCCTGCGTGGGGTTCGGGTGGCGGATGCTGGACGACTTGCTGGCCAGCACGGCGACCGTGCGTTGCGAGATCAGATGATTGATCTGGTGCACCCTGTCGCGGAATTGCGCATCCTGCGACGCACGCGTGATCAAGGCCCGCAAGACGCCGCTGCGCCCGCCATTCACGGCCACGAACATGGCCACCATGGCGCGGATGAACTCTTCCAGGCTGCGCCCTTCCCACTGGCGCAGTTCCGTCAGGGTTTCGACCTTTTCCACCATGTCGGAAAAAAAGCGCTGCAGCAGCAAGCGGCTCAGGGTGTCCTTTTCGCCCAATAAACGGTAAAACGTGCCGACGGATGTTTCCGCCAGCCTGGCCAGGTCGGCCACGCCGATTTCATCGAAACGGTTTTCCGCCAACAACTGTTCACCCACCTGCAGCAGGCGTTCGAACGCCTGCTTGCTGCGCGCCTGGGTGGGCTCCGGGGGTACGATCATCTGCGGGAAGGGCATCGGGAAGGAAGGCATGCGGCGTCGGCGTCTCTCGATAGTGGAACCGTGGTTCCGTTATGGGAGCACGTATTGTAACGCGGGAGACGGCCGATGGGGAGCGCCGCGTGGCGCCCTGGCGTGTGCTACCTGCCTTGCCACTCCATGTAGACGTCGGCGCGCTGGTAATGCGCGTCGCCGGCGGGCCGCGCCACATGGGTAAAACCGCTGCTTTCGTACAGGCGGATGGCGGGCGCCAGCTTGCTGTTCGACTCGAGGAACAGCAGCTTGGCGCCGCTGGCCTCGAAGGCGTCGAAGGCCCGTTCGATCAGCCGGCGCGCAATGCCCAGGCCCTGGCATTCCGGCGTGACGGCCATCTTCGACAGCTCGATGCTGTCTCCGCCGGCACGGATCAGGGCGCAGGTGCCGACGATCTTGCCGTCCAAACGCGCGAGGAAAATCTGCCCGCCATCGTCGAGGATCGAGCGTTGCGGATCGGACAGCACCTTGTCGTCGAGCGCCTCGACATAAAAGTAGCGTTCCAGCCAGGCGATATTCAGGCGCTTGAAGTCGGCCGCGTAATCGGCGTCGTAGTCGATGATTTCCACGGCCGCCCGCTCGCGCTGGCGCCGGCACGCGGCGATCGTCTCGCCGAAACCCTGCGCCTGCAAGCACGCTTCGGCCCGGTCCAGGCTGGCCATCAGCTGCGGCGTGCCTTGCTCGAATACCGTATCGACGGCGGCGCGCACGTCGTCCCACAGGGGCGCCATGTCGCGCAGCAAGGCTTGCCCCGCGTCGGACAGCGCCAGCAGGCGGCGCCGCTCGTCCTTGGCATCCGGCAGCTCCGCCACCACGCCGGCATCGAGCAGCTTGCGTCCCAGCTGCACCACCACCGGATGTGTCTGCCCGATCTGCGCGGCCAGGGCCGTGATCGCCGTGGGGCCATTGTCGCGCAGCAGCAATAACAAGGGAAAACAACGCGACGTCAGCTCGACGCCGGCCGCCAGATAGCTGGTATCAACGCCCGCATACAATTGATCGGAAAGACGGCGCAGGCGGCTGGCCAGCATCAGCGAGCCATAGGTTTGCAGGTTGGAGGACATGTTAGCAGAATATAGGTAAGTAGTTACGTATACCCTAACGTAAACGGGCTTTCGGCGTCAAGCGTCGGCGTTTGTTGATCGCTTGTTCATCGCTTATTCATCATCATCGTCATCGGCCAGCGCCGCCTGCAGCCTGGACTGGAACACGTTCTCGACCACCGCCCCCAGTCCCGGCCACACCTGCGTCAGCCAGCGCTTGCCCTCCTCGCTCACCTCCACGTACGGCGCGTCGCGCGTCGCGCAGGCCCGGCCAATCGCGATGACTTGCCCCGCATCGTCCAGGCCGCCCGCGATCATGGCATCGATGGGGAATACGATCAGCCCGGCGCTCAGATGCGGACGCAGCAGGCAGGCTGGCGCGATGATGGCAAACGATGCTTCCACGTAACTCCAGCAATTGGTGGGCCAGTGGGCAGCCTTGACGGCCTCGAGGAAGGCCGCGTCGCTGATCGTTTCAGGATGGGCCTGCGCCTGCGCATACAAGGCGGCAAGGGCGACGAGTTGGGGCGGGGAAGTCCAGGTGGGCATCAATCATGATCCAGGCAAAGCCGCACCAGGCTGGCGGCAAAGGCGGACTGTAGCATGTTCAATCAGCACGCTGAAACACCAATGGTCGGGGCATAATCATGGCCGACGCCACTCTCGCCAGCCACAGCCATGCCAACTGCCTTTGAACTCTGGAAAGCCGAATTACTAATTGTGGGCAACATTATCCAGGATGACGATACCTCCACACCGTCCGATGAAGCGCAGCGGCGCTTCCAGCGCTACTGCGCCATGCTCGATGCGCTGACGGGCAAGGAAGGCGCGCACTACGCGCTGGCGATTGTGCAATCCGTGCAGGCCGAGCACGATTACGGCGCCTACCAGACGGCCAACCGCGCCGCTTGGCGTTTCGGCGAGACGGCGTATTGCACCGCCCTGCTGCACGAACTGCCGCGCCTGATCGCCACCCTGCCCGACTGGGCCGGTGACTTTCTCGTCGGTATCGCCAACGGCGCCGGCACGCCCAACGCCTCGGCCATCACCTGCTTCAACACCCTGCTGGCCGCCGCGCCGCCCGCGCAGCAAGCGCTGATCGCGGCATTTATTGCCACGGAAGAAGACGATGGCTGGTTTGAGCATTGCCCGGGCGTGCTGGGCGCCGCTGCAGGCGAGCACTACGCGGGCGTGATGCCTGGCCAGGACGGTGCCGCCGGCTACCAGTTGTTCCTGCTGCCCGGCGAGGCCGATGCCCTGCCCTGGCAAGCCGCGCTGGACTGGGCCGCGGCGCGCGGCGCCTGCCTGCCGACGCGCAGCGAACTGGCCTTGCTGCACGCCAACCTGGGCCACGCCTTCCCGGATGCCTGGTACTGGTCGTCGGAAGCGGACGCCATCCTGCCCCGCATGGCGTGGAGCCACGATTTCGACAACGGCACCCAGTACAACTATCGCAAGACTTATTCAGGCCGCGCCTGCGCCGTGCGCCGGGTCACATTGGCGCCATCGGCCGACGCGCCCATCGCCCTGCAGCCGGGCGAACGCTATGCCGGCCTGATCCTCGGCTGGGATGGCGCGCCCGATTACCACCTGGTGCTGCTGCCGGACGAGTACGAGCAGGAGAACCATTCCTGGCAAGCCGCATCCAACTGGGCTGCCAGCCTGGGCCACAGCCTGCCGGATCGGCGCGAGCAGACCTTGCTGTATGCGACATTGAAAGAGGTGTTCCGGCCGAACTGGCACTGGTCAAGCGAGCCTGGCGACATCGAGGACGAAGCCTGGTGCAAGGATTTCGACACGGGCGTCGCCTACCAGAACGCGCGCGCGTTTGACGGCTACGCGCGCTGCGTGCGCCGGGTGCTTGCTTAGTGCTTGTATAGTGCGCGTTTGCTCAGGCGAGCGTTCCCCAATCATCAAGGAAACCCATGCTGTTATCACTCGACGATCCCATCTGGCCCACCCTGGAAGGCGGCTACCGCATGCCCTACGACGTGGCCGGGGCGCTCAAGGCCATGCAGGCAGGCGAGGACGTCTGGCATGAGCTGTGGGAAGAGCTGCACCACCAGGGCGACGTGGGCGTCGCCTCGTATGCGGCCGTGCCCCAGCTCGTCCACCTGCTGGGCAACGCACCGTCCCGCGCGGAAGATTTCTATGCGCTCATCACCCTGATCGAGCTGGAACGCCACCGCAAGCACAATCCGCCGCTGCCGGACTGGCTGGCCGCCAGCTATCAGGCGGCCTGGGCGCAGTTGCCCGCCATCGCCGCGCGCGACCTGCAGGGCCAGCTGGACCCCGTCATGCTGGAATCCGTGTTCGCCGTGCTGGCCCTGGCCAAGGGCAACTTGCGGCTGGGCGCCCTGCTGCTGCACATGGACTCGTCCGAAGCGGACGAGTGGCTGGAAGAGCGTCTCGGCTGGTCCGAAGTCTACGGCGACGATGCATAGCGGCTAAAAACGCTCGTCGCGCAGCGCCGGCAGCACCAGTTCGCGCACGAACGAGGCACTCGACAGGTTCAGCAGCATGCGCACGACGGCGACGACGTCATGCACGGGGATCAGCTCGCCTTCGCCCCGCGCGGCGGCGTCCGCCAGCGGCACGGACAAGCCATCGTAGGTATTCAGATAGCCGAGCTGCAGCGCCGTCACGGCCAGTCCCTGTGCACGGAAACCTTCGCGCAAGGCATCGGCGATGCCGTTCAGGGCGAATTTCGAGGCGCTGAACGTCACTTCCGGGCGGCCGCTCTGGCGCAAGCCTGACGTCGATCCCGTGAGGATCAGCTGCGGCTTGCTGCTGGGCAGCAAGCGCGGCACCAGCCGCTTGAGCAGCAATATCGTTGACGTGATGTTGGTATTGACCATGTCGACGATAGTATCGTCCGCATCGCCGAGGAAAGCGTAGTCATCGCTGAAGGCTTTTTCTTCCCACACGCCCAGGTTATAGATCACCGCGTCCAACACAGCGGGCACTTCGCGGGCGATGCGTTCGACGGCCTCCGCGGGTGCGGCCAGGTCCGCCGCGATCCATTGCAGCCGCGTGCCCTGGCCGGCAGGCAAGTCGGCGGGTTGCTGGCGCGATACGCCAATGACGGCGTGGCCGTCAGCAAGCAAACCGTCCACCAGTGCGCGTCCCAGGCCCCGGCTGGCGCCCACGATCATGATATGCATACTGTGTCCTTTCCAATGAAGTCAACGCCGATGATAGCGGCGTTGTATTAAGCACAGCTGAGGCTGGTCCCCGTACGCCCCGCGTTTACTCACGCGGCGGAAATGCGTATGCTAGATCTGGCAATCTCCGATAACACACAAGAACGAGACACATGCCTACTTCCAACACCGCCGCCATCCACGCCGCAAGCCGTCCCCTCACCCAGCAAGACTACAAAACCCTGTCGCTGGCCGCCCTCGGCGGCGCGCTGGAATTTTACGATTTCATCATCTTCGTCTTCTTTGCCAACGCCATCGGCCAGTTGTTCTTCCCGCCGGAAATGCCGGAATGGCTGCGCTTGCTGCAAACCTTCGGCATCTTCGCCGCCGGCTACGTCGTGCGTCCGCTGGGCGGCATCGTCATGGCCCACTTCGGCGACTTGCTCGGCCGCAAGCGCATGTTCACCTTGTCCATCCTGATGATGGCCGTGCCGACCCTGCTGATCGGCCTGCTGCCGACCTACGCCAGCATCGGCCTGGCCGCGCCGCTGCTGCTGCTGCTGATGCGCATCTTCCAGGGCGCGGCCGTGGGCGGCGAAGTGCCGGGTGCCTGGGTGTTTGTCTCGGAACACGTGCCGAGCCGCTACACGGGCTTTGCCTGCGGCGTGCTGACGGCCGGCCTGACGGTGGGCATCCTGCTCGGTTCGCTCGTCGCGACGGGCCTCAACACCGTCTACACGCCGGCAGAAATCAGCGAGGGCGCCTGGCGCTATCCCTTCCTGCTGGGCGGCATCTTCGGCTTCGGCGCCATGTATTTGCGCCGCTGGCTGCATGAAACCCCTGTTTTTGCGGAAATGCAGCAGCGCAAGGCGCTGGCGACGGAAATGCCTTTGAAATCCGTGCTGCGCAGCCACCGCGGCGCCGTCGCCGTGTCGATGCTGCTGACCTGGATGCTGTCGGCCGGCATCGTCGTCGTCATCTTGATGACGCCTGCCCTGCTGCAAAAGATCCACCACATCGCGCCGCGCACCACCCTGGTCGCCAATACCGTGGCGACCCTGTGCCTGGCCTTCGGCTGCATCATCGCCGGCATGCTGGCCGACCGCCTGGGCGGCAAGCGCGTGATCTTCACCGGTTCCGTGCTGCTGGCCATCAGTACCTATATCTTCTACACCACCGTCGGCAGCCGCCCCGACCTGCTGCTGCCCCTGTACGCGATGACGGGCCTGTTCGTCGGCGTCGTCGGCGCCGTGCCCTACGTGCTGGTGCAGGCATTCCCGGCCCAGGTGCGCTTCTCGGGACTGTCGTTTTCCTACAACTTGTCGTATGCGATTTTCGGCGGCCTGACGCCCGTGGTCGTGACCCTGATGCTGAAGAACAATGTACTGGGTCCCGCCTATTACGTGATCGGCGTGTGCGTGATCGGCATGTTGACGGCGCTGTTCATCAAGGATCAGCGGCAGACCGTGGGACGCTAAATCAGCCGCCAGCGGCCAAGGCCACCTTCGGGTGGCTTTTTTTTCGCCCAGATTTTGTCGCGCTGCACCAAATTCTGAAAAGACGTTTCACATCGCGGAATTCCGAACAGCAGACTCAGCAATATATCCTCTCACTTTTTGAAAATTCATTTCATATCCTGAAAAATAATAATTAATCCGTTGAAAAACAAAGACTTAATTTAAGTTATATGTCTTATATAAGACTTGAAGATCGGCGCGAATCGGCCTACTATTTAGTCATGCAGTTTGCTTCGACAAGACGTTGTGGCGCACTCGGCGATTTTCTCAAACATAGCTTTTCTTTTTAGGAGATTCACATGTCCCAATATCAAGACGACATCAAAGCTGTTGCTGGTTTGAAAGACCAACAAGGCAGCGCATGGAACGCCATCAATCCCGAGTCCGCCGCCCGCATGCGCGCCCAGAACAAGTTCAAGACCGGCCTGGACATCGCCAAGTACACGGCGAAGATCATGCGCAACGACATGGCTGCCTACGATGCGGACCCATCCAAGTACACCCAGTCGCTCGGCTGCTGGCATGGTTTCATCGGTCAACAGAAGATGATCTCGATCAAGAAGCACTTCAACAGCACCGACCGCCGCTACCTCTACCTGTCCGGCTGGATGGTTGCCGCCCTGCGCTCCGAGTTCGGCCCGCTGCCGGACCAGTCGATGCATGAGAAAACCGCCGTCTCGGCACTGATCAAGGAACTGTACACTTTCCTGCGCCAGGCCGATGCCCGCGAATTGGGCGGCCTGTTCCGCCAGCTGGACGCGGCCCAAGGCGCTGAAAAGCAAGCGATCCAGGCCAAGATCGACGGCCACGTGACCCACGTCGTGCCCATCATCGCCGACATCGACGCCGGTTTCGGCAATGCCGAAGCCACCTATTTGCTGGCGAAACAATTCATCGAAGCGGGCGCCTGCTGCATCCAGATCGAAAACCAGGTGTCCGACGAGAAACAATGCGGCCACCAGGACGGTAAAGTCACGGTACCGCACGAAGACTTCCTGGCCAAGATCCGCGCCATCCGCTACGCCTTCCTGGAACTGGGCGTGGACGACGGCATCATCGTCGCCCGCACCGACTCGCTGGGCGCCGGCCTGACCAAGCAGATCGCCGTGACGACTGAACCAGGCGACCTGGGCGACCAATACAACTCCTTCCTCGACTGCGAAGAAGTGTCGGCCGACGCGCTGGGCAATGGCGACGTCATCATCAAGCGCGAAGGCAAGCTGCTGCGTCCAAAACGCCTGCCGAGCAACCTGTTCCAGTTCCGCGCCGGTTCCGGCGAAGAGCGTTGCGTGCTCGATTGCATCACCTCGCTGCAAAACGGCGCCGACCTGCTGTGGATCGAAACGGAAAAACCGCATATCGCACAAATCGGCGGCATGGTCAGCGAAATCCGCAAGGTCATCCCGAACGCCAAGCTGGTGTACAACAACAGCCCGTCGTTCAACTGGACCCTGAACTTCCGCCAGCAAATCTTCGATGGCATGAAAGCCGCAGGCAAGGACGTGTCCGCCTACGACCGTGCCCAGCTGATGAGCGTGGAATACGACCAGACGGAACTGGCAGTCCAGGCCGACGAGAAGATCCGCACCTTCCAGGCCGACTCGGCTCGCGAAGCCGGCATCTTCCACCACCTGATCACCCTGCCGACCTACCACACGGCCGCCTTGTCGACCGACAACCTGGCCAAGGAATACTTCGGCGACCAGGGCATGCTGGGCTACGTAGCCGGCGTGCAGCGCAAGGAAATCCGCCAGGGCATCGCCTGCGTGAAACATCAAAACATGTCCGGCTCGGACATCGGCGACGATCACAAGGATTACTTCAGCGGCGAAGCGGCGCTCAAGGCTGCCGGCAAAGACAACACCATGAACCAGTTCTGAGCTTTTGGCTTGACTGTAGAGTGACAAGGCCCGCTTCGGCGGGCTTTTTTGCGTCTGGCCCGCCGGCGGGCGGCAGTTGCGTAGGTCGGCTTAGCGGAACGCGTAAGCCGACATGCACAGCTGCAGGCACTGATTGCAGCGGCCTGCGATTCACCCGGCAATACCGCTGATACCAACTCACTTACCGGCAATCGATATCGATCTCGTTCTGCCCGGCCTTGCGGCCTTTCCTGTAGGTGAACTCGCACAGGCTGACACTGTCGTCCATCCTCCGCGACAGCGTTACCTCACCATGCTCGCCGTAGCTGCACTGCAGCCACTTGCCGTCTGGGTAGGGGCCTTCCAGCCGGTAGCTGAGCGTCGTTCTCCCTTGCTTCTTACGCTCCCCGCTGGGCACGAGCTGCCCCCTGCGCGCCGGCGCGCCGTCGATCGGCGCCGCGGCACTCAGGTAGAGTGGGCTGCCGATATACGGCGTCCAGCCAGCCGGCACGGCGTTCAGCCTGATCATTGTCGCAGGCACGCTGTCCGGGCAAGCATTCACGGCGGGCATCGCAGCCTGCGCGAACACAGGGAATAGGCAGCAGGCGGCGCCGGTCAACAAACGTCGATGTGGCATCGATGCTCCCTTATTCGATGACGGAAAAAGAGTCGGCATTGTTGCTGGGGTCGATATGCAAGCCATTCTTGTACTGGCCTTTGGCACGCAAGGTGCGCGAAGTCACAATGCCCGGGCGCTTGCCCGCCCACTGGTCCATGACGAGGATACCGTCCAGCGCCTGTCCCATATACAGGGCCGCGTGATTGCCTTGCTGATGATTCGCATACTTGCCGTTGACGAATATGGCAATGGCCGTGCCATTGCGCAGCAAACGGTTCCCCAGCACTGCCTCGCCCTGCTTCCAGGCCAATGTGGCAGGCGCACCCGCGTAGTGGCGGACCAGCGCGACGCATTGGTGGTTGCCAACCATGGTGCTTTTTTCCAGATCGTCGACTTTGGTGCAGGCATAGGGCACGGGACTCTCCGGGGGTGATGGGAGAGGCTTACGATACATGCGGGAAACAATAGGGGAGTTGAGATGGGATAAGGTTTGCGGGGGAATAACGGCGGTGGCGGCGTCCGTGAATTACGCATCCCGCGTCGCTGTGCAGTACATGGGTTGTACAGGACTTCGGTAAGCCGCATATCGTCTACAAAACAGATTATGTATTTGAGCGTGCCTTGCTCCCGAAGATATGGCTGTAGTGTCACGCTCGAGCAGACTCAGCACGACATGCTTATGGCCGGGACTTTAACATAACAAAATAGTCAGGTGACTCTTCAGGATCACATTGTGCCAACCGCCTCTTTTCCGCCGGCTTGCGAGCTGGTTCACAACTTGGATCATAAAGCTGACCCGGCCCCAGCACCTGCGCCCATAATTCCTTCTTTCTTTCAGAAATCTGCGTACCAAAAAGCTGTGCGGCTTGTTGATAATTAAGGTGAATATCAACGTCTCGAATCTGATCATCTATCACTGGGCGTGCAATCACCCTGATTTCCTCATTTGTGGCTGGATTGATAATCCTCAGCCTTTTCCATGCATAGTCTGCACCTATTGGTACATTGACATAAAAACGACGTGGCTGATCTGGACCTATTTTGGGAACGCCTGCCCATAGCTTGAGGCCCAGGCGTTCAAAGGGAGCCTCCGTTCGCTCCGCCCGTCTCCGTAGTTCGGCGACAGATGGAGCTGCGTCAATTTTTTCCTGCATTTTCTGCGTTCTCTCAAGTATCCCCAACTTCAACTCATTCTTGTCGAGTTTTACTAGCTCGCTCAGAGCACGAGGCAAATCAGTATCAGAAATAGGATATATCTGATGTCTCTTCAGTGCAGCCACTGCCTCTAGCTTTTGCTGCCCCTCCAGCAGATCCTTGATAGATTGTTCCGCTGGTAATTGATAAATGGCGAAAGCTGACAAAGCAAGCATTCCAAACGCCACCACCATGAACGCAGCAAATGCCAGTTTGAGTTTAAGTGCCCTTCCGTGCAGAAGCTGTGTAGCAATCTCAAATCGCCGCGCCAGAGGTAATTTGTCCACATTGACACGAAGCACCTCCAGCACGCCTTCGAGCAATATGCGCCTGTCAGATTCTTTGGCGCTATTGATTAGTACCTCAGTACGTTTAAGCTGGGTGACATAAACCCATGCCACAACGGCAGCAAGGAATGCTACGAGCGTCAGAGGCGAACTCACATAGGTTATCGCTTTCCATACATCCATGGCTGCACCCGTTCCTTGTTGTTATGTGTTCGAACCTCGGCATCATCAACGATGACATCAAGAAGGCCCTCCCACATCACAAACAGGGATAGATCACCGACGTCTACCCCACATAACTAAAATAGAATTCTTCTTGCAAATAAGGGGAATGGCAATGAGTACTGCTACGTGGGCGCAGCACAATTCATACACTGAAAGGTATGCTCAACACCCACGGCAAGGTATGTGATAGGTCAATAGAAACGGACTTACCTAATTCAACAACCCATGCTTCATGCGGCCTGGACCGATGTTGCAGAGAGCAGCGCCTCTCCTCCGAGCTGCCGAGTTCGACCAATATTGCATGAGAAAACAGGCATGAATATCCCCCCCTGTCATTTTTAAAGATGCTGCCAGCGTGTACCCATCGTCCAAGCGCGTGCCTGCCCGATCTCAATGATGGGAGGCAGCCGATTGATGTCAGTGCTTCAACTGCCGCCAACAGAACGCGCCGCAAAGTATCGTGCCGGGGAGTCGCCGAAGGAACGGCGAAACATGGCGATGAAGTTGCTCGGTGAGGCATAGCCCAGCGTGTCGGCAACATGCGTGACCGAGTCTCCACGCGCCAGCATTTCCAGGGCATGCGTGAGTTGTGCCTGCTGGCGCCATTGGGCAAAGCTCAGGCCTGTTTCAGCCAGCATCTGACGGCGCAGCGTTCGAGCCGACATCGCGCCCCAATCTGCCCAAGCTTCCAATGTTCGAATCGAACCTGGATCGTCCAGGATCGCCCGAGCGATGCGCTCCAGCCGAGCATTTGTCGGCATTGGCAAGTGCAGCGACTCATGCGGCGCGCGACGGATTTCGTCAAGGATGACGGTAACGACGTGCTCTTGGTCCAGTGCCAGCTGAGCGGACTTGTCCCATTCGGCGGCCCGGCGCACCAATGCGCGCAACACCTCGGTGATGCCGATCACGCAAGGCTGGCTCGGCAAGCACGCACTGGATTTCGGCGTGATGAACACGCTCCAGCCGGCAAGAGCACCGCTGACACGTACTTGATGCGGTACCCCTGGCGGCATCCAGCCGGCCCGGTTCGGCGGGAGCAACCACGACCCGTGAGCTGTCCGCACATGGATGAGCCCGGCTTCTACGCAGAACACCTGCCCTCGATGGTGGTGATGCAAACCGTACTCGCGTGTTCCGAGGCGGTACTCGCTGGCCTGATCGTCATTCCCCAACAAGGCGATCAGACGAGGGCCATCCGACCACTCGCTGAAGTTGTCTTCCGGTTGCTCATGCTCAGGATTCAGTTTGGCCATTTATCACCATTTTAAGTCCATTTACCGTTATATGACTTTTCATGCTGTTCAGCATACTTGGCTCCTACCAAACTTTTAGGCGGCAGTCGCCGCCGTCATCGTGCTGAAAGGTCAACAAATGTCTATATCTTCCGTACCGGCGATGCCGCCACCGCTGCTGCGCAGTGGCGTATCGACCTGGATTGCTACCTTCGTCGCCTGCGTGTGTGCCTTCATGGTCGTGGTGGACGGTGCCATCGTGAACGTCGCGCTACCGGCGATGCGCGATGACCTGGGTCTGTCACCTGTCCAATTGCAGTGGGTAGTCGACATCTACCTGCTGTTGCTGGGTGGCTTCATGTTGCTCGCTGCACGCGCCAGCGACATCTATGGGCGCCGGCGCCTTCTGTTGTGGGGTTTGACGCTGTTCACTGGAGCCAGCCTGGCAGGTGGCTTTGCGACTTCCGGGAGCATGCTGCTGGCATCGCGCGCAGTGCAGGGTTTGGGCGCGTCGGTACTGGCGACCTCACCGCTGGCAGTCATCGTCGCCGCCCATCCCAAGGGGGCGAGTCAGGAACGAGCGATCGGCCTGTGGGCGGCCTGCGCCGCGATGGGCTCCGCCTTTGGCGTGGTCATTGGCGGCTTGCTGACGAGCCTAGCCAGCTGGCGCTGGGTGATGTTCGTCAACATACCTGTCGGTATCGTCCTGGCTGCGGTTGTTGCCGGCTGTCTGCGACCACAGCTAACGGACGACGCCCGGGCGAAGCTCGATGTTCTGGGAGCGTCCACTGTCACGCTGGCGTTGGCCTCGTGTCTCTATGCGATCTCAGAATCGGTACATGCAGGCTGGACATCCAGTACCGTGCTCAGTGCCTTGGCTACCGCGCTGATCATGTTCGTCGCCTTCATCGCAGCTGAACGCCGTTCGGCCCAGCCCCTGATCAATTTCGAAATATTTCGCCTGCGAAACGTAACGATCGGAATGGCTATGGTGTTGAGCCTCGGCGCGGTTCTCACGGTGTCGATGTTCTTTCTGTCGCAGGCGCTGCAGCGGATCGACGGGCGCAGTCCGCTCGACACCGGACTGGCCTTACTGCCAATGGCTTCCGCACTGGCTGTCGCATCGATCGCATCACGCTATTTGCGGGACGCTGGCTTTACACAGTTGCCCTTTATTGGCAGCCTCGTGTCGGCAGCAGGCCTGATCTGGCTCAATTGGCTACCTGTTCATCCATTGCAGGTCAGCGAATTTCTGCTGCCTACATTGCTGGTCGGCGCTGGCAACGGCTTGGTGATGATGAGTGCCACGCAAGCAGTTCTTGCAGGCGTTCCGCGGAAAGACTCGGGTCTTGCAGCAGGACTACAGAACACTGCACGCCAGTTGGGTGGCGCAGTGGGCATAGCAGTACTCGGTGCAGTCGCCCATTCAGTAATGGCGACGCAATTGGCCACCGGGCAACTCCCCCAGGCGGCCGAACTTGCGGGTTACCGGTTCGCATTCTTGATAGCAGGCATCGTCAGCGTTGTCTCGGCAGTTGCGTCGCTCATGCTGAAGCAGGTGCCCGCATCGAAGGACGCAGGGTCAGGTCTGCCATTTGGACACGAACTGATACGCTAGGCGCCGTAAAAGCATGCTCATTCACAAAATTGATTAGAACCACTAATGCGCTGGGCTTCAGCGCAGCGACAGCAGTTGGTCGATTCGAAGCGCACTGCCCTGCGCCTGAGGAACGAAGTGCTTCTCTCCGCGTATAGACGAAAAAAGAAAAAGCTACCCGAAGGTAGCTTTTTCGAGAGGGGGATTCCTATCATCCGGGAAAGGCCCCACCAATACCGCACCTCAATCGTCCAGAACTTCGGAATGCCCCCAACCATGCCCCTTCGGCCAAAACCAGAGTAAAGACAATGGATGGCACTCCTCACTACTAGTTGTCCTGCCTGTACAGCAAATCGTGCTCGCCGGAATCGAATGCTCTATGACGATCTCTCGCGGGACACAAAATGTTCCTCGGTGGTCCCTCAAGCGGGCTCTTGCTCGCCAGTTCGGTGCGTATTCTCATCAGAACGGCCACCGATTCTTGCTCCAGTACGGCCACTAGCTCCTATATCAATGCGGCTAGCACCGAGTCCTGCGTGAGCCACCAATTTCTACTCAAGCCTCGACTCTAGTCCTAATCCCTGCTTCATACCGCAAGCCGCCGACTCCTGCTCATGCCACTGATCCGTGTCACAAGCGGCCACAAATACCCACGTAGACGATGATTCTTGCTAGGATAGCTTAACTGTCCCTATTGGCATCGTTGATTTCGCGCTGGTATGAATGTGGCGATTTCTGAACCGATGCCTTTTCCACAATCGGTATGCATCTCTCACTTGAAGCGGAGGTGTCTATGGATGTACTGTACTTTCTGCAAGAACATACGAAGTTCATTCGCAACTTTCACAACGTCGCAATCGCGCCATTTGAGAGCAGGGAAAAATACGGGCTCAAGAAGATCCTTTTATTCCGCCTTATAGTGAGGATGGGGAACCAGCATTTTTGGCAAAATGGTCTGAAGCAGAGACAGCGATACAGGTCGTCGGCCGGACCTGCATTTCGTTACTGTCCAATACCTTTAAACTGTACCTCAACACGTGGAGTGCGCAGTTAGGCATCCAAGACAAAGGCAAAAAGGGAGAGAGCCCCTTGGATCGATTTCGTCGTGTCCTTTCGATACACGGGGTCCATCTCAACTGGGTTGAATGTCCCGCCGACGCTGGAATCATTGAGCAGATGATATTTGCCCGCAATCGCGAGCAACATCGAGAAATGATAGGGACACTTTCGATTCAGCACGACCAAAATACGTTGGACAAATATCCGAGGCCCTTGTTCATCAATCCGGAAGAGCTAAGATGGTTGCTTCCGTCCAACGATGATTGGAATGGAGGCTATTTGATAAACCCATCACTGCACATAACCCGGCAGTCGCTGGAAGAAGCCATATGTGCAGTCGAAATATTGGCCGCCTGGCTAGAACCGAAACTTGTTCACGCTAAGTACGCAAACTGAAGCTTTAAGGATGCCAATGTCGGGCAGCATAACGGACCAAGGCACCTTCTTGTCGATATTGAGTGGCCTTCTGGTCCCAAATGGTTTCGCGACACCTCGACATTGGCGGTCACCAGTCTGGAACTTCAAGCGCGTTTCCCCGTATCCCAAATGGCATCTGCGAGTACGGCATTAATCTCATTCAGGCGACTATCGGACAAATCCAAGTGTTCACTCCACCCGGATGTTGACCTGACGGCGCTGCTCCGTTTCCCGGCAACTAGGTGAGAAATATCCCAAGCTAAATATGCCCATGTAGCCAATAGACAACTTTCTCGACGGCTTGCTTGCAATATTTTGAATACTGTTCAAAATAACAGCACTTATTCGTTAAAGTGAGAGATGCCATGTCCAGCTACATTTTCATTTCGCCAGGTTCTGATCCGGGCATGGGGCGGCCGCTGGCGGACCCGATTTTGCGCGCCGGCGCCAGGCCCACCATGGGGACTTGCCGACCTGACCTGCGCCGATTGGTGAAACTGGGCGACCATATCTTTGTCATCAGCGGCAGCATGGGAAAGCGTGTCAATCAGTATGTCATTGGCGGTCTTGAAATTGACAGCAAGCTCGAAGACCAGATCGCGGCCTTTGATGCGTTTCCTGAGAACCGCCTGACCTTCGATGAGTCCGGCCAGAGGCATGGCAACATCATCGTTACCGCCGAAGGGTTGCATGACCCGCGCGATAGCCACGGGAATTTTGACAAGCGGATCAGAAATTACTTGGTCGGGAAAAATCCGGTGGCATTGGAGACTCCGCGAGAGATTGAACTTGGCCGCGAGCGATCGGTCTCAATACTGTCGAATGTCTTTGACAAGCCCGAGGCCACCACAATCCGACAAATCATCGGGCGATTCAGAAAGCTTTCAGATGACCAAGCCTACCGCATCAGGTCCGCCCTCGACGATCTCAAACGGGAGGCGCGATCGTGATTAGCATCGCAGAGCATCTATCGAGCCGTCGCATGACTTGGGATGCTGCTGCAAAAAAATCCGGCCTGTCGTCCGAGCGGCTGCGGCAGGTCGACTCTGGCGCCCAGGCCACGCTCGGAGAAATGAGGCTGATCGCAAAGGTGCTCCGCGTTCCCCTGTCGGCGTTCACTGAGCAAGCTCCCCCAGAGCCCATCAAAATGCTTTTTCGGCAGACCCTCGCGCAACAGGACGTCGCCAAGCAGACGTCCGTTGAGCTGCTTTCGGCTCAAATCAGGGACGTGCTGGCTTTCGCATCGGACCTGCCCACTGATTTGCGCTGGTTGGACGCGTTTCGGGGAATGGACCCCAGAACCTCATCAGCGGAAAGCTTCGCCACCGTTTTTAGGAAGCTCTTCTCGCGGGCCGACGCTCTCGAACCGCTGCAGAACCTCTCGCAGATCGCAGCTGAACTTGGCATTTTCATTCTTTTTTGTCGCGACTCCACCATCGAGGGCGTCTCCGCCATCGTTGACAACCGAGCGTTCATTTTCGTTGGCGCAAGAACTTTTGCTCCCCGAATGCTGTTCACGCTTGGTCACGAGCTCGGCCATCTCGTCGCTCATCATTCGCGGGCCGGCGAGAATTTCGCTCTTTTCGACTCCGAGGTCGATGGCAACACCATCGAGGGTGTGTCGGGCAGGGAGGAGGAGAAATTCGCTGACGCTTTCGCCTCCTCGCTGCTTCTTCCCAAGGAGGGAGTCATACGCTTCCTAAGCGCAGTCAGGTCCGAACTACAAAGCACCGGCCCGCTAGGAGACATCGAAATTCTTTGGTTGGCCAGGTTCTACAATCTCGGCTTCGAAGTCACCGCTAGGCGATGCGAGCAACTCGGCTTGCTCCCACGAAACGGAGCCAGAGCGCTCTATCAGAAACTCACTGCTGAATTTGGAAACCCCGAAAAGCGGGCAGATGCTTTGGAGCTGCCGCCGAGGGATCAACTTCGAATCGATCCGTCTCCCGTTTTGCTTCGGCATGCCGTGAAAAAAATTAGATCCGGTTCGATGTCGATGGGCAAAGCCGCAGAGTTGCTCAACATGCCCGCCACTGTCCTATTCGCCGCCCACGAAAGCTTTTCCTCCCCGAGCAGAGGCTACTTGGCGTGATCATAATCATCGACGCCTCAACGCTGATCAACCTCGTCAACGGCGAAGTGCTGTTGCGCGTCTTCCATTTGCCTGGGACGCGTTTTTTGATCAGCGGCATGGTCGTCGACGAATCGAAGACGATCGCATCGGTTGTAAAGGGCGCCATCAAGGCCGGCTTCTTAGATCTCTTGGATGGCGAAATAATCTCCATGTCGGATTTCACCAAAGCAAAGGCGGAATTGAACTTGGGCGATGGAGAGACAGAGTGCATCTTGGCGGCAGAGGCCATTCCTTGCCACTTCGCATGCGACGATAGGGCCGCGCGGAACTGCGCCAAGAAGCGGCTCGACTCCGCCAAGGTGATGGGCTCTATTGGGCTGTTGCAGATGACGGTTAAGGCGGCCGTTCTGAGGTCGGACGAGGCAATGGCCGCTTACACAAAGATGATCGCCCATGGCGGATACCTTCCGCCATTGCCGTCCGATCATTTTAACGAGTTTGCCGGCCTAGATTGTCTCAGGTCGCAAACCTAGCGAGTCATTGCGCAGGGGGTTCGGCGAGTTTGAAGCCAATTGGGCTCTCAGCGCGACAAACGGGTTGCAGATGGTTTTTTTCAGCTGTCCCTTTGTTTTGAACATGGCGCCGCATCCGTGGCAAACATGTTCGACGTGGGGAGTATAGGCGTCTGCCCCAGAATCGAAATGTTCCATCGAACATGCCGGACAGCAGATTGATATAATCCTCCCGTCCAGGTGCGGCATCGCGCTCTGCGCCATATATGTCCGAACATGCTCGGCGTTGAGTTCCCTGCCATCGATCGTCACTTTGGAATAAGTATTGTCGATCTGCGGGACGGCGGCGTCGAGCGACTTGAAGCAATGGAGATGAACGCCGGTCTCCTCCGGCTTGTCGGAGGTCCAAAGGATGGCGGCATTCGAGCCCCATATTTGAATGCCTCCGGGGAAATCGCGCTGATCTATCTGAATTTCTCGCGGCGCCGGAATCTGAACGGAAGGCCCCTTCTCGATCATCATCTTCAAATAGGCCACCGGGTTTCCAACCCCGGGAACCTTGTCCGAAAACTGCTTTCCGCAACCGTGGCATTGATGGCGCTGATGATAGTGCACCGCGAACCAATCGCGATCCAAGTGCGCAAATCCACAATGCCCACACTCCACGGGAATCGTCTTGAATCCGAATACCCCCGACACCATAAAATTAATCGCATCGATCTCGTCGACCTCCGTCCAGCTTCCCGATATCAAATCCCTCGCCAACGGTATCCTCAGCTTTCGATAAGTCCAGTCAATCATTTTCTCGCCATCGAGATCATATCGAGCATGCACGTGGATGCCACGGTCGACTGGCTTCACGGTCGTGTCGAACACCGACGGCACTGAGCCCCACAAGGCCACGCCCCCGGGAAACTCGCTCAGATTCAAATCAAGCGTGTCCTCTTTGCTGATCGGTTCATCGTCCGCCGCGACACATTTCTCCGCTGGCTTGCCGTATTTTGCGGTGGCGTTGGCATGATGTTCGACACACCAGTATCGTGTTCCGCCATCGCGCCGCTTGCCAACACTTACGATCTCACACTGTTGGCCGGTGTAGGCGCGCTTATAGGCCTCGGGATGAAGATTGCCAGCCTCGTCGTCATCGTTCATATGGTCATTCCTTCCCATCGCGATTCTCCAAATGCCAACTCCACAATTCCGTCGACCTGGAGCGCACCGATGGACTCTAAAAATTCCAGGCATTTTCAACAGTCCTTGCCGATTGTCATCAATATAAACTACTATTGTTTATAAAGAAACATCGGCGAAATCCATTGAAAGCAGCCATGCAGATCAGGCATCTCAAAATCAATAATTTTCGCGGCGTATCCCGCATGCTCTGGACTCCGCGCGATCCCTTTTGCTGCCTCATTGGCGCAGGCGACTCTGGCAAATCCACGATCTTGGACGCGGCCGAGGCAGCACTGAACTCCAGATGGTTCTCATTTTCGGAATCTGACTTTTTCGCGTGCGATACAAGCAACACTATCGAAATAGAAGTGACGGTCGGCGAACTGTCGAAGGCACTCAAATCCGATGAGCGCTTCGGTCTATATATTCGCGGCTGGACAGAAGAAGGAGCGCTGCGCGACGAACCGGAAGACGGTGACGAGGCCGTGCTCACCGTCCGGCTCACTGTCGACGCCACGCTTGAGCCTGTATGGGAGATGGTTTGCGACCGTATGGAGACGCCCCGGACGATTTCCAATCGCGACCGCGCTCTTTTCGGTTTGGTGCGGCTCGCAGGCGACGACGCCCGCCATTTGGCATGGGGACAAGGGTCCGTGCTTTCGCGTCTCACCGGCGACAACAGCGAAGCGGCGGCGCGACTGTCCGAGGCATATCGGGCGGCTCGCGACAGCGCGCAACTCGACCAGATCAAATCGCTGGCCGACACAGCCGCCGCCGCCGAGCGCCACGCCAAAGCGTTGGGCGCCTATGTCGATGGAGCATACCAGCCCGGTTTGGAGCTGGGACGCTCGGGCCTCTCATCGGGATCGATCGCGTTGCACGATGACGGTGTTCCGTTGCGCTTGGCAGGGTTGGGCACGCGCCGCTTGGCGACCTTGGGCATCCAACGGTCAGCCATTACCGAAGGCGCGATCATCCTCATCGACGAGATCGAGCACGGCCTCGAGCCCCACCGGATCATCGGCGCCATATCTCAACTCAAGTCAGATCAGGATAGCGCCATGGTGTTCGGAGATCCAATTGGCCAAGTCCTGATGACAACCCACTCCGACATCGCGTTGGGCGAAACCGGCGGCTCTGGACTTTATGTAGTCAACATGTCCCGCCCTGGTCGCCAAACCATTCTACTTTCACCTGGAACGCCCGATCCGATCAATGCCCTGCTCCGCCACACGCCGCGCGCGATGTTCGCACGGCGCATTCTCGTTACCGAGGGCATGACCGAGGTGGGCATGATGACGGGCATCCGTGAGAAATGGCCGCCGCGCCATAAGAACAAGCCGATCGAGCAGCTCGGCGCCGCAATCACCGATGGCAATGGAAATCAAGCCTGCGCGCTCGCGTTGGCGTTGGCGAACCTTGGCTATCCCACCGCGCTCTTCCGCGACTCCGACGTCGCTCTAAATGCCGACAACATCGCGGACTTGGAGAATGCCGATGTGCCAGTATTTGAATATGGGGACATGCTCAACACGGAGCAAGCCATATTCAGCGTGGCCAACGATGACGCAGTGCAGGCTTTGCTAGGCTACGCCAGGCTGCAGCGAGGAGACGATACAGTCAACGACAACTTGGCTGCGAAGATCCCGGGCCTTGACCGCACCAACGCCGGCATCGATTTTGGCGAGTGGGAAGATACATTCGGAAAGTCAGGCCAGGAGCTGCGCGAGATCATCGCCGAGGTCACGTCGCGCAAGAAATGGTTCAAGGATCAACGCATTGGCCGGGGACTGGCTCCGCATGCTTGGGGCATCGCCGTCGCCAATCCCGAGTCTCCTCTCGCAAAGACGTTGGCGGCCGTCGAGGCTTGGCTGTATGCCTGAGCCGGTCGAACTGGCAGCCATGAAGATCGGCGCTGTCGTGGCGCCGGCCGGGCATGGAAAAACAGAAATCATCGCCAAGGTCGCGGCGTTGGGCCGGCGCGCCTTGATCCTGACGCACACCCATGCGGGCGTGCATGCCATACGCAGCCGCCTAAAGCGGCTGGGCATCTCCCATCATGCGATGGCGGTCGACACCATCGCTGGCTGGTGCATGCGGTATGCCAACGCCTTTCCTGGAGTGGCAAAGCCACCGGAAGGCATGCCAAAGAATGGAGGCGAATGGGATCAGCTTTATCGCGGGACCATTTTGGCGCTCATGGTGCAAGCGGTGCGGGACGTCGTTGCCTCCTCATACGACAAGATCCTGATCGACGAGTATCAAGACTGCAATTTGTTGCAGCATGAGCTCGCCGTCGCCTTATCGGACATCGTCCCTACGCTCATCTTTGGCGATCCGATGCAGGGGATTTTCGAGTTTGCCGGCGCCACGCTGAGCTGGGAAGGCCAAATCCATGGGAGCTTTCCCTTTGCCGGAAGTTTGGAAACTCCGCACCGCTGGAACGAAAAGAATCCTGAGTTGGGCATTTGGATCGCGGAGACTCGTGAAAAGCTCATGGCGGGCGAGCCCATCGATCTGGCCGATGGCCCCATCACATTCCGGCAAACGGACGATGTCTTTGACATGGGCCTGTTCTTCGATGGCATCGACGCCAGGGACGGCACGCAGGCCGCCATCCATTGCAGGAAAGGGACCTGCTACCAATTGGCTAGAGCGACCAGTGGTGGCTTCCAAGCCATCGAAGAAATGGCGGCCGGTAGGCTGCAAAGCTTCGCCGAGGCTTGGGATTCGTCGCCAGACAACGCCGGACGACTGGCCGCAGTCAAAAGTTTGATCAACGAATGCGTCCACAAAAAACAAGCCAAGGAAGGAGATGCGCCCGATCTCGAAGACGAAGCCGTCGCCGCAGAAATGAACGCCATCGCCAAAACGCTCGGCGATGGAACTGGAGCGGTGTCGCTGAGGAAGTTGTTCGGATTGGCGCGCAAGCGTTCACTCTGGAGAATCTTCCGCGGTGAAATCTGGCGAGATACAGAGCGAGCGATCGCCGAACTGGAATCTAGTCGCTGCGAAACCATGGCCGAGGCCGCCGCCAATATTCGACAACGAATGACCAATTCAGGCAGGCGCTTGCCAACTCGAACAGTCTCCACGCCACTCCTGCTGAAAGGGCTGGAATTTGATCATGTTGTAATCCCGAACGCAGCACATTTCGCGAACGAGGACACCGCCCAAGCAAAGCTTTTCTACGTGGCGATCTCACGAGCAACAAGAACACTAACGATCGCGTCCTCCAATCGGCTCTTGAAATTTCCTAAGCCAAAAGTTTGATTAAGGCGACTTTAAAATGAGAGTTGGTAAAAAAATAGTCTCTACGCAAAGGCCGCCGTTCGCATAGGCCCGGACGTCCCAGACAAGAGGCTCGATTATTGCGCAGGCCCTGCTAGATAGCCTTCTCTGAGGGCCTTTTTGCTTTCTCTTCCTTGATTCTTTTGTGGAGCGAAACCAATGTATTGTAGATAGCACGCTGCGCGCCATCTTCATCAATATATCGAGCTTCCTCAAAGTAGGTCCCTTGCTTCACCATTTTCTTGAATAGTTCATCGCGTTGCGACTCCGGGATGCCAGCCTGCTCACATAATTCATCGAACGGGCTTGACGCTCCAGTGAGCGCAACGATTTCCGAGCCTCGCAATGGCGCTTCAAGCATCACCTCCCCTTGCCCATCTGTAAAGTTGAAAAGGGCGTAGGCATGCTCACCAGACCGATCGCGGTAGGACTCGGCGGCAATCCGAAAAGCCTCACACTCCCAAAGGGCAGACACGTTCAATACAACCTCGGATGGTTCCGGACGATGTCGAAAAATCGCGCCCGAGACAGCCCCCGGCATGAACTTTCCGTTGAAGCGCTCAGCAAACTGACGTTTTGTCGTCCAGCTTACCAAACCTTCACCCTTGCTATCCGCCAAGATAATCTCGGCCAGCTCGCCCTTGTGGAGGAATCGCTTCCGATAGCAGACCTCAGCAACCGACCTGAACTCCATGGGCAGTTGCGCCGCGCATGACTGAAGGTTCGCTGCGAGCGTTGAGCGCAGGACCCTGTCATCGCGCCAGCCTTTTTGCCAGGCGCCCAATGCATCGAAGAGTTTGTCGGTGAAGGTCATCGAATTCCTTAATAAAAAGCGTTGTATGAAGCGGACGGCCCAACGACGTAGGCCGGCCAATGAAGCAATCCAGCATTCGGCAAATTTAAAATATGCGTTCACGAAATATCGCCGGGTGGCCCCTGAACAAAATCTAGCTGGATTGAGGTCAGCGATTGCTTTCGGCTTGCCACGGCGATGCTGGCAAAGGTCTTGCAAGAACTACGCAGCCAGCAAGAGACTATCACTAGAGCAGATCACGGCAGGCAGAGCGGGCAGAGTCAATCGTCATGGCTGCTCATGGTGTTCAACAAAATTTGTGAAGGACGCTCATCACATCGGAGGCGTGTCCAAAGTCGCCGCGATGGTGAAACAGCCCTCGAAACTACGTTTCCGTGTCGGCTGCAGGCACGTTGACGGCAGGCGACCTAAAGGCAACCGTTCCATCCTGATTACGAGGCTTTTCAAATTTTGGATTGTTGAGAACTATCACCCGATATCCCATCCTCTCCGGCGATTCATCAACAATTTGATATTTGCTGCCAACCACACGTTGCATATAGGGGATAGTGTCGAACTCACTCAAACTGATATTGAGCTCGCCGGGAATGAGCAAGCAAGCTGTTGAGGTGATATATTCAATTTGGTTTTTTTGGCTTCGCAAAACGCAGTGGACGTTCGCCAATCCGTTGTGCGAGCGAAAGGACTCGATAACGAAAAACTCCTTGGCCTGGACAGGAGCAGCCAACTGGTTCATAGCGTCCGGAGGATAAAACGTTCCATCTGGCTGATGGATGCCAATGATGAAATCCACGCCATAACAATCCCGGTAGCGTTGATTGTCATTGTAAGTATGGGCAAGGGCACGAATAGCAATCAACGAGACGCCATTTTCCAATGTCCTTCGAAGCTCGGCTAGAATTTTTTCGGAGTGGTCGACACGAACTGCGACCAATGGGCCGACCACAATCGGGACTCCCGTTTGGCCTTTGCTGACGATGCCGCCAACCATTGATGCCGCCGCCGGGAAAGCCCCCCAGCAAACATCCAAATAAATCACAAGATTTTCCGGAAGTGTTTTGAAATGGTCTCTGAATAAGTCTAGGCTGATCCTTTCGCCATTTCCAGCGATTAACTCGGTTCCTGTCCTCTCCTCTCCGTGCGCGCGTATGACCAACAAGTTGACCACGTTCTCCGCCGAATCATGCGCCTCTTTCCCGAATAAGTGGCGAACGGCCTGCGTGAGCGCCGGACCAAATTGAGCGCTTCCTTCAAAGGAAAAGCGCGCGTTCATTTCGTCGCTTGTTTTCCTCGGACGACCTTTTGGTTCAAAGTCCTTCTGTTCGACAATTGCGCACCGTATCATTTTGACCCTTTCTGGATTGAACATCACTACGACTGACTCAACGCATGGCTGAGCAGCTCGTGCAGAAACTTGCAGCAATCCGCGCCCTCCGGCGCTCCAACGAAGACCATGCATCGGTCATCGTCGTCCATTCGTGCTTTGGCCCCGTCCAAGGCAGCTTGCTTCTTGGTAGCCAATGTGCGGCGCTCAATAATTGTTGCGCAAAAGCACGACTATAAACTACTATTGTTTAAAAATAAATTTAAACTTCATGCCTCGCGTGACACGCTCGCGATGCTATCGCAGGCAATGAACACACTAAGGAGCAGCATGGCGTCTTCGAAGCGAGATTTCGAGCAGTTCGTGGCATGGCTCCATCGGCCAGAAACACAAGCCCCGCAAGACGTTCGCCGCTTGGCCAACCTTGCGCTCAGCCAGTTTGATGGCCTGGCGCAGACATAGCGCCAACGCAGTCAGCGCTCCCTCTATTTGGTCGACTACGCGCGCAAATCGTGGGCGCAGACACCCGACGGGCCACCGGACATCCAACAAGCGGTAGCCGATGGCGCATGGCCGTGGCGCCGATTGCGGAGCTTGACGCTCGGCCCGTTCCGAGGCTTCCGAACGCCCGAACCGTTCGACCTTCAAAAGAGAGTGATCCTATTCTATGGGCCCAACGGGAGTGGCAAAACCAGCTTCTGCGAAGGCTTGGAATATGCCCTGTTGGGCTCAGTGGAGGAAGCAGACACCAAACGCATCGAAGCTCGCGTCTACTTGACCAATACGCACGCGCGCCGATTCGATCCGCCAGCTCTTCGAGCGACCAGCCACGATAATCGAGAGGTGCCCGTCGCAGCCAACATTGACACCTTCCGATTCTGCTTCATAGAGAAAAATCGCATCGACGCGTTCTCCCGAATAGCGGCCAAGCCACCGGGCCAACGGACGGAGTTGATCGCCACGCTATTCGGCATGGAGAAATTCAACGAGTTCGTGGGCCATTTCAACGAGTCCATCGACCAGCAACTCACGCTGACCGGCGCCAAGCAACTTGCGTTGACGGGAAAACGAACCGCTCTGGCCTCCGACCAAGCCACGGTCAATGGCGAGGCGCAAACCTTGCTGGACCTGGCGAACGATGAGGAAGCGCTCGCTCTTACACATTCCGAGGGAACGACTTACGCCGGACTCAAAGCGCTCATTGGACCGGCCGATGCGCCAGGCCGTCTGCAGGAGCTGGAAGGCATCCTCAACGCCGTGTCGCCCGCTGTCGTTGGTTTGACGCGCCTGGGGCTTTTAAATGGCTTTGAAGCGGCCCGCACGGAGCAAGCCGCGCTCGATGGCGTCGCCGCCAAGCTCCAAGCCCGCAGCAGCCACCGCCAGGGTCAGGTCCGCCATTCGGACACAGACTGATGCATTGGACGCCGTAAAAGCATACTCAGTAGATACCTAATTAGAACCACGAACGCGCGGTGCTGCCGCGCAGCGGTAGCAGTTGGACGATTCGGGGAGGGCCGGTAGGCCCACCCCGTGACGTTTTACGAGGTGGGGCGCTTCTAATCCAGCCACTATTAACTCCCACTCAAGCAACTCCCCGCCTAGCGTCAATACAGCGCTGTTGCCATTGAGCGATCTCCTCTGCGTCCCAGGCGATGGACTTGGGGCCGATGGGAATTGGTGCTGGCAAGATGCCTGCCTTCACCTTGCGCCAGATTGTGGCGCGGGACCAGCCTGTGGCCTCGATGACCGCAGGCAAGCGGAGGAATTTTTTGGTCGTGGTCATAAGATTCTCCTTCGATTGATGAACAGCAAACAATGGAGAGTCATGCCGACTCTCCGCGATCATTCCGGCAGCGCCAGGGCTGCACCCCGTACATATCTTCAGCTCCATGCGCTGCGACCCTGATACAAGCGGGCGGTCATCTGCCCAGATAGATGGAAGTGACCTGTTCACGGCCATGCCCCATCTCCACCGAAATCTTCATCCGCGCAGATTGATCTGCGAGTTTTTGCGAAGCATCCAGCTGCCTCGACGCCGGGCCGCCACTGGCTGGACTAGGTCGGCCAGTCAGCTCGGCATAGCGCCGCTGCGCGTACTCATGGCGCAGCCCATGCACACCATGGATGCCAGCCTTGTCGCACTGCGCACGAAAACGGTTCAACTGGTCCCGATACCGCAACTGCGCTGGAATCAAGCTGCCTTTGCCCGCCAGCGCCTTGGCCGCTTCCAGCACGGCGCGCTGCTGCATGGTGACAATCGGCACCTCACGATACTTTCCGCCTTTGGTCCAGCTATCCTTCAGCCGCAGAATGCTCCCGCCATCGGCCCATCCCGGCTTGATCTTGATACTTTCCTCGCGCCGCAAACCAAACGCTGCCTGCAACTGCAGGGACATGCGCGTATACGGATCATTCACGCGGGCCAGGGTATCGGCGTCGAGCACCTTCGCCTTCGAGACATTGGTGACAAACACCCGCTCCGCGATGCCGTATTCGCCGTTGGTGCGCGCAATGATGTTCTCCTTGCCGATCTTCTCGGCCCACCAGCGCAGGGCGCTCATGCGATTCTTGATCGTTCCGGTACTGACGCCATCCTGCTTCCACTTGTCGAGCAGCGCCGCCACATGCTTCGGTTTCAGACTGTCCACGCTCATATGCTGGAAGCCCCGTTCCGCTAGGTCGTTGGCGCACAGGTTTAATAAGCGCTCGCGGTCAGCCTGCGTCGCGAAACTGCCGTCCCGGTTGCGGTGACACAGTTGCTTGAGCTGATAGTTCAGGTCGCGCATGGCAAAGTCATCCCTTCGATCTTTGGTTTCCACATCGATGCTGCGTGGTGTAATCCTGTCTGGTAAGTGTTTCTGGCCACCCTCACTGCCTCGGCAGAAAAGGTTGAATCAAGGGCCTCGGGACACCACTCCCGTGTATGCGGTTGCTGTTACTGCCTGCCCGCGCCGCATGCGCGTGTGGCACCGCTGCGCGCTCCCGGAGGGAGCCGCCGCAGCGGGGACCAATCACCCAGGGTCCATGGAGTGCACATCGTGCACGGATCAACTTCTACTAATCAGCCCGTAGCGGGCAAAGGACATCGCAGGGCTTGCCTGCGATGCGGGGCGCCTGGCCCCGTCACTGAACAACATCACGCGGTGGAATTCCGCTTGCCGCCTGGGCCTATGCCGTCGGCGGCGCGTCGTCACTGGCAGCGCGCCGCCAGTAACGACGCGCGCACGTAGCCATGGCATGTGACGGCATACATGCCAGCATCGCACTCGCGGTGACGATACTGGCGACTCTGAAGCGCACGCGCTGGCGGCAACCGCGATGGCATCGCATCGCTGGCATTTCTGCTGACGGTGCGGCTTGCGGTAGAGCCATGCTGTGCTTCATACGGTGCGCTACCTCGCGGGCATGCGAACCAATCGGGGCAGGAGTCTTGCTCCTGTTTGAGGAAGCGCCCATCGGGCGCAATCGTCCAGGCAATCCGTCTTACGGATTGTGGGATATGAAGACGCTGAAGGCAGCGCTTTATCGTGCCGAGATGTGCATGCTTCTGCATGGCCCGGCGATCTGTCCAGCAAAAACTGCTAAGTATCATGGTGGCGGGTGACGACCGCAACGCCTATGCCGCTAAGCATAGGGACATGCTCGATGCATGCCCTCGTGGGAGCGATTCCCACATAAGAGAGCTTCATTCTATGCCTGATATCGACGTTTGCAAGTGGTTCGTTTCGTCAAGTGCGCTTTTCGTAGTACGCAGAATTGGGACCCGGTCAAAGACTCCTATAGCTACTGCATGTTGTCGCCCTGGCGACGTACCCGCCTCCTTGACTCCTTCATCGCACTAACCAATTGGTCCATGCTCATACCGTTACGTAAATAACTGGCAGCGAGCGCCGTCGCGACACCCTCCAGCTGACGGGAGACGACCTGCAAACCAGCCTGTTCAATTTGCCGAATGGCTGCTTGCTGGATACTGTGCTGTGCTTCACTGATGGAAATGCGCTGCAATGCCGGAAATAAGGCGGTTTCGAGGTGACGGATAGCGAGCAGGGTCGCCCGCAGAACACTGGTCTGCACATGGCCCCACTCCGGCTCATCGAATATTTCGTCGATTGGAATAGGCTTTGGCAGTGGATGCAATTTTTCTCGATTGAATTCTGTGCTCGGGTCCTGCTTCCGCTCCAGCATCTGATGCGCTGCAAGCCTGTGTTCGCGGGCTTTGGCGATGGAGACTTCGGGATACCGGCCAAAAGTCAGAACGCTTTCACCACCGCCTTGCTGGCGATACTTCATGCGCCAGATCTTGCTGCCGCTGGGCTGCACTTCGATGTACAGACCAGCCCCATCGGATAGTTTATATAATTTGTCCTTCGGAGCAGCTTGCTTGATAAGCGCATCCGTGAGGCGCAATACATACTTAGACATGGTGCCCTCCTGTTCCGCCATCCCGGCTGAATTCGCCGCTGACCAGCGTTAATCTGGGCGTCTGCGGCGGCGCTCCCTTGCCGCTGACTGCATCGATGTAGTCGGCCCAATCCTGCATCATCTTGCGCCGTTCCGCCAGGAACTGCGCCCGGTCATAGGCGCTGGCCACCTTATCCTTCGGTGCATGTGCCAGTTGCCGGTCCACGACTTCATGCCGGTAGCCCAGGCGCTCCTTGATGGTGCTCATGGCCAGCGCCCGGAAGCCATGGCCGGTCATCTTGCCCTTGTATCCCATGCGTCCAAGCGCCACCAGTATCGTGTTATTGCTGATCGGCTTTTCGTGGTCGCGCTGATTCGGGAACAGGTACTTGCTGCGGCCCGTGATCGCGTGCAGTTCGCGCAGCAGCTCCAGCGCCTGGCGCGACAGGCAGACGTGATGGTTGGTCATGTCAGGATTGACGGTCAGCTTGCCGCGCTTCATGCGTTGCCATGGAATGATCCACTCGCCGCGCTCCAGGTCGATTTCACTCCAGGGCGTCTCGATCAACTCGCTGGTGCGCACAAAGCACAGCAGCATCAGCCGCAGCGCAATGCGCGTCGGTGCGAACATGCGTGCTTCGTTGCGGTCCAGAATGGCCAGGAACTGCGGTAGCTCGTCGGCGTTGATGGCGGCGAAGTGTCCGGCGCGGACAGTCTTCAACACATCCTTCATATCGGTGACCAGATTGCGCTCTGTGAATCCGCATTGAATTGCGTAGCTGAAAATTGACGCACATACGGCTCTCAGACGATGGGCGACTTCGCTTGCGCCGCGCTCCTCGATCTTGCGCAGCGCGGCAATCAGATCGCGGTGCTTTATCTCATCGATCGGCATGCGGCCGATGGCTGGAAAGATGTCCGCTTGCAGGCGCTGGATGGTGTTCTTGGCTGTGCGTTCGCTCCAGGTCGGCACTTTGTTGCCGTGCCACTCGCGCGCGATTTTTTCGAACGTGTTGGACGCCTTATCCTTTGCCAAGCGTTTGGCGTCGTCACGATGCTTGGCGGGGTCGATTCCTTGCAGCAGCAGGCGGCGTGTCGCCAGGCGCTTTTCTCGTGCGTCCTGCAAGGTGATTTCCGGGTAAGGACCGAATGTCAGCGTATTCTCTTTGCCGTTGGCCTGCCGGAACTTGAACCGCCAGATGCGGGAGCCGGTTGGCGCGACGACGAGGTACATGCCGTCACCATCGAACATTTTGTATGGCCGCTCGCGTGGCTTGGCGTTGCGGATGAGTAAATCTGTCAGCGGAGCAATGATCTTTGGCATGGCAAACCTCCTGCGCGGCATGCTGTAAAGATCAATATAGTCGTTTTTTTGAATTTTTGGGGCAAGCGGCAATGGCTGAGTACGAGAAGCCCCCAAACTTGCGCCTACTTGAGGTGGATATCCTGGGACGCTGCGCAACGTCCAGAAACGAAAAAACCGCTTAGAATCAAGGCTCTAAGCGGTTTTTGAGGAACGTCCTGAGACGTCCTGATCTTACTTAATTACTATCCGTGGCGGAGAGAGGGGGATTCGAACCCCCGATAGGCTATGAACCTATACACGCTTTCCAGGCGTGCGACTTCAACCACTCATCCACCTCTCCTGCAGGCAATGCGTCTACTTGCTCGCATTGCGTACTATTTCTCGCTTGTCGCGAAGCCGCAGATTATAGCAAAGATTCTACGGACTGCCAAAGTTATTTACCGTGGGGTAAAACATTCAGGCATCGAAAGTAAACCCGGAAGGACTAGAGTCGGACCCTGAGGGGCCGACCCTAGATGTTGATTTGGGTTTCGACTACCCAAGCATCATCGGCATAATTGGAACGCCCGACCCCAGTTGTTGCTTGGGGCCGTTACGACGCTTCCTTCAACTGATCCAGAATCGCCGGGTTTTCCAGCGTCGACACGTCTTGCGTGATCGTCTCGCCCTTGGCCAGCACGCGCAGCAGGCGGCGCATGATTTTGCCGGAGCGGGTTTTTGGCAGGTTGTCGCCGAAACGGATTTCCTTCGGCTTCGCAATCGGGCCGATTTCCTTGCCGACCCAGTTGCGCAGCTCCAGGGCCAGCTTCTTCGCTTCTTCGCCCGTCGGACGCGCTTGCTTGAGCACCACGAAGGCGCAGATCGATTCGCCGGTCGTGTCGTCCGGACGGCCCACCACGGCCGCTTCGGCCACCAGCGGGTTGGCCACCAGGGCCGATTCGATTTCCATCGTGCCCATGCGGTGGCCCGACACGTTCAAGACGTCATCGATGCGGCCCGTGATCGTGAAGTAGCCGGTGTCCTTGTTGCGGATGGCGCCGTCGCCTGCCAGGTACATCTTGCCGCCCAGTTCTTCCGGGAAATAGCTGGACTTGAAACGCTCGGGGTTGTTCCAGATCGTGCGGATCATCGATGGCCATGGGCGTTTTACCACCAAAATACCGCCCTGGCCGTTCGGTACGTCCTGGCCCGCTTCGTCGACGATGGCGGCCATGATGCCTGGCAATGGCAGGGTGCAGGAACCGGGGACCATCGGCGTGGCGCCCGGCAATGGCGTGATCATGTGGCCACCCGTTTCCGTTTGCCAGAAGGTATCGACGATCGGGCATTTCTCGCCGCCGATATGCTTGTAGTACCACATCCACGCTTCCGGATTGATCGGCTCGCCAACCGTGCCCAGCAGGCGCAGGCTCGTCAGGTCGTAGTTGCTTGGGTGGACTTTCGGGTCCACGTCGGCCGCCTTGATCAGCGAACGGATGGCCGTGGGGGCGGTGTAGAAAATGCTGACGTTGTGTTTCTTGATGGTTTCCCAGAAACGGCCCGCGTTCGGGTAGGTCGGGATGCCTTCGAACACCACTTGCGTGGCGCCCACGGCCATCGGGCCGTACGCGATGTAGCTGTGGCCCGTCACCCAGCCGATGTCGGCCGTGCACCAGAACACGTCGTCGGGCTTGATGTCGAAACTCCACTTCATCGTCAGCGCGGCCCACAGCAGGTAGCCGCCGCTCGAATGCTGCACGCCCTTCGGCGTGCCCGTCGAACCGGAGGTGTACAAGATAAACAGTGGATGCTCGGCATCGACCCATTCCGGTTCGCATTGTGCCGACTGGCCTTCGACCAGGTCGTGCAGCCACGTGTCGCGGCCAGCCACCATCGGCAGGTCGCTGCCCGTGCGTTGATACACGATGACGTTTTTCACGGAGTCGCAGCCGCCCAGCGCCAGCGCTTCGTCGACGATGGATTTCAGTGGCAGCTTTTTGCCGCCGCGCAATTGCTCGTCGCCCGTGATGACGGCCACGGCACCCGCGTCGATGATGCGTTCCTGCAAGGACTTGGCCGAGAAGCCGCCGAACACGACGGAATGGGTGGCGCCGATGCGCGCGCAGGCTTGCATGGCGGCCACGCCTTCGACGGACATCGACATATAGATGATGACGCGGTCGCCCTTGGCGATGCCTTTGGATTTCAGGCCGTTGGCGAACTTGCAGACTTTTTCGTGCAGTTCTTTATAGGTTGCCTTGGTAACGGTGCCGTCGTCCGCTTCAAAGATGATGGCCGTCTTGTCGCCCAGGCCATTTTCGATGTTGCGGTCCAGGCAGTTGTAGGACACGTTCAGCTGGCCGTCTTCGAACCATTTGTAGAACGGGGCGTTGTCTTCGTTCAGGGTGCGGGTGAACGGCTTTTTCCAGCTCAGGTTCTCGCGCGCCAGCTTGGCCCAGAAGCCTTCGTAGTCGCGTTCGGCATCGGCCACCATGGCGCGGTAGGCGTCCATGCCGGAAATCGTTGCCTGTGCGGCAAACGCTGCCGACGGTTCAAATACGCGCGACTCTTCCGGTCCCTGCTGCTCGGTGCCCTGCCCTTGGTTCTCTATAGCGGCCATGCTAGTCTCCAGTGTAGTAATTGTTTATTAACACAATATTCCTGCTGTCTTACGGACGCCTTACATGCAGCGTTTTCCCCGATCCATTCTAACCATAATCGCCACCGGCGACGGGCGTCAAGCGCGCGCCGCCCAGCATTCTGGATGGAAAAACTGATAACAAGTCAATTAGTTGGCGTCGCTTTGTGTTTCATCAAGCCCAAGAATCCAAATCGAGGGCATGCGCAGTGATCAGCAGCAAGTGTAAAATGTCGGGCATACCAAAAATTGGTATTTACCCCCAGGAAACTCCAGATGATCGACCACTTACAAAAGCCCAAACATAGCAAACTGCATCCCCTGTCCGCCTTCATCTTCATGTCGCGCTGGCTGCAGCTGCCGCTGTACCTGGGTTTGATCCTTGCCCAATGCGTCTACGTATTTCATTTCTGGGTGGAACTGTCGGACCTGATCGGCGCCGTGTTCGGCAATGATGCGGCCCTGCAGCACGTCTTGACGGCCGTGGCCGTACCGGGCGGCGCCCTGCCGACCAAGCTCAATGAAGCGACCATCATGCTGGTGGTCTTGGGCCTGATCGACGTGGTCATGATCTCGAATCTGTTGATCATGGTCATCATCGGCGGCTACGAAACGTTCGTGTCGCGCATGCACCTGGACGACCATCCGGACCAGCCGGAATGGCTGTCGCATGTGAATGCGTCCGTGCTGAAGACGAAGCTGGCGATGGCCATCATCGGCATCTCGTCCATCCACCTGCTGAAGACGTTTATCAACGCCAACTCGTACAAGATCGAAGTGATCATCGCGCAAACGGTGATCCACATGGTCTTCATCCTGTCGGCGATGGCGATTGCGTACACGGACCGCATCATGACCGTCACGCAAAATCAAGCCAGAGCGCCCCACTAAGTTCTGGCGCTCCCATACTGATTAGCAAACAGCAAACAGCATCAAAGTCTTACCCTTCTTATCCACCGCGAGAACACCATGACTGTCATAAAGCAAGAAGACCTGATCGAATCCGTCGCCGCAGCGTTGCAGTACATTAGCTACTACCACCCTGCTGATTACATCGAGCACCTGGCGCGCGCCTATGCGGCCGAGCAAAGCCCGGCGGCAAAAGATGCGATCGCGCAAATCCTGACCAACTCGCGCATGTGCGCGGAAGGCAAGCGTCCTATCTGCCAGGACACGGGTATCGTCAACGTCTTCCTGAAAATCGGCATGGGCGTGCGCTTCGAAGGTTTCAGCGGCACCGTCACCGACGCCGTCAACGAAGGCGTGCGCCGCGCGTACAACTTCGACGACAACAAGCTGCGCGGCTCCATCGTGGCCGACCCGCATTTCGACCGCAAGAACACCAAGGACAACACGCCAGCCGTGGTGCACATGGAACTGGTCGAAGGCAATACCGTCGACGTGAAAGTCGCTGCCAAGGGCGGCGGCTCGGAAAACAAATCGAAGATGATCATGATGAACCCGTCCGATTCGCTGGTGGACTGGGTCATGAAGACGGTGCCGACCATGGGCGCCGGCTGGTGCCCGCCCGGCATGCTGGGCATCGGCATCGGCGGCACGGCCGAAAAAGCCATGCTGATGGCAAAAGAAGTGTTGATGGAAGACATCGACATGTTTGAGCTGAAGCAACGCGGCCCGCAGAACAAGCTGGAAGAACTGCGCATCGAGCTGTGCGACAAGATCAACTCGCTGGGCATCGGCGCGCAAGGCCTGGGCGGCCTGACGACCGTGCTCGACGTCAAAATCATGATGCACCCGACGCACGCCGCGTCGAAGCCTGTCGCCATGATCCCGAACTGCGCCGCCACGCGCCACGGCCACTTCGTGCTGGACGGCTCCGGCCCTGCCTACATGACGCCGCCATCGCTGTCGTCGTGGCCGGAAGTGCACTGGACGCCGGACACGGAAAAATCCAAGCGCGTCGACCTGAACACCCTGACGAAAGAAGAAGTCGCTTCGTGGACGCCGGGCCAGACCTTGCTGTTGAACGGCAAGATGCTGACGGGCCGCGACGCCGCGCACAAACGCATCCAGGACATGCTGGCCCGTGGCGAAGAATTGCCGGTCGATTTTAAAAACCGCGTGATCTACTACGTGGGGCCAGTCGACCCAGTGCGCGACGAAGCCGTCGGCCCGGCCGGTCCGACGACCGCCACGCGCATGGACAAGTTCACCGACATGATGCTGGAAAAGACGGGCCTGATCGCCATGATCGGCAAGGCCGAACGCGGCCCGGTCGCCATCGAATCGATCCAGAAACACCAGTCGGCCTATTTGATGGCCGTGGGCGGCGCCGCCTACCTGGTGTCGAAAGCCATCAAGCACGCCAAGGTGCTGGGCTTTGCCGACATGGGCATGGAAGCGATCTACGAATTCGACGTGGTCGACATGCCGGTGACGGTGGCCGTCGATGCGAAAGGCACGTCGGTGCACAACACGGGCCCGAAAGAATGGCAGGCGAAGATCGAGCAACTCAATAGCGTCAGCAAGATTCCCGTGACGGTTGCTTAAACAAGCTCTACCATAGACGCCGCGCGGCAACACCAGCGCGGCGTTTTTTTATCTTCTTCGGCTTTATATGACTTCTATTGCAAGCACTGCCCGCCCAGACGCGCCCATCGGCATCTTTGACTCCGGCGTGGGCGGCCTGTCGGTGCTGCGCCATATCCGCGCGCAGCTGCCGCAGGAAGATTTGATTTACTTTGCCGATTCCGCCTACGCGCCGTATGGCGACAAGACGGAACAGCAAGTGATCGACCGTTCGCTGGCGATCACCGCCTTCTTGTTGCAGCAAGGCGCGAAAGCACTGGTGGTGGCGTGCAACACGGCCACCATCGCCGCCATCAAGGCGCTACGCGCGCGCTACCCCGACCTGCCCATCGTCGGCGTCGAACCGGGCTTGAAACCGGCGGCCGCCATCAGCCGCAACGGCAAGATCGCCGTGCTGGCCACGGAACGCGCCTTGCGCGGCGACAAGCTGCTGGCCCTGCGCGAGCAGGTGAGCGCAGCCACAAGCGCCACGTTCATCTTGCAGCCCTGCATCGGCCTGGCCGACCGCATCGAGCAGTGCGAGCTGGGCAACGACCCGCTCGACGCCACCAGCGCCATGCTGGAACGCTACATCGCGCCCATGCTGGAACAAGGCGTCGACACCCTCGTGCTCGGCTGTACGCACTACCCCTTCGTGCAGGACGCCATCGCACGCACGGTGCGCGCGCATACGCAGGAAACGATCACCCTGGTCGACACGGGCGAAGCCGTGGCGCGTCAGCTGGCCCGCTTGCTCGACGCTGCCAGCCTGCGCCGCACCGGCAACGATGCGCCCCAGCTGCAGGGCTACACGACGGCCAAGGTCGAATCCCTGGCGCAAGCCTTCGCCGGCTTGCTGGACTTGCACCCGCCTGTCGAACACCTGTCCGTATGAGGGAAAACAGGCGTTTTCATGCAATCTTTCGATTCTTTAAAAAAGACTGCATTTAGATTTGCCACTTTGCCGAGTTCTTTGTATAATTCGGCACCTGTTCAGCAAAACAGCTAAACAGGCAAGTAAGACAGTGGTGGCTGTAGCTCAGTTGGTAGAGTCCAGGATTGTGATTCCTGTTGTCGTGGGTTCGAGCCCCATCAGCCACCCCACAGAATAAAGAAGAGCCCGGTTTTCGAACCGGGCTTTTTCTATTTCAGAGCAGGTTTTTATGGCGTAAATCAAACACCATGACTATCTGCACAGGATGGCGATGTTGCGCTCACCGACATGCTCACCTTGCCGATAAGTAAAAGTACAGCTGTCGATACTGTCGTCGAGCCGCATCGCCAAAGTCAGCTGACCCGTGCCGCCGTAACGACAGGCCAGCCATTTCCCGTCCGGAAACTTGCCATCGAGCCGATAAGTATCTACCCAACCTTTTTTCAAGCGCTTTTGCCGGAAGTCCGACAGCTCACCCAACTGCTCCGGTGGCCCGTTCATCGGCGCCGCCGCATGCAGGTAAAGTGGCGAACCGACATAGCTGGTCCAGCCTTGCGGTACATCGGCAAGCTGCAGCGAGCCCTGGGAAATCGACACTGGGCAGGCAACGGGCGCGGCGCTGGCTGTCGATTGCAGGCACGATATGGCCAGCAGTGCCATTGCAGGCCAGCAGGTCCGTGCTGCCATTGTCGTTTTTGAGTATGCCATGACCAACCTCATTCAATCACGGAAAATGCATCGGCGTTATCGCTGGCGTGGATGTAATTACCGCGCTTGTCCTTGCCTTGCGAGCGTATCAGCCGCACCGAAATTTCGGTCTTGCCGTCGGCTTTCCATTGGTCTGCAATATAGATCCCGCCTATCGCCTGGCCGATGAACAAGGCGGCATGATTGCCATGTGGTCGGTTCGGGTAACGCCCCCTGACAAATGTGGCGATCGCGGTTCCCGGTTTGATGATGGCGTTCCCCAACACCGCTTCGCCCTCGCGCCAGTTTGCCGTGACTGGCGCGCGAGCATAGTACTGCACCAAAGCGACGCAGTGGCGACTACCGACAACGGGCCTGCCTTTCAACTCGGCGACATTGGAATAAATATAGGGCATGAATCATCTCCTTGAGATAGATGTCATGCCACTCTATGCCGGATCAGGGACGGCGCTTTTAAGCAAGCACAACTGTTTTTCCAATCCCAGGCGCATTCTTGCAAAAAAGCCGGCATGCAGCCGGCCCTCTTCGTCTTTTACTGCAGGATACCTATCCCGCCAGCACCGACTGCACCGTCGTCGCCAGGTCGTCCAGACGCACGGGCTTGACGAGGAAGTGGCGGAAGCCCACGGCCAGCGCGTCGTCCATGTACATGGGCAGGCTGTGGCCGGTGACGGCGATCAGCACGGCGTTGGCCGTCTCGGGATTGTGGTGCAGGCGGCGGCCGATTTCGATGCCGCTGATGCCGGGCATTTCGATGTCGAGGTAGACGGCATCGGGCACGCACAGCTTGACTTGCTCGACGGCCATCTGCCAGTTGCGCACCACCACCGCATGGTGGCCCAGCGCTTCGAGCAGCATGGCCAGCGATTCGCCCACTTCCTGGTTGTCGTCGACCACCAGCAGATTCAATTTGCGCGCAGCACTTGCCGGCTGGTCGCCCTGGCGGCGTTCCACGGAGGAATCGCCTGGTGTCGTTTCAGTTGTCTGGCTCATTGTACGTTCACGTCTGACGGCTGCAAAAGCGGCAGTATACAAGAAGCACGCAAAATGCCGCCGCACCCCAGCAATGGTGCCAAGCGGCAATCCAAACTCCTTCCTGTACCGCGCCAGCAACACTTCCCGCCTTTCTCCAGGCAAAGCCCATGCTACGCAGTTTGCGCAATTGACGGATAAAATGAGAATCATTATCATTCTTATCCCCTTGCGCCGGATGTCCACGCCACGATGTTGTCGCGCCGCCCGATTGCCCGCGCAAACATTGTCATTACGGAGATCCATGCATGGCTGCCACACCTGTCACACTGCCCTTTTCGCTGCGCCCGTGCGCGCTGGCCATCGCCCTCGCCTGCCTGGGCGCCCCGCTTGCCGCGCAGGCGCAGGACGCCAATAGCGCCGACAATGCCGGTCCCATCCTGGAATCGATTCAGGTCAGCAGCAACTTGCTGGGCACCAGCATGGCCGCCAGCACGAAGAATTTCGCGGGCGCCCGCACCGTGGTGCAAAAGGACGACATCGAGAACTCGGGCGCATCCAGCCTCAGCGACGTGATGCGCCGCATTCCCGGCGTGCAGATCAGCGACAATTCGGGCAGCGCGGGCAGTGCCATTTCGCTCAACATCGGCGTGCGCGGACTGGCCGGGCGCTATTCGCCGCGCAGCACGGTGTTACTTGACGGCATTCCGATGTCGGTCGCGCCGTATGGCCAGCCGCAACTGTCGTTCGCGCCCGTCAGCCTGGCCAATGTCGAGACGGTCGACGTGGTGCGCGGCGGCGGCGCCGTGCGCTTCGGCCCGCAAAACGTGGGCGGCATCATCAACTTCAAGACGCGCCGCGTGCCCACCGCGCCAGGCATCACGGGCGACGCCACCGTGCGCTACAACTCTTACAGCGAAGTGGGCCACAACACGCAGGCCAGCGTCTTTGCCGGTACCCAGCTCGACAGCGGCCTGGGCCTGGCGGTGCTGTATTCCGGCATCCGCGGCAGCGACTGGCGCGTGGGCAGCGATGAAAAAGTCAACGACTTCGCCCTGAAATTCCGCTACGACCTGAGCCCCACGGCCGAGGTGTACGGCAAGCTGTCCTACTACGACGTGACGTCGCGCACGCCGGGCGGCCTGACTGCTGCGCAATACAAGCAGGACCCGTTCCAGAACACGCGCCCCACCGACTTCTGGAGCGGCGAGCGCAAGGCCTTCGACATCGGCTACCTGAATGCTATTTCGAACACGCAGGAATTCGAAGTGCGCGCCTACTACAACAAGAGCTCGCGCGAAAGCACCCTGATCAGCGGAAAAAACCTGGGCCACCAGCCGCGCAACTATGAAACGACGGCCATCGAGCCGCGCTACACGCAGCGCTTTATCACCGGCAAGGTCACACAGGACGTCACCGTCGGATACCGCTACCTGGCCGAGCGCGCCGACGAAGCCATCTACAACGTGGTCATCGCCAGCGGCGTGCAACAAAAGCCGACGCGCTTTGCCGACAATGCCACCGATGCGCAGGCCGTGTATATCGATGACAAGATCGCCATCGACGCGTGGCGCATCACGCCGGGCGTACGCTACGAGCACATCAAGACGGAACGCTTCAACCATTTGCCGGTCGACCAGAAGATCGAACTGCTCAACAACAAGGCCCTGCCCTCGCTGAACGTCGCCTACTTGCTCAATAACAACGTGACCCTGTTCGGCAACTACAACAGCTCGTTTGGCGCCGTGCAAAATACGCAGCTCAATGCGCAGTCGAGCAAGAACCCGCTGCAACCGGAACTGGCGAAAACAGCCGAGCTGGGCGCGCGCTGGAAGAGCGCCCAGCTGTCGGCCGAAGCGACCTTGTTCAACATCAAGTTCGACAACCAGATCCAGTCCGTGGGCAGCGGCGAGAACGTCGTCTTCTACAACGTGGGCGCCACGCACCACCGCGGCCTGGAAACGGCCGTCGACTACCGCTTCGACAAGTCCGGCCCGCTGGCCGGCTTGAACGCCTATGCCACCTACACCTACACCAAGGCGACCTTGCAGGATGGTGCGAACGCGGGCAACGAGGTGCCCTTCTATTCGCGCACCACGGATACCGTCGGCGCCCACTATCAGCTGGGCGCTTGGGGCTTCGACCTGTCGAGCAGCCACCAGAGCCGCCAGTTCGCCGACGAGGCGAATACCGTGGCGGAAAACACGGCCGGCAGCCTGGGCGTGATTCCCGGCTTCCGTACCTGGAACACGCAAGTGAAATGGACAGTGCCGGGCCAGAAGGGCCTGGAACTGGTCGCCGGCGTCAACAACCTCGCCGACAAGCGCTACTTCACGCGCACCTCGGATGGCAACCTGGGCAAGCTGGTGGGCGCGCCGCGCATGGTCTACCTGCAGGGCCGCCTGGCGTTCTGATGCCTGCGCACGCAGGTGCCTATCAAATCGATATGCCGCTGCGCACGGCAGTTACCTGAAAAAACCTGCATCGTTGTTGTTACGATGCAGGTTTTTTTACGTCCCGATGTCACAAAAATACCGTGACGCAAGTAACTCCAAGCTTGCGTTCGCCTTGGAGCTTCACAGCAATTCATTCACCATAGAAATTAATTTCCATGTAGACACAAATGATTTCACAATTGCAAATAATTTTAGCGAGCGCGTGTTCTTTTTGTGAGTTTTGGTGATATTCTTTAAATGTCATTTAAGAAATCAAATTATCTTTTAACCAATCAAACGAGAACCCATGAAAACGCCAGCCACCCTCCTGAAGATCGCCGCACTGGCCACCCTGGTCACCGCTGGCGCCGCCAACGCCGCGACCGAACTGGTGGTCAATGGCAGTTTCGAAAACAATGTCATCGCCTCAGCCTGGGCTCCGCTCAGCAGCGTGACAGGCTGGACTTCATCGGCCAGCGGCAATTCGGCCTTTGAAATCCAGAAAGGCGCCACGCAAGGCGGCCAGAGCGGATTCAACCCCGTCGCCGCCAGCGGCACGCAATACCTGGAACTCAATACGGACCGCCTGACGTCGGTATCGCAAGCGATCGCCACCACGGCCGGCAGCACCTATGCGCTGTCGTTTGCCTACTCGGGCCGTCCCGATACGGCGGGCGGCGCGAACAGCCTGATGAATGTCTACTGGGGTTCGACCCTGCTGACGCCAACGGCATTGATCGGCAACACGAGCGGCGTGTGGCAAACCTACAGCCAGAACGTGACCGCACTCGGCTCTTCGAGCCTGCTGCGTTTCGAATCGATCGGCCCCGTCTCCGCACCGACCTATGGTTCCTACCTGGACAACGTCTCGGTGACGGCCGCCGTGCCGGAACCTGAAACCTACGCCATGATGCTGCTGGGCCTGGGCTTGCTGGGTTTCATGGCACGCCGCAAGACAGCCGCCTGAGTCCGAACAGACGCCACGCAACAGCCGTCCCGCCGTTTGGCCGGGCGGCTTTTTCTCGTCCGAAGAAGCGTGCACTGCAGCATTAAATGTTGCCCAAAAGAATTAAATTGGCGCTACAATAGCGGGGTATCAAGCAATGCCAAGCATCGCTCCGCCAGGGCCCCTACCCCGCCCTGATCATCAGCACGCATTTTTTGAACAGGATGACTGGCGCTGCCGGACCCGATTGCGCTCCCGGCACGGCCACCACACACGCACCATGTCCGCAGAAAAAACCATTACCGAAACGAGTTCCTACGGCAAGGAAACACCCGTGGGACGTCCCGACATCGATGGCCGCGCCGGCATTTTCGTGCCCACGGCGGAATTCGACATCAACAACACCACCACCATCCGCAAGGGCGCGGGCATTGTCGGCTTCGGCAACCTCGACGGCACCCTGACCGTGTACTTCGAAGCGAACCGCTTCGACGAAAGCAATCTGCACAAATGGGAACACAAGGCGCGCAAGGCATATGACCGCATGGTCATGGGCGCACCCACGGTGTCGAAGGCGAAGATCGACGCGCGCATGCTGGAACAGGTCGGCATCATCGATGGCATGGGCATCAATCTCAAGCATCCGGAACGCCTGACGCACTGGCTGGCGATTTCGAACGTGCCGGACACGGCGCCGGAAGAGCCGGTGCTGCGCTGGAAAAACCGCTAAGTAATCCTCAGGAAATTATTGTGAAGTTATGACGAATAGAACCGGATGCTATGCAAGGCGCCCGCTGCGACGCAGTGCGAGCACTGCTAGCAGTGGGCAACACCGCAGAGCGCCGGTTATAGAAGTCAGAAATCGCAATAATTTATTGGGGGTTACTTAGGCCGCCGGAGAGCGAGGCGGGGCCTCAGCGACGAGGTGTTGTCCTACATCGTGGCGGACATTCATCCGATGCCCGAGAGCATTTATTCGACCTATGATGAAAGCCTGACAACCCACCTCACACCATTCAGGAGTACGACATGTCCCGCCTCATCCCGATCAGCTTTGGCGCCTTGCAAATAGGTCTGGCAGCGGCGGCGATGTATATCCTGTGCTCGGCGGACGTGCTGCACCAGAGTTCGGTATATTTCCACTGATTCAGCTTCGCGGCGCTGCTCGTCATCGCCAATGAGAAAGCGCGCCGTGCTTCGTAAAGCACGGCGCGCTTTCTCACGCCAGCAGGACTACGTCCCGCGTCTAGCGGCGACCGTGGTAACGTCCATGCCCGCCCCAGCCGCCACGGTGTCCGCCATAGCGCCCAAAGCCAAACATGAAATCCAGGCCGATCGATACGGGCGGATTGTAATAATACGGTTGCGGCGCGTACACGGGCGCCGGCACATACACGGGCTGCTGCACGTAGACAGGCGACTGCTGCACGTAGACGGGCTCATTCGTGTATTCCACGCGCGGCGCGCTCATCACGCGGCCCGACTGCACCGGCTCGGACGAGACCGTATGCCATTCATAGGGATTGTAGGCCCCCTGTGGCGCGCGCGAACCGTAATACGCGGGCCCGGGCGGGGCCACGACGCAGCCACCCAATGCGGCCAGCGAAATTACTGCCAACAGGGTTTTCATCGCAATTCTCCTAATATGTACTACCTCAAGTAAGTACTATAAGAAATTACGCCGTGCTTTGCTGCGCTTTTACCGATTGTTACACCCCGACGCACGCCGCAACATGAAATGTGGCAATGACGCCACAAGCGGCCCATGCGTCATGTTTCCTCAGATAAATGGAATGTCGCACGTGTCGATGGCCTTGCCTGCCGCATCGTAGCGCTGCACGCACACCTGGTAGCGCACGCCGTAATCGAGCTCGACCTGCTCGACCTTGCCATACTTCAATTTCCAGCTGGGCTGCACACGCTGCATGCCCGCCAGGGCCGGCACGTCCTGCGGTATCGCCATCGCCGTTTGCGTCTCACCCTGGCGCGCATCCTGGCGCCGCGCCACGTCGATCGCAACGTTCACGGCCAGGTCGACGCCGCCGTCCGCATACGCCAGCTTCGGCGCGCTGCGCTGCGCCCGCATCACGCCCCAGCTGCAAGCCTTGCCGCCGGCCTCGCATTGCTTCAATTGCGCCAGCGGAAAATATTCAGGGGCAATCTTGCCATCCTTGATGGGCCAGCTGGTGCGTACACCGTCGCGCTTGCCCGTCAGGGGATTGTCCCAGCTCAGGCTGTTGACGACGGCGACGGTCTGCCCCGCCTGCAAGCCCACGGGCGTGCCCAGGGAAGCGCAGGCGGAAAGCAGCAAGCCGGTGGCCGCCAGGGAAGAAAGTGTCAGGATGCGCTGCATGGTAGGCCTCTTGTGGTGGGATATCCCGAAGGTATGTTTCGAGGGTAACAGAATCCGCGGCGGCAGCGCCGTTGGCTGCCGCACATAACAATACGGGCGGCACCCTCGCAGGCGCCGCCCGTAGCGGATACGGTCATGCCGGGAGCCGCGCTCCCGGCAATGCGTGGATCAGTCCAGCTTCCAGGCGTAGTCGACCTTGGTCCAGGTTTGCGCAGGGGAACCATCCTTGGTGCCCGGCTTGAACTTGCATGCGGACAGGGCCTTGATGGCGGCCTTGTCCAGGTTCTTGAAGCCGCTGCTCTTCTCGACTTTCGAATCGGCAACGCTGCCATCGGCATTGACCAGGAAGGACATCGACACGGTGCCCTGCTCTTCGTTCATCAACGAGGCTTTCGGATAGTCCGCCTTGCAGTTCTTGGCATCGAACGACGCCGGCACCTCGGCAGCGAAGGCTGCGGAAGAAACGGACACCAGCAAGGCTGCTGCAACACTCATCAAACGCTTATTCTCAAACATGTGCTTCCCCATGATTATCAGATACGGTAATTACAACTTCCTGTGCGCTGTTGGCCGCGCTTAAAACTCTTCCCATTCGTCATTGCTGGTGCTGCCGGCCCCTGCCGCCTTGCGTGGTGCCGCGGCAGCCACGGGCGCGGCCGCTTCGGTCTTGCGGGTCAGCGATTTCACCGGACGCAATGCGGGCGCCGGCTTGCGCACGGCCGCTGGTGCGGCAGCCACGGGCGCCGGCACAGACGCCGCTGCCGGTTTCTGTTCGCCTTCGACCAGTTTGAAAATGCTGACCACGTGGGCCAGTTCGGCCGCCTGGTCCTGCAGGCTTTGCGCCGCAGCGGCGGCCTGCTCCACCAGGGCCGCATTTTGCTGCGTCATGCCGTCCATCTCGATGATCGACAGGTTGACCTGTTCGATGCCGGCGCTTTGTTCCTGGCTGGCACTGGCGATCTCGCTCATGATGTCGGTCACGCGGCGCACGCTGTCGACCACTTCGCCCATCGTCACACCAGCCTGGCCGACCAGACGCGTACCGCGTTCCGTCTTCTCGGCCGAATCGTCGATGAGGATCTTGATTTCCTTCGCGGCGCCAGCGGAGCGCTGGGCCAGGTTGCGCACTTCGGACGCCACCACGGCAAAGCCTCGGCCTTGCTCGCCGGCACGTGCCGCTTCCACGGCCGCGTTCAGCGCCAGGATATTCGTCTGGAAGGCGATGCCGTCGATCACGCCGATGATGTCGACGATTTTCTTGGCCGACTCGTTGATCGAGCTCATTGTGTCAACCACTTGCGACACCACGGAGCCGCCCTTCAGGGCCACGTCCGACGCGGTCGCGGCCAGCTTGTTCGCTTCCCGTGCATTGTCCGCATTCTGTTTCACGGTCGAGGTCAGCTCTTCCATCGCGGACGCCGTTTTTTCCAGCGCGCTGGCCTGCATTTCCGTGCGCGACGACAGGTCGATATTGCCGTCGGCGATCTCGCGCGATGCCGTGCCGATGGTTTCCGTACCGACGCGCACCTGGCCGACGATGCCCACCAGGCTGTTGCGCATTTCCTTCATTTCCGCCAGCAGGCTGGAATTGTCCGATGGCTGGGTGTGGATGCCGATCGACAGGTCGCCATTGGCGATGCTGCCGGCGATCGATGCCGTGTAGTCAGGCTCGCCGCCCAGCTGTTTCAGCAGGCCGCGGGTAATCACCAGTGCCGCCGCCACGCCCATCGCCACGGCCAGTACGCCGAGGATGATCATGAACAGCCGCGCGCTGTCGAAGGCCTTGCGGGCATCCGACTGCATCTGTTCATTGAGCTTGTCTTCCAGGGTGGCCAGCTGCTCCAGCGCTTCCATCCATTTTTTCTGTACCGGGCGGATTTCCTTGATCATCACGCGCGTGGCGCCTTCCGCATCGTTGGCCATCCACAGTGCGGATGCCTTGGCGATGGCCGGCATGGCGGCCGCTTCGTATTCCTTGATCGAAGCGAGCAGGGTCTTTTCTTCGGCAGTCGACTCGATGGCAAATTTCTCCTCGAGCTTCTTCTGCGTTTCCTGATAGGTGCTCGTCTGCGTCTTGATACGCGCCATTTCCGGCTCCATATCGCTCGCGTCGGTCATCAGGGTGAGGATGCGCAGCGAGGTGATGCGGTCGCTGACGTTGCCACGCATATCGATCACCAGGCGGGTGACGACATTGTTGACATTGATCACGTGATCGAGACGTTCCTGGATTTGCGCCATGCGCGCGATGCCGAGGACGGTCACGGCCACCAGCAGAACCAGTACCAGGGCGAAACCCAGGCCCAGGCGGGTACCAACCTTCATTTTTGCTAAATTCATTTCGGCTCTTCGTAAATGAAACTATTGATAAGGATTTTTTGCCCGGCACGACAAGACGAAGGCTGCGGTACACCGGTATCCGCCCTTACCCATTGGTATGCTGGCGGTATCCGGCTGCACGCAGCCTGGGGTACTTCCTGGTCCTTCGCCAGCCCTGAAACAGCCAGTGACTGCGAATGCAAACTTGCTCCACACGCTGAATTTTTGACACTGATGATATGAGATCAACATCAAACATTCATATGAGAAATATTTGTCTATAATCAATTATAGGTGTAAATTTTGCCTCAAAGCAAGCAATAAGTACCTGAATAAATGGCAGATTAACTTTCTTCGGGGAAATGGCAACAACGCCGATTCTTGCCTCTTAGAAATGCCCCATGGCAGTGCGGGCGTGCGCCGAAACGGCGCATTTACAACACATGGCGTAGCCATATTGCATCGTTTTGGAAGAGGTGCTCAGAGGAAGGGGGAGTACGGACAATACCACTGCGCAGAAGCAGCGGTATAGACAAGTTGGCTCAGCTGTCCCAGCTGCAATGCATCACATAGGCGTGGCACTCTGTGCCAAAGACAAAGACGCTCCAGATGGCGCCCAATTGCCCGGTCAGGCTGATCTGGCCAGATGATACCAATTGATACCAGCGCGGCTCGCCGCGCAGCAGTTCGGCCAGTTCGCGCTCGAAACCGTCATATAAACGCGCATCGAGCGGCTGGCGGTCCGCCTCGCTCATGGGACGAAACCGCTCCAGCAACCACTGGCGCGGCGTGCAGGCGATGCCGCTGCACACCACGCTCTCGAGCGACTGCAAGGACAAGCCCGCCGGCGCAATCCGCAGCGCGCGGCACAGCGCGTCGAGCGATGCCTGCGGCGCGACGGGTCCCAGATACTCGCAAAGAAACAAGCTGCCGTCATCCTTCAGGGCGCCGACGGCCAGCAAGTAGCCATCGATCACGCGCGCAAGGCTGTGGCAGTCGCCGCTCATCAGGCAGGCAGCGACAAACGCGCCGCCGCTTCCAGCAGCAAACGGGGGTCGCCCGAGGCCAGCTTCTTCGAGTCCGACAGGGTCTGGCGGAAGCCGCGCGCGCCGGGCAGATTTTGCATCAGGCCCAGCATGTGGCGCGTGACGCTGTTCAGTTTCAAACGCCCCGCTTCTTTTTCCAGCTGCGCGCTAATGTACGGAATCATCGCCTCGAGCACCTGTTCGCGCGTTTTCACGGGCGTGTCGTCGCCGTAGTAGCGCTGGTCGAACTGCGCCATCACGTACGGGTTGTGGTACGCCTCGCGGCCCAGCATCACGCCATCAAGGTGCTGCAAATGCAGGTCGATCTCGTCCAGGGTCTTGATGCCGCCGTTGATGATGAACTCGAACTGGGGAAAATCGCGCTTCAGGCGGTAGGCGTAATCGTATTTCAGGGGCGGCACTTCGCGGTTTTCCTTCGGGCTCAGGCCTTTCAGGATGGCATTGCGCGCATGCACGATAAACGTCTTGCAGCCGGCATCGGCCACGGTACCGACGAAGTCGCGCACGAAGTCGTACGATTCGCTGTCGTCGATGCCGATGCGGTGCTTGACCGTGACGTCGATGTCGACCACGTCGCGCATGGCTTTCACACAGTCGGCCACCAGTTGCGGCTCGGCCATCAGGCAGGCGCCAAACGCCCCTTTTTGCACGCGCTCGGACGGGCAGCCGCAATTGAGGTTGACCTCGTCGTAGCCCCACTGCTCACCGAGCTTCGCGCTGGTGGCCAGGTCTGTCGGATCGCTGCCGCCCAGCTGCAGCGCCACCGGATGCTCTTCCTCGTTGAAGCGCAGATGGCGCTCCACGTCGCCGTACACGAGCGCGCCCGTCGTCACCATCTCGGTGTAGAGCCAGGTGTGGCGCGTGATTTCGCGGTGGAACTTGCGGCAATGGCGGTCGGTCCAGTCCATCATCGGGGCGACGGACAGGCGGCGGGAAGGCAAAGAAGAGGAAGTCATGGTGTCTACAAAAAACAGGAGCTGCAAATGACAAACCCGCTGCGCGCCTCACCGGTGAAGGAAAGGCGGAGCAACGGGCTTGAGCGCGGCATGGCCCGCAGGCCATGCTTTACAACAGATTACGCATCACGCGACGCTTTTTTACGCTCGTGCTCTTTCAGGAAGCGCTTGCGCAGACGGATCGATTTAGGCGTGATTTCCACCAGTTCGTCGTCCTCGATGAATTCGACTGCGTATTCCAGCGACATCTGAATTGGCGGTACCAGGCGCACCGCTTCGTCGGTACCCGACGAACGCACGTTGGTCAGCTGCTTGCCCTTGATCGGGTTGACGACCAGGTCGTTGTCGCGCGAGTGGATACCGATGACCATGCCTTCGTAGACTGGGTCATTGTGCGACACGAACATGCGGCCGCGGTCTTGCAGTTTCCAGATAGCGTAGGCAACGGCGGCGCCGTCATCTTGCGAGATCAGCACGCCGTTACGACGGCCAGCCATTTCGCCACGGGTGTTGTCGACTGGCGCGTATTCGTGGAACACGTGGCTCATCAGGCCGGTGCCGCGGGTCAGGGTCATGAATTCGCCCTGGAAGCCGATCAGGCCACGCGCCGGGATCAGGTACTCGAGACGCACGCGGCCCTTGCCATCCGATTCCATGTTTTGCAGGTCGCCGCGACGACGGCCCAGTTCTTCCATGACGCCGCCCTGGTTGGCTTCTTCAACGTCGACCGACAGGTTTTCAAACGGCTCGTGGCGCACGCCATCGACCATCTTGAAGACCACGCGTGGACGCGATACGGCCAGCTCGAAGCCTTCGCGACGCATGTTTTCGATCAGAATCGTCAGGTGCAGCTCGCCGCGGCCCGATACTTCAAAGATCGTGTCGTCGTCGGTCGGCGCTACGCGCAGAGCAACGTTGGCTTTCAATTCTTTTTCCAGACGGTCACGCAGTTGGCGCGAAGTCACGAACTTGCCTTCGCGGCCAGCCAGTGGCGAGTTGTTGACCATGAAGTTCATGGTCAGGGTCGGCTCGTCGACGGTCAGCATCGGCAGCGCTTCCGGGGTGTCCAGTGCGCACAGGGTCGAACCGATGCCGATTTCGTCGATACCGTTGATCAGGCAAATGTCGCCGGCAACGGCTTCGTCCACCAGCACGCGCTCCAGGCCCTTGAAGTTCAGCACCTGGTTGATGCGGCCTTTGATTGGCGTGGCGCCAGGGCCATTGATGACCAGCACGTCTTGACCAACTTTCACGGTACCGCGGTTGACGCGGCCAATGCCGATCTTGCCGACGTACGACGAGTAGTCCAGCGAGGTGATCTGCATTTGCAGCGGGCCTTCCGGATTGTCGTCACGTACTGGAACGTGTTCCAGGATGGCGTCGAACATCGGCTTCATGTCGCCGCCGCGCACGTCTTCGGTCAGGCCGGCATAGCCGTTCAGGCCCGAAGCGTAAACGATAGGGAAATCCAGTTGCTCGTCGGTTGCGCCCAGCTTGTCGAACAGTTCGAATGTCTGGTTGATGGCCCAGTCCGGACGTGCGCCGGGACGGTCGATCTTGTTGACGATAACGATAGGCTTCAGACCCAGTGCCAGCGCCTTGCGCGTGACGAAACGGGTTTGCGGCATCGGGCCTTCCTGTGCATCGATCAGCAGCAGAACCGAGTCCACCATCGACAGAACACGTTCCACTTCGCCGCCGAAGTCGGCGTGGCCTGGGGTGTCGACGATGTTGATGTGGGTGCCTTCGTACTCAACAGCGCAGTTCTTCGACAGAATCGTAATGCCGCGCTCCTTTTCCAGGTCGTTCGAGTCCATGACTCGGGTGTCGACCGCTTGGTTTTCACGGAAGGTGCCGGACTGGCGCAGCAGCTGATCCACCAGCGTGGTTTTGCCGTGGTCAACGTGGGCGATAATGGCGATATTACGAATTGCGCGTTTTGTATTTGACATGGTCGTAGTAGTTACTGAAAAACTGCGGAGTGCGTACAAGGTGTACGAGATACCCGAATGCTAATCTATTTCCGGAACCGCGTAGTATAGCATGTTGCGTTGCAACGCTATCTAAAAATGCTGGCGGCTCCCGCAGTCGGGGACGGATTGTTTAAAAAAGCGACACTGTTTGAAGAGTGCATGCCGGGGTCAGACCCTCAATCCCGCCAACTCAGAGGCTTGCGCCAACGGTCGAGGGGGTCTGACCCCAGCTTTTATTGATGTGCTGTGGCAATGAGCCGTTCGGGCGCCAGGATGCTGTACTCCTGCAACTGGCCCGTGCCCAGCAGCTTGCTGTCGTGATACACGCGCACCCTGCCCGGTTCGGCTGGCACGGCGACGTCTTCCTTGCCCAGCGCGATGCGCTGGCCATGCAGGAAACGCCTGGCCAATTCTTCCGTCAGCTGCACAGCGGGAAAACTCGACAACAGCGCATCGACGGGCGCCAGCAGACTCAGCGGCGCGGCATGCGCCGTCAGCTCATCCAAGGTGACGACGCCGTCAAGCGTCAGGCTGCCCACCTGCGTGCGGCGCAAGGCGTTCAGATGGCCGCCGCAACCGAGCGCGTGGCCGATGTCTTCGCCCAGCACGCGGATATATGTGCCCTTGCTGCACATCACGGACAATTTCAGGAACGGGGCTTCATAGCCGAGGAACTCGAGCTTGTGGATGGTCACCGGGCGCGCTTCGCGCTCCAGGGTGATGCCTGCCCTTGCATACTCATATAAGGGCTTGCCGTCCCTTTTCAAGGCCGAGTACATGGGCGGCGTCTGCAGGATAGGCCCGCGGAACTGCGCCAGCACGGCTTCGATCTGCTCTTGCGTGACGTTGACGTCGCGCGTTTCCAGCACTTCGCCCTCGGTATCGCCCGTATCCGTCGTCTGCCCCAGGTGCACCAGGGTTTCGTAGGTCTTGTCGGCTTCCAGCAAATCCTGCGAGAACTTCGTCGCCTCGCCAAAGCACAGCGGCAGCAAGCCTGTGGCGAACGGATCCAGGGTGCCCGTATGGCCGGCCTTTTTCGCGTTCAGCACGCGCTTGGCCTTGATCAGGGCATCGTTGCTGGACCAGCCCACAGGCTTATCGAGCAGCAGGACGCCGTCGACCAGATCGCGCACCCGCTTGATGCCCGGTGGTTTCTTCGGACCCGCCACTGTTATTGCTCGTCCGCTTCTGGTTTGACATCCGGCTCGGCGTCGGCCGCGCGCGTGGCATTGGCCTTGTCGATCAGGAGCGACATTTCCATGCCGCGCGAAGTCGAGCTGTCGTGCACGAAATGCAGCATCGGCAGGGTGTGGATGTGCAGGCGCTTGCCCAGCAAGCCACGGATGAAGCCCGACGCGGCCATCAGGCCTTCGGTGGTGTTCTTGATGGCTTCCTTGCTGTCTTTCAACATCGTGAAAAACACCTTGGCGTGCGCGTAATCGGGCGTGATCTGCACTTCGGTGATGGTGATCATCGTGCCCACGCGCGGGTCTTTCAATTCGTAGGCGACGATCTCAGCCAGATCACGCTGGATCTGGTCGGCCACGCGCAAGCCGCGCGCTGGCATGGTTTTGCTATGTTTAGCCATGATTTTATGCTGTCCTAAGTGCCGCAGGGCGCATGAGTCAAACGGTTGCCCGTTGACCAATGCGCCCCACGTGTTTGCGCGGACAACGGTATGTCCGCGCGGTTTTCATTGCTGCTGCGATTACAGGGTACGAGCGATTTCCTGGACTTCGAACACTTCCAGCGTGTCGCCAACCTGAATGTCGTTGTAGTTCTTCAGCGACAGGCCGCACTCCAGACCGGCGCGAACTTCTTTCGCATCGTCCTTGAAGCGTTTCAGGGAGTCGATCTCGCCGCTCCACACCACGATGTTGTTGCGCAACAGGCGGACGGAAGAAGCACGCTTGACCACGCCATCGGTGACCAGGCAACCGGCAATCGCGCCGACCTTCGAGACCAGGATAACCTGGCGGATCTCGACTTGGCCGATGACGGTTTCGCGTTTCTCTGGTGCCAACATGCCCGACAACGCCGATTTGATCTCGTCGATCGCATCGTAAATGATGTTGTAGTAGCGAATGTCCACGCCATTCGACTCGGCCAGCTTGCGTGCCTGGGCATCAGCACGGGCGTTGAAGCCGATGATGACCGCTTTCGAGGCGACTGCCAGGTTGACGTCCGATTCCGTGATGCCGCCGACGGCCGCGTGAACCACTTGTACGCGCACTTCGGAGGTCGACAGTTTCTGCAGCGAACCGACCAGCGCTTCTTGCGAACCTTGCACGTCGGTTTTGATGATCAACGGCAAGTTTTTCACTTCGCCTTCGGCCATCTGATCGAACATGTTTTCCAGTTTCGCAGCTTGCTGTTTCGCCAGTTTCACGTCGCGGAACTTACCTTGACGGAACAGACCGATTTCGCGCGCCTTGCGCTCGTCAGCCATGACGACGACTTCTTCACCGGCAACCGGCACTTCCGTGAGACCCTGGATTTCGACCGGAATCGAAGGACCCGCTTCAGCGATCGACTTGCCGTTCTCGTCCAGCATGGCGCGAACACGGCCATACGAAGAGCCCGCCAGAATCACGTCGCCGCGCTTCAGGGTACCGGACTGCACCAGGATCGTCGCGACAGGACCACGGCCCTTGTCCAGACGCGCCTCGACTACCAGGCCGCGCGCAGGCGCATCGACCGGTGCCGTCAGTTCCAGCACTTCGGCTTGCAACAGCACTTGTTCCAGCAGGTCGTCGATACCCTGGCCCGTTTTGGCCGATACCGGCACGAATGGCGATTCGCCACCGTATTCTTCCGGCACGACTTGTTCTGCGACCAGTTCCTGCGTCACGCGGTCCACGTTGCCGCCTGGTTTGTCGACCTTGTTGATCGCCACCACCAGCGGTACGCCGGCTGCTTTCGCATGGGCAATCGCTTCTTTCGTTTGCGGCATCACGCCATCGTCGGCGGCAACCACCAGAATCACGATGTCGGTTGCCTTGGCGCCACGGGCACGCATCGCGGTAAACGCTTCGTGGCCCGGGGTGTCGAGGAAGGTGATCATGCCGCGTGGCGTATCGACGTGGTAAGCGCCGATATGCTGCGTAATGCCGCCCGCTTCGCCGGAAGCCACCTTGGCGCGACGGATGTAATCGAGCAACGAGGTCTTGCCATGGTCGACGTGACCCATGACGGTGACCACCGGTGCGCGTGGCTTGGTTTCGAAGTGCGCGTGTTCGCCCACATCGGCCAGCAGCGCTTCCGGATCGTCCAGTTCGGCGGCGAACGCCTTGTGGCCCATTTCTTCCACCAGAATCATGGCGGTTTCCTGGTCCAGCACCTGGTTGATCGTGCACATCTGGCCCAATTTCATCAAATGCTTGATGACTTCGGATGCCTTGACGGACATTTTGTGCGCCAGTTCGGCCACGGTGATCGTTTCTGGCACGTGCACGTCCTTGACGACGGCTTCCGTCGGCGCCTGGAAGTTCGATTCACGGTCGTCATGGTGCGTCGGGCGACGGCCCTTCGCGCCACCGCGCCAGCTGTCACGGCCGCCTGGGCCGCTATTGCCGCGTGGCTTGGGACCACCGGTGGTGCCGCGTTTTTTCGCGTCATCGGACCAGGTGGACGACACATTGGCCGACTTGATGGATTTCTTGTCTGCAACAGCAGGCTTCTTGTCGCCCGGCTTGTCGCCAGGTTTCTTGTCAGCAGGCTTGTGCAGCGTGCCTTCCGGCGCCTTCGGCTTGACGGGCACCGGTACGGGTTCCGGTGCCTTGATGGCGCGGCGTGGCGCGTTCATCATGGCCTTGATCTGGGCGACTTCGTCGGCAACGGCCTTGCGTGCGCGCTCGGTGGCTTCCGCTTTGTCAGCGGCTTCCTTGGCAGCAACAGCGGCGGCGGCGGCTTTCTTTTTCGCTTCTTCAGCGGCAGCGGCTTTTTTCGCTTCGGCGGCGGCGTCGTCAACGACAGGCGCAGCGGCGCTGGCGGCAGGCGCGGCGGCAGCCTTGGCGGCCGCTTTCTTCGCTTCCGCTTCCGCTTCTTTCTTCGCAGCCAATTCAGCCTGTTGCGTGGCTTTCGCCTGGGCTTCTTTTTCCGCGTCGAGCTTGGCCAGACGTTCTTGCTTTTCGCGCAGATCGGCTTCCTGGCGGGCGATCAGTTCAGCCTGCTTACGGGCTTCTTCTTCACGGCGCGCCACGTCGGCGGGATCGATCACCGGTGCGGCAGGCGCGGCCGGTTCTGCCGCGACCGGCGCAGCTTCGTCACGCTGGACGAAAGTGCGTTTCTTGCGCACTTCCACCTGGATCGTGCGCGACTTGCCGGTGGCGTCTGCTTGCTTGATCTCAGTCGTTTCCTTGCGGGTCACGGTGATTTTTTTCTTTTCTGTGTCAGCCGCTGCGCCGTGGGTGCGGCGCAGATGATCCAAAAGCTTGTCCTTATCATCTTTCGACAATGGATCTGACGTCGAACTTTTCTCGACGCCGGCAGAACGCAGCTGCGTCAGCAGCAAATCTGCAGGCATCTTCAGTTCGGTGGCAAATTGGGCTACGTTGTTACTCGCCATTCAGTCCTCTTTTCTATGTGTCGCGGAGATGATAAAGATACTCAAATTAAGCCTTTGCGGATTCGGCCAGACTCCATGCCTTGGCTTGCAACGCCTTGGCACGATCGTCGTATTTCGAGTCAACCAACTTCATCTCATCGTCGGTCACATCTTTAAATTCACTTGTAATCAGTTCACGCGCACGGTCCGCAGACAAGGCCAGGATTGCGCCAAATTCGTCGTATGCCAGTGCTGCAAATGCTTCTACGGTCTTGATACCAGCCAGACCCAGCTTGCCGGCGGTGATGCGATCCATGCCTTCCAGATTCACCAACGCCTCGTCCATGCCTTCCAGACCCTCTTCCGAAGCGATCGCTTCGGTCACGAGCGCATCACGCGCACGGGTACGGAGTTCATTGACGGTATCTTCGTCAAACGATTCGATTTCCAGCATTTCGGAAATTGGCACGTAAGCGATTTCTTCCAGACTGGCGAAACCTTCTTCCACCAGAATATCGGCCACTTCCTGGTCGACATCGAGCTTTTCCATGAACAGGATGCGCACGGCAGCCGTTTCCTGGGCAGCTTTGTCGGCCGATTCTTCGGCCGTCATGATGTTGATCTTCCAGCCGGTCAGGTCCGAGGCCAGGCGCACGTTCTGGCCGGAACGGCCGATCGCGATTGCCAGGTTTTCTTCGTCCACGACGACATCCATCGCGTGTTTTTCTTCATCGACCATGATCGACGACACGTTCGCCGGCGCCAGGGCGCCGATGACGAACTGCGCCGGATCTTCCGACCACAGCACGATGTCGACACGTTCGCCGCCCAACTCGCCGGTGACAGCCTGTACGCGCGAACCGCGCATGCCGACGCAGGTACCGATCGGGTCGATGCGCTTGTCGGCCGTGTAGACGGCGATCTTGGCGCGCACGCCGGCATCGCGGGCTGCGGATTTAATTTCCAGCATGCCTTGCTCGATTTCCGGCACTTCCAGCTCGAACAGCTTCATGATGAATTCCGGCGCGGTGCGCGACAGGATCACTTGCGGGCCGCGCATATTGCGGTCGATGCGCAAGATGTATGCACGCACGCGGTCGCCGATACGCAGATTCTCTTTCGGGATCATCTGGTCGCGTGGCAGACGTGCTTCGATCTTGCCCGATTCGACGATGGCGTCGCCGCGCTCCATGCGCTTGATGGTGCCGGTGACGAGCGAATCGCCGCGCTCCAGGAAGTCGACCAGGATCTGTTCGCGTTCGGCGTCACGTACGCGCTGCAGGACCACCTGTTTGGTATCCTGGGCGAAACGGCGGCCGAATTCAACGGATTCGATCGGTTCTTCGATATGGTCATCGACTTCGATATCGGGAATCTGTTCTTTTGCCTCGAAATGCAGGATCTCCTGATCCGGCAATTGCAGGCCCGCTTCATCGGGCACGACGTGCCAGCGGCGGAACGATTCGAATTCGCCCGTTTCGCGGTCGATCGAAACGCGGATGTCTACTTCACCCTCATACCGTTTCTTCGTGGCTTGCGCCAACGCGAATTCGAGGGCGCCGAAGACGACATCTTTATCGACGTTTTTTTCGCGCGCCAGCGCGTCAACCAATAATAAAACTTCGCGGCTCATGCTTTGCGTCCCTTAAAAACCACCTGCGGCACCAAGCGTGCCTTATCCACATCGGCGAGCGTAAACTCCAACATCGCCGGACCATCCTTACCTTCAAATTCCAACGACAATTTATCGCCCACGGGTTCTTGCAAGATCCCCTGGAACGATTTCCGGTTGTTCGTACCCGGCATCGCCACCATCAGCTTGACGATGATTTCCTGGCCTGCGAAACGGACAAAGTCTTCCAGCTTGCGCACCGGACGATCGAGACCCGGGGAAGAAATCTCGAGACGCTCGTAAGGAACGTTCTCTACCGTCAACACATGCGATAACTGGTGACTGACCGTGGCACAGTCTTCGACCGTGATCGGACCTTTTTCAGCGGCATCGGCGGCGCTGAAATCAATAAAGACGCGCAGCAGCCCGCGCTCGGCACGTTCGACATCAACGAGCTCATAGCCCAGACCTGTAACTGTCTTTTCAATTAATCCCAACTGCTGCAAGAAATTCTCCAGAAATAAGGCCCGTTTTCGGCATGACAGCGCCGCAATAAGCGCCGACAACATGCAAAAACACGCATTCAAGTCATATATGGCCCCTTGCGGAGCCATTACAAACGGTTCAACAAAAAAAAAATGGGCATCTGCCCATCTTCTTGTATTTTCCCAACCAGATGAAAGCACTCCCCACCAAACAACCCTGCGGAGAACTTTTATTAGGCTGCAGATTATAACCTCTTATTAACTTCGCCGCAATGCCGCACACGAGGAGCGGCCCGGCTTACAACAGTTACAAGAGCGCGCACCCGCGGCAGATCGGCGGGCGCGCAAGAAGAAACTCTTCCCGATTAACCTTTGCTGCGGCGGCGCGGCATGCCATCCATGCCGCCGCGATCCATGCCGCCGCGCGGCTGGCCGCCGGAACGTGCTTGCCCACCGGCACCACCGCCGGCATTGCGGCGCGGACCCGTGTTGGCGAAGCCGAAGGCCGTTTGCAGCGGATCGGGCTGGCGCGGACCGCGCTGCGGCGCGCGGCCTTCGCCACCCGGACGGCCCTGGCCTGCCGCACGCGGCGGACGGCCCTGGCCTTGGCCTTGCGCGCCTTCGAACGATGCCGACGAACGGGGCTGGCCGCCCTGGAACGGACCTTGCGGCTGGCCGCGGCCCGGACCACGCGCTTCGCCTGGACGGCCGGCGCCGCCCGGGCGGCCCTGGCCTTGCGGACGGGCAAACTGGCCTTGCGGCTGGCCACGGCGCGGCGCGACAGGGAACGGATCGGCGTTGCGGTTGCTCACATCGATGCGGTTGCCATTCGGCTCGTCATCGCGGCTGGCCTTGCGCGCTTCGCGGCCCTTGGCGGCGCCAGCGGCACGGGGGTCGCCCGATGCCGGCATTTTCTTTTCGATGCCGTAGGCGGTCAGCAGGTCGCGCACGGTGTTTTCATCCATCTCCTCCCAGCGGCCGCGTTTCAGGCCGCTCGGCAGGGTCATGGCGCCGTAGCGGGTACGGATCAGGCGCGAAACGGTCAGGCCGATGGCTTCGAACATGCGGCGCACTTCGCGGTTACGGCCTTCGCCGATCACCACGCGGTACCACTTGTTGATGCCTTCGCCGCCGCCATCGGCGATCTTCGAGAACTGCGCCAGGCCGTCTTCCAGCTCGACGCCGGCCAGCAGCTTCTGGCGCATGCCCTCTTCCAGCTCGCCCAGGGTACGCACGGCGTACTCGCGGTCGATGCCGTAGCGCGGGTGCATCAGGCGGTTGGCCAGGTCACCGGACGTGGTAAACAGCAGCAAGCCTTCCGTGTTGAAGTCGAGGCGGCCAACGGCCAGCCACTTGCCCGCCTTCATGGTCGGCAGGCGGTCGAAGACGGATGGACGGCCGTCCGGGTCGTTGTGGCTGACGATTTCGCCGGCCGGCTTGTGGTAGACCAGCACGCGCGGCGGCTTCTTGCTGACGCGGCGCTGGATCAACTTGCCGTTGATGCGCACATGATCGCTCGGCAAGATGCGCTGGCCGATGTGGGCCGGCTCGCCATTCACGGACACGCGGCCCGAAATGATCAGATCTTCCATGTCGCGGCGCGAACCGAGACCGGCTTCGGCCAGCACCTTGTGCAGCTTCGGCGCATCGTCGTCGGACGTCAGGTCGCGGCGCACGGCCGCTTTCTGTACGCGGCCCGTGCCGCCTTCTTCGCTGTCGAAGGCGTCGGACGTGACGAACGAGAAGACGGCATCAGCGTCGCTGAGCTTGCCTGGCGCAGCCTGGCGGCCCTTGCCCTTTTTACGGCTCTTGCCGGCATTCTTGCCGGCGCCCGGCACGTCGTTGCGGGGACCGCGCGGCAGGCGCGGGCCGGACACGAGGTTGCCTTCGGCATCGAACACATCGGCGACAGGCGCGGCAGCTTGTTCGGCGACAGGTGCTGCTGCAACGGCTTCGGCGGCCTGCGGCGCTTCGGCGCGCGGCGGCTGGCGCAACGCGCGCTCCGCCTGCACACCGCGCATCTGGCGCGGACCGCGGGTCGGGCGTGCTTCGACCGGCTTGTCAGCGACGGCTTCCGGCGCCGTTTCAGCGACGGCGGCAGCGGCCTTGGCGGCGGCGCGGGCGCGCGGCGGACGCGGCGCCGGGGCGGCAACCGCCTCGGCTGCGGCTTCCGCGGCGTCGGCCACGGCCTTCAGGGCCGGCTTGGCGCGGGTTTTCTTGGCGGCGGGCGCAGCGTCGGCGGCGACAGCTTCAGCGACGGGCGCATCGGCGGCCACGTCGGCTTTCGTGCGGCGCTTCGGCTTGGCGGCGACAGCGTCGCCAGCCGTGCCGGCAGCAGCCGCGTCGGCTTCGATCTGGGCCTTGGTGCGGCGCTTGGGCTTGGCAACGATGGCTTCGTCGCTGGCGGTTACTGTCTCGGGTGTGTTCGGATTATTCATTCTTCGTTTCTTGGCTGTGCTGACCTGGCGCAGCGTCAACCGTTAGTTCTGGCGCAGGGTCGTGAGTGTAGGCTTCGTCCATGGGCGAAGCATCGGGGCCGGCATCAAGGCTTGCTGTCACATCTACATCTGTCACAGCCGTATTGCTACCTGCACCAAGCTGGGGGACAAGCTCATTGCTTGCCTTGTCAAAATTTTCCTGCAGGGCCGCTTCCAGGGCTTCAAGCCCGTTGCCCTGCATCTCGCTGATTTGCTGCAAAGGCGGCAGCTGGGACAGCGATTGCAAACCCAGATCATCCAAAAACTGCTTGGTGGTGGCCAGCAAGGCCGGCCGTCCCACCACGTCGCGGTAGCCGATGGCATCGACCCAGCCACGGTCTTCCAGCATCTTGATCGTCTGCGAATTGACGGCAACGCCGCGAATTTCCTCGATATCGCCGCGCGTCACCGGCTGGCGGTAGGCGATGATGGCCAGAGTTTCCAGGGTCGCCCGCGAATACTTGGGCGGCCGCTCGGGCGTCAACCGGTCGAGATACATCTTCATTTCCGGGCGGCTTTGAAAGCGCCAGCCCGAAGCCAGACTGACGATCTCAATGCCGCGCCCTTCCCACTCGTCGCGCAACTCTTCCAGCAATTGCTTGATCGTGTCGGCGCCAACGCCGACACCGCGCACACGACCATTCTCGTCCGCATCGACGAACAGCTTTTTCAGGCTGTGGATCGTCAGCGATTCACGAGCGCACAGCAACGCGGTTTCGAGGACTTTTTTAGCCTCAATTGTATTCATAGCAATTCTGTGCGGATGTGTGTTGCAATTCGTATGCAGAGAAAGAAATCAAAAACGTTCATTTCAACGTAACAGATGGCAGACATCGATAATGACGCCGTGCTGGGTTACTAGTTGAGGCTGTTTTTCCGACGCCTTGGCCGATGCGCGCAAAGCGGGATTAAAGCGGATGCAGTGAAAGTCCTGCCATCCATGGTGCTGGCCTTAATTAACCTTCACTAAGTAACCAGCAATGAAACGATCTCCGGAGCAGCTGCTTTTCCCGTGGCGGCGAACCAGCCAGACAGGAGAGCGACAGTCGTCGTTTCATCCAACGATGCCAATTGTACCTGATAAAAAGCGGAAAAGCGCAAAACCGGGCAAAACACGCGTTTTACCCGGCCCTGGCGCGACACATCGCCCGTACCTCGCGCATCACAGGGAGGCGAGTTTCTCCGAAAGAATGGCCGATGCACCCAGGAAAGCTGGATACTGCGCCGTGATGACGAAGGTCGGCACTTGTGACACGTAATTGGCGAAGCGGCCCTTGCGCTCGAAGCGGGCGCGGAAACCGGAGCGGTCGAAACGCGCCCCCAGGCGTGGCACGATGCCGCCGCCGATATAAATGCCGCCCAGCGCGCCCAAGGTGACGGCGACGTTGCCCGCCACCGTGCCGAGCATGCAGCAGAACGCTTCGATGACATCGTCGCACAGCTGGGATTCGCCGGCCAGCGCGCGGCGCGTGATTTCCGCCGCCGGCAACGCTTCGGCCGGCACGCCCGCGCGGTCGGCCAGGGCGCGGTAGATCAGTTCCAGGCCATCGCCGGAAATCAGGCGCTCGGCCGAGACGTGCTCGTATTCGCGCCAGGCAAATTGCAAAATGCTCACTTCCGTTTCATTGAACGGCGCAAAGCTGACGTGGCCGCCTTCGCTTTGCAGGGCGATCCAGCCGCCGTGCGAAGGAATCAGGCCCGACACGCCCAGGCCCGTGCCGGCGCCGATCAGGCCGATGGCCGTGTTCGGACGGGCCGTGCCCGCGCCCACCTGGTGCTTCTGTTCGCTCGACAGCTGCGGCAAGGAACGCGCCAGGGCCGTGAAATCGTTGACCACGTCCAGGGTCGTGAAGCCGCACTCTTCGCGCATGGCGCGGATCGAGAACGACCAGTGGTGGTTCGTCATGCTGAGGAAGTCGCCGTCGACGGGGTTGGCAATGGCGATCACGGCATGGCGCACGGCTTGCCCGCCTGCGGCAGCGATGTGCGGCAAGGCCAGGTAGGCTTGCAGGGCGGCGGACAGGCTCGGGTAATCGGCACAGGGCAGCACTTCGACCAAGGTGATGTGGCCGGCGGCCACTTCCAGGGCGAAACGGGCATTGGTGCCGCCCACGTCGGCCAGTAGGCGCGGTCCATCGGCAAAGGCGGAAGTCGGCAGTACGGGAGAAGACGAAGCGCTCATGATTTTAAATGATGAAGTGGGACGCATGGGACGCCAAGCTTAAAGGATGAATGCGCCCGGAGGCAAGCAAAGTTTGTAGTTTAAGTACATCAAAACAAGCCTTTATTGGTAGTTCCACTCCAAATGCAACAGGCAAGGCCAAAGTTACTCGAAAACAATGATTTATAGTAAGTACCTACACTCGCCAGATACACCAAAAGCATGCTGCATAGCAGCAGGAATCGCCTGAAAACAAGAGTATGCCGCAGTTTGCGCAAAGCCGCTTTATATGGGGCGGCGCTGGCGCGGCGCTGCCGTCCTGGCGGCCCCACGACAGCACTTTCGTATTATTACTACCGGTTTTTACGGTCCGCCGGCGATGCGGCAGGCATGCGCCGATCAGGAGGGCAAGCCTTCGCCCAGCAGGCTGGCGGGTGTCGGCTGGTCCGAGCGGTAGGCGGCATTCCACGCGTCGAGGCCGCCATGCAGGGGCTTGGCCCGGTGAAAGCCGTGCTGGTGCAGCAGCTTGGCCACTTGCGCGGCCGTCACGTCATTGGGGCAGCTGCAATACACGATGATGTGGCGGTCCTTGTCCATGGCGATCATGGCGGGCACGGGTTCCTTGCCATTGAAGAACAAGGCGCCCGGCACGGCCGGTTCCAGCGCTTGCGCCGTGGCGCTGCGCGCGTCGACCATCAGCGGCTCCTCGCCCTGCTCTATGAGTTCAAGCAATTCATCGATGCCGATGCGCTCGATCTGCAAGGCCTGGCGGAAACGCCGGCGTTCGAGGAATTTGTACAGCAGGAACAAGCCCAGCAGGGCGGCCAGCATCAGCAAGGCCGTACTGCCCATGGTGCTGAGCAAGTCCAGCACCTGCTGCACGCTGGCGTGAAAGATCACGCCGACGGCGATGCCGGTGCCGCTCCACAGCAAGGCGCCCAGGCCCGCATACAGGAAGAACAGGCGCGGCGGCGTGCCCAGCGCACCCGACATGGGCGCGGCCACGGTATTGAATCCCGGCACGAACTTGGAGACGATCAGGGCTTTCGGGCCCCAGCGCTTGAATTTGTCTTCCGTCTGGCTGACGCAGTAATCGGGCGACAGCGAGATGCGGCACAGCAGCCGCAGGATGCGCTTGCCGAAATGGCGGCCCGCGCGGAACCACGTGAAGTCGCTGATCAGGCAGGCGCCCAGCGCGGCGGCCAGCACCAGCCCCCCATTCATGTCGCCATCGACGGCCAGCGCCCCCGCCACCACGAGGATGGGAAAGGCGGGAATCGGCAGGCCGAGCTGCTCCACCAGCACGATGCCAAAGACAATCAGGACACCGTAATGTTCGAGCAGATAAATAAGGTTGGGCATGGCCGCTATCTTACCGTAAAAAGCCCCCTACAACTGCACGCCCTTCGGTATGGCGCTCAACAGGGTGCGCGTGTACGGATGCACGGGATTGCGGTACAGCTCGTCCGAATCGGCCAGCTCCACCACTTGCCCCTTGTGCATCACCATCACCTGGTCGGCGATGTATTTCACCACTGATAAGTCGTGCGAAATGAAGATGTAGGACAGGCCGAATTCATCCTGCAAATCCTGCAGCAGGTTGAGCACCTGCGCCTGCACGGACACGTCCAGCGCCGACACGGATTCGTCGCACACCAGAATTTCCGGCTGCATCGTCAGGCAGCGGGCAATGGCGATGCGCTGGCGCTGGCCGCCCGAGAACTCGTGCGGATAGCGGTGGAAAGCCTGTTCCGGCAGGCCGACTTTATCGAGCAGCCAGTAAGCCTTGGCGATGCGTTCCTTGTCATCGGCGCCGATCTTGTGGATGCGCATCGGTTCGAGCAAAATCTGCCCCACCGTAAAGCGGGGATTCAAGGACGCGTACGGATTCTGGAAGATGATCTGGATGCGGCGTTTATACGGCAAATACTCCTTGTTCGGCATGGCAATCAGATCCTTGCCGTGGAACATGGCCGTGCCGCCCGTCGCCTGGTGCAAGCGCAGCAGGGTCAGGCCCACCGTCGTCTTGCCGGAACCGGATTCGCCCACCACGCCCAGGGTTTTTCCGCGCGGCAAAGTGAACGACACGTCCTTGACGGCCTGGAATTCGCGCTTGCCGAACAGGCCTTCGCGCGTATAAAAGCTTTTACTGAGATTATTCACCACCAGCACCGGTTCGTCGCCCGGCGTGTAGCCGCGCGTGCGCTGTTTCACCTCCACGCCGGGGCCCGCCTTGCCTTCCATATAATCGGCGATGACGGGCAAGCGCCACGGGCGCTCGTCCAGCGAGGGGCGGCAATGCAACAGCGCTTTCGTGTAACTGTCTTGCGGCGCTTCGAATACCTGGCGCACTTCCCCCGTCTCGCGCACTTCGCCGTGGCGCATGACGATCACCTGGTCGGCGATCTCCCCCACCAGGCCCAGGTCGTGGGTAATGAAGAGCACGGACATCTGGTGTTTCTTTTGCAGCGCCGCGATCAGGTCCATGATCTGCTTCTGGATCGTCACGTCCAGCGCCGTCGTCGGTTCGTCCGCGATCAGCAGTTTCGGCTCGCAGGCGATCGCCATGGCGATCATCACGCGTTGCTGCTGGCCGCCCGACATCTGGCTCGGGTAGGCGTCGATCTTCGTGGCCGGGTCGGGTATGCCCACTTCTTCGAGCAGCGCCAGCGTACGCGCCCTTGCCTGCTTGCGGTTCATGCCCATGTGCTGGCGCAGCACTTCGGCGATCTGGAAGCCGACCGTGAACACGGGATTCAAGGACGACATCGGTTCCTGGAAGATCATCGAGATATCCTTGCCGCACATGGTACGGCGCTCGGCGATCGACAGTTGCAGCAAATCGCGCCCGCCGAAGTGGATGCGCGATTGCGGATCGATGATGGTGCTGTCAGGCGGCAACAAGCCCATCACGGCCAGGGAGCTGACGGACTTGCCGCTGCCCGACTCGCCCACCAGGGCGACGGTGCTGTTGCGCGGCACGTTGAACGAGATGCCCTTGACGGCCTCGAACGTGGTCTTCTTGTCCAGGCGGAAGGTGACGCGCAGGTCGCGCACTTCCAACAGGTTATTCTGGTCCATGAGCAACTCCTATTTCACTTTGGGGTCGAGCGCATCGCGCAAGGCATCGGTAAACAGCGAGAACGCCGTCACCAGCACGGCCATCGCCGTGGCGGCGGCCGTCAGCTGCCACCATTTGCCCAGGATCAGTTCATTTTGTGCCTCGTTGAGCATGCTGCCCCACGAAACGGTACCCACCGGCACGCCAAAGCCGAGGAAACTCAGGATCACTTCCGCCTTGATGAAGCCCACCACGAGGATCGACATCTGCACCAGCGCCACGTGGCTCACGTTCGGGAAGATATGCGAGAACATCTTGCGCCAGTGCGAGGCGCCGATGGCGTCGGCCGCCATCACGTACTCGCGCGCCTTGTGCTTGATGTATTCGGCGCGGATCAGGCGGTACGGCCCCGTCCAGCCCGTCAAGCCCAGGATCAGCACGATGGTCAGCACGCCCTTCTGCTGCAGCACGGCCGCCACCGTCAAGATCATCAAAATCGACGGAATCGACGTGAAGATGCTGTAGAACCAGTTAAAAAAGTCATCGACGATGCCGCCGAAGTAGCCGGACACGGCACCGAACAGGGTGCCCAGCACGACGGCCAGCAAGGCGGCCACTAGGCCCACGACGATCGACGTCTCGCCGCCCTTGATGGTTTTCTGCACGATATCGTGGCCCCACTTGTCGGCGCCGAACGGCAAGGTTGCCGCCTTGTGCGCGATCAACTTCTTCGTCTTGCCCATGCCGGCGCGCAAGGCCGTCAAGTCGTCGGCCAGCGGGTCGGTGACGCCGTACATCTCGACGCCGGCAGAAGGATTGCTGCCCATCTGCGCGCGCAGTTCAGCGATATCGTCGGCCAGCGGGTCGAGCACGTTGACGGGTGTCGGCGCGCTGCGCTCGTCGGCCAGGGGAATGGCGCCGTCGGCGGCGCCGGCCACATCCTTGTCGGCACCGACAAACGTGGGCGGTGCATAGCTGACGGCCACTTCGTCTTCCCAGTTCGCCGCCACCAGGCCGCTGGCAGACGCCAGCACCAGCAGGAAAAATGCGCCGACCACGGCCAGCGATACCATTGCAATCTTGTCGCCGCGCAAACGGCGCCACGCCAGGGCCCACAGGCCGGGCGATGTATGAGGTTTCGACATCGTCTCTTTCTACTTCAGTTGTACGCGAGGATCGACCGCCTGGTACAGCAGGTCGGTGAGCAGGTTGAAGAGCATGGTGGCGGCGGCAACATACACGGTGATCGCCTTGATCACCGGAAAATCGCTGCGCTCGACGGCCAAAATCACTTCACGCCCGATGCCGGGAATGCCGAAAAAACGCTCGAGCAGGAAAGCGCCGATCAGCAGGGCCGGCAAGTTCGACATCACATAGGTAATGATGGGAATGCCGGCATTGCGCAGCACGTGGACCCACATGATGCGGCCTTCCTTGAGGCCCTTGGCGCGCGCCGTGCGCACATAATCCTGATTCGCCTCGTCCAGCACGAAGGTGCGGAACAGGCGCAGGGTCGGTGCAATCGACACGGCCAGACCGATCAGGATGGGCAGGGTCGAATAGCGCAGCAGGTTTTCCCAGAAGCTGTCGCCCCAGCCCTGCACGGGGAACAGGCCCAGCTTGTAGGCAAAGCCGTACTGGAAGACGATGATGTAGACGAGGATGGAAATCGACATGCCCACCGTGCAGGCGATCATCACCATGCGGTCCGTCAGCGAACCGCGCACGAACGCGATGGCCAGCGCCAGCGCCACGCCGAAGAACGTTTCCAGCACGGTCAGCGGGATCAGCACCATCATCGACGGGCCCAGGCGCGAGGTGATGATGTGCGACACGGACTCGCCAGTCGCCCAGCTCTGGCCGAAATCAAAGGTGACGATCTGCTTGATGAAGATCCACAGCTGCACGTAGTACGGCTGGTCGACGCCGAGCTGGCGGCGGATGTTGGCGATGCTTTCCGCACTAGACATCTTACCGGCCAGGATGTAGGCGGGGTCGCCGCCCACCCAGTTGAACAGGATAAACACCAGCAGGACCACGCCCAGCATGGTGGGCAGCATCTGCCACAAGCGGCGCAGGATATAAGCAAACATAATGATTCCTTGTCGTATATGGTGTTAAAAGCGGCCGCGCTTATTTTTTAGCCGAGTCAGCCGCAGGCGCCACCGGCGCGCCCGTGCTGTCGATATCCATATACGCCCATTCCTGGAACAGGATCGGGTGCTTCTTGTAACCGAGCACCGACTTTTGCGCCAGCATGTTGCGGTAGCGCGCGTAGCCGATCAGGGCGCCCGCATTGACTTCCAGGCGGCGCGCCATCTTGTGGAACAGCTCGTCGCGCTCGGGGCTGGCCGGCATGGCCTGGCTGGCCGCGTACCATTTATCGTACTCGGGGTCCTGGTAGCAGCCATTGTTGTTCTGGTGCGTGTTGGGGCCGTAGAACAGCTGCATGAAATTGTCGCCGTCCGGATAGTCGGCCAGCCACGGCGCCGTGCGCGTCTGCATCTTGCACTGCTTTTCCGTCTTCAAGATATCGGAAAAGATCATGCGGTCGTTTTCCATGCGGATGCCCAGCGAGTTGTACGTCTTGCGCCACATTTCCGCCTGCAGCACGCCGTTGGCTTCGTTGCGCGAAGCATAGCGGATCAAGAGCGGCTTGCCGTCCGGCAAAGTACGCCAGCCGTCGGCGCCCTTCTTGTAGCCGAATTTATCGAGCAGCTTGTTGGCCAGCACGGGATCGTATTGCAGCAGGGATTTATAGTGCGGATCGTAGCCGACGACGCCGGGCGGGATCGGATAGTCGAGGCGTTTGGCCTGGCCATTCCAGATGATGCGGATTTCTTCGTCGATATTGTGCGCCATGGCAATCGCGCGGCGCAGGGCGATCTTTTCCTTGCTGAAGCCGCCCAGGGTGGGGTCTTCCATGTTCCAGTAGTAATAGCTGATTTCCGGGTCCAGCAGGCGCGACAGTTGCACGCCCTTCTCCGCCAGCTCGGGACGCAGCTTGCCGTTCAGCAATGCCTTCGGCGCCAGCGGGCCGTCGAGCCAGAACACGTCCGTGCCGCCGCTCTGGAACGACAGCCAGCGCGACTGGTCTTCGATCATCACGGAAATTTCGATGCGGTCGATGGCGGGAATGCGTTTACCCTGCATCTGGCGCACGATGCGCTGGTCGTCCGGGTCGTCGCCGGCCATGAAATTCCACGTTTCCGGCAGGTGCTGCGGGTTGCGGTTCAGGACGATGCGGTTGCCGCGCGTCCATTCACCCAGGGTGTAATAGCCGGTGCCGACGGGATTCGAGCCCACTTCGCCCTTCACATCGCCGTACTTGTCCACCACTTCGCGCGCCACGGCGGCCGTCGGCACGTAGGCGAGGATCATGGGGAAATTGAAATCGGTCTTGGTCAGCGAGATGCGCAGGGTGTACGGGTCGAGGATTTCCAGCCCGGCCACTTTCTTGCTGTAATCGAGCTTGTTCGACTTGGCCGCATCCTTGGCCAGGTCGTCCAGACCCACCACCTTGCCTTCGAACAGCCAGCTGTGCGGCGACGCCAGGCGCGGATCGAACAGGCGCTTCCACGAATACACGTAGTCGGCCATCGTCAGTTCGCGGCGCTTGCCGCCGAACGCGGCGTCAGGCGTGTACAGGATGCCTTTTTTCAGGCGGATGGTATAGGTCTTGCCGTCGGCTGACACTTCCGGCATGGCGGCCGCCGCGCCGGGCACCACCTTGACGGGACGCGCCAGGTAGTCATAGGTGTACAGGGTGTCGAAGACGGCCTGCGTGATGTGGTTCGAATACAGGTCGCGCGCGGTGGCCGGATCGAAGCCCGTCTCGGCGGCCGGCAGGATATAGCGCAAGGTTTTGACCGGCGCGGCCGCGGGGGCAGCGTCAACGGCCACGGCCGCCAGCGGCAGGGTGGCCAGGCAGGCGAGCAGCGCCACGCGCCGCATCCATGGTGACTTCATGTAATACCCTTCATCTCGATTATCTGTCGCACCGTATTGGTGCGCTTGTACTGGCTTCCCCCTGGGATACAGGATTCCACCGCCAAAACCACTCCATCCTCGCAAGATCTATGCCTTGTTCATCGCCAGCCGGACCTGCAAGCAGGCGAGCCGGAAAAAGGCGTAACGATAACGCATATTCCGTTCGCCGGGCGAAAAGCCGCAGCACTGGCGTAGCGTGGCGCCACGCTCACCTGCCTCGCCGGGAGAATCTTCTGCAGCGCAACAAAGACAGGTCGCCGCCATGAAAAACCGGCCTGGCAGTAACCCTTACGGCTTCGAATGACAGCCGTTTTTATCGCAGTACGGAAAATGCGCATCGCAGTGCAACATTGAAATAATTGCAAATATTGAAACACGTCAACATTATAAAAAACACTGTTGTTTCCATGCTGAAAGCGGGTGTGTGTGCGTTGACAAGGTTTCTCGACAAATGGTCTTATCGATCACGACGGCTCACACGATATGCCGTTTGATCCATAGCGATTGCCGACGCAGCAATCTTTATCACCCTGGCAAAGCTGTGCCGCACAAGGGCCGGCCGAGCATACTTTCGGAGTTCTGAGAATGATGATGGAAACAGTGATGTCCCGCTCCGTACGCCTGATTTTTTCGGGTAGCGTAGCAGCGCTCAGCCTGGGCATGATGGCTGCGCCGACAATGGCGCAAGACGCCAATGTACAACGTGTGGAAATTACAGGCTCGAGCATCAAACGGGCTACGGCCGAGACCGCGTCGCCGGTACAGCTCATCACCCGCGACGACTTGATGAAATCGGGCAAGGCCACCGTGGCCGAATACCTGCAAACCCTGACCGCCGATGGCGCCGGCTCCCTGCCGACGGGCTTCGGCAACGGCTTTGCCGCCGGCTCCACGGCCATCTCGCTGCGCGGCCTGGGCGCCACCTCGACCCTGGTCTTGCTCAATGGCCGCCGCATGGCGCCGTTCGCGCGCGCCGATGACGGCCAGAAGAGCTTTACCGACCTGTCCACCGTGCCGATGCAGATCGTCGAGCGCATCGAAATCCTCAAGGACGGCGCCTCGTCGACCTACGGCGCGGACGCCATCGCCGGCGTCGTCAACATCATCCTGCGCAAGGACTTCGAAGGCCTGACCCTGAAAGGCGACACGGGCATCTCCGGCGACAGCGACGCCAAGCAGCACCGCGCCTCGCTGACCTTCGGCAAGGGCAACCTGGATACGGATAAATTCAACTTCGTCCTCAATGCCGAGTACAGCAAATCGGACATGCTGATGAACAATGACCGCGCCGGCCGCAAATGGATAGGCAAGGCCGACCTGCGTCCGTATGGCTATGCGATCAACACCCAGTTCGCCGGCGGCTACATCAATGGCAACAACGACGCCAATCCCTCGCCGACGGGCCTGATCCGCGACCCCGTCACCAACAACTATGTATCCCTGCCCGGCTGCTCCAGCTTGTCCGTGTCTTCGCCGCAAGATCCGAAGGGCGGCTGCCTGTGGCACCACGACCAGTTCCGCTCGATGCAGCCGAAGATCGAATCGATCAACCTGTACACGCGCGGCACCTGGCAAGTCAATGCCGACACCCAGGTGTATGCGGAAGCGGGCTACTCGAAGCGCGATACGGCCTTCACCCTGATCCCGCCATCGATCACGCCGACCATCGCCTTCCCGCCGAACGCCACCAGCCCGACTGGCGTCGTCAACTACGGTTCCGGCGCCGGTACCACCATTGTGCTGGCCGCCAACCATCCGCAAAATCCGTATGGCGTGCCGGTGCGCGTGCGCTACCAGGCTTTCGATGCGGGCGCCAGCACGCGCCAGGCCAACAATGAGTTCAACCGCATCGTGCTCGGCGTCAAGGGCAACGCCATGGGCTGGGACTACGATGCCGGCTATACGCACTCGGAATCGAAGCTGCACCTCGATTACAGCAATATGCTGAACATGGCCGTCGTCAAGGATGCGCTGGGCAATCCGAACAGCCAATATTTCCCGTACTACATCGGCGCGCAGGCGGGCAAGAATCCCGCCTCGCTGTACGCAGCCATGGTGACGAACGCCACCTCCGATTCCACCACCAAGCTCGACATCATCGACTTCAAGGCATCGCGCGAGCTGATGCAGTTGCCGGGCGGCACCCTGGGCCTGGCCGTGGGCGCGGAACACCGCCGCGACAAGCTCGACAATCCTTCGCTGTCGGGCACGCAGGACGGTTCCATCAACTCCAGCTATGTGGCGGCCAAGGGCGACAGCAAGGTCTCGGCCGTGTTCCTCGAAGTGCTGGCGCCCGTCATCAAGACGGTGGAGCTATCGGGCGCCTTGCGTTACGACAAATATGACCGTTTCTCGTCGACCACGCCGAAACTGGGCGCCAAGTGGACGCCGGTGAAAACCTTCGCCGTGCGCGGCACGTATTCGGAAGGCTTCCGCGCGCCAGGACCGGCGGAAAGCAATGCCAATTCGCAATCGACGGGCACCTCGACCGTCAGCGATCCCGTGCGCTGCCCGGGCGGCACCCGCCTGCCGGGCGCCAATGCCAGCGATTGCGAACTGCAGGTGGCGGCCGTCAAGATCGGCGACCCGAGCCTGAAGCCGGAAAAGTCCAAGGGCTACACCCTGGGCCTGGTGTGGGATCCGTTCAACGATACCAGCCTGTCGCTCGATGCCTGGAAGATCAAGCGCGAAAACGAGATCAACCCGCTGCCGTACAACGAAGCGGCCGCCCTGCCGACGGCCGTGCGCGCCGACAATAACCTGACCATCAATGGCGTAGTGGTGCCGAACACGGGCACCTTGCTGATCACCAAGGCACCGTACCGCAACTCCAGCTACACGGAGATCAAGGGTATCGACCTGGACGTCAAGCAGCGCGTACGCCTGGGCGACTACGGCCGCGCCACGTTCGGCCTGACCTGGACCCACATCGCCTCGTGGGTGCGCGCCGAGTCGGCCACCGTGCGCTACCAGTTCGCCGGCACGCATGGCAATTGCGATACCTCCAACTGTGCCGGCACGCCGAAGGACAAGATCAATCTGACCGGCTCGTGGGACCTGGGCAACTGGAACGTCAGCGGCGTGCTGAACTACCGTTCGGATATGAAAAATATCAAGTTTGAAGGCGATCCTTGCGCCTCCAAACTGGCGAACGGCACGCCGGCGCCGAACGGTTGCAAGCTCGCCTCGTTCACCACGCTCGACCTGTCGAGCCGCTGGAACGTCAACAAACAGTTGCAACTGTTTGCCTCGATCAACAACGTGACCGACAAGATCGCCCCGCTCGACCCGCTGACCTACGGCGGCATGAGCTATAACCCGATGGATGCCAGCGGCGCCATCGGCCGCTACTTCAAACTGGGCGCCAGCTACAAGTTTTTCTAAGCATAAACCCGTATCCTGGCGCAAGGCGGTGAGCAATCACCGCCTTTTTTTCGTCCGCGACTGTGGCGCAAGGCACTCATCCACACGCCTATTGCGCCAGCGCAAACCTGACCTGCTGTGCGCCTGTAAAACTCCCTTGCAGGCCACTTGGCCCATGACCAAGCCACAGGAGTGTCAGATGACGCAAACCCGCAGTCCCTCCCCTACCTTGCGCCTGTTGTGCGCTGCCCTGCTCGGCGCGTATGGCCATGCGGCCATGGCGCAGGACACCGGCGCCGCCGGCGAGCCTCCCGCCATGCAGCGCGTCGAAGTCACCGGTTCCTCGATCAAGCGCCTCGTCTCGGAAACGGCGACACCCCTGTCCATCTTCAAGGCCGAGGATTTCGCCAAACAGGGCCTGACGACGGCCCAGGAAGTGCTCAGCAAGATACCCTCGAATGCGTCCAGCATGGGCAGCGGCAATGCCGTCGGCGGCAATACCAGCGGCTTGCCCACGGGCGGCCAGGCCAGCGCCGACTTGCGCGGCCTGGGCGGCGACAAGACCCTGGTCCTGCTCAATGGCCGGCGCATCGCCAACCATCCGTATGACGGCGCCAGCGTCGACCTGAACATCATTCCGATTGCCGCCCTCGAGCGCGTCGAAGTGCTGCGCGACGGCGCCTCGGCCATCTATGGCACGGACGCCATCGGCGGCGTCATCAACTTCATCACCAAGCGCTCGGTCAACGTCACGAACATCACGGCCGAAGTGGTCGCCCCCGAACACAAGGGCGGCGGCGAGCACCGCATCAACCTGTCGACGGGTTTCGGCAAGCTCGACACGGACGGCTACAATATCTTCGGCGTGCTCGACTACCACAAGCAAAACGTGCTCACGTCGCAGGACCGTGCTTTTTCAGCCACCGGCATCGTCCCCTCGCGCGGCCTGTCCATTACCAGCGGCACGACGTTTCCTGGCAACTACTTCGATGCGGCGGCCAACGGCGGCAATGGCCTGGCCGGCAACCCCTACGCGGCCAGCGGCTGCCTGCCGCCGCTGTCGGTACCGGCCGTGCCGGCGAACGGCACCTGCCGCCAGGATTACACGCGCCAGATCGACGACTTGCCCGCACAGCAGCAAATAGCCTTCTTCGGCAAGGGCGCTTTCAAGCTGGGCGGCGGCCACCTGGCCACGGTGGAATACCTGCATTCGGAAAACAAGGTGAAGGCACGCACGGCGCCGCCGCCGCAAACGGGCCTGATTCTGCCCATCAGCAGCAAATATTATCCGGGCAATGCGGGCGGCGTACCGGCCCAGCCGGGCTTGTCGGGCCAGCCGCTGAGCGTCAACTGGCGCCCCGTCGAGGCGGGCCAGCGGCAGATCGATTCGGACGGCAAGGCGGACCGCCTGGTGCTGGCCCTCGAAGGCGAGCTGGCCGGCTGGGACTACAAGACGGGCCTGAGCCATGCCATCAGCAAGTCGTCGGAAAAATTCACGAACGGCTATGTGCAGGATGCGGGCTTTGCCGCCGGCGTGCTGAACGGCATCCTCAATCCCTTCGGCGAGCAGGATGCGGCCGGCAAGGCTTACCTGGCCAGCACGGCACTGCGCGGCGAAGTGCAAAGCGCCAAGGTCACCACCACGGGCTTCGACATCAAGGGCAGCCGCGAACTGATGCAGCTGGCCGGCGGCCCGCTGGCCATCGCGCTGGGCGGCGAGGCGCGGCGCGAAAAGGCCGACTTCAACGTCAACCGCGACATCGCCGGCCAGGCTGCCAGTTCCGGTCTGTCGGGCTCGCTGTCGAAGAGCGGTTCGCGTACCATCGAAGCTGTCTTCGGCGAAGTCAACTTGCCGCTGATCAAGGACCTGGAAGTGCAGCTGGCCGCCCGCTTCGACCACTACAGCGACGTGGGCAGCACCACCAATCCGAAACTGGCCCTGCGCTACCAGGCCAGCAGCGCGCTGGTGCTGCGCGGCTCGGCCAGCACGGGTTTCCGCGCGCCCACCCTGTTTGAAAAGAATGCGCCGCCGTCGAAGAACGATACCAACGATACCTATGACGACCCGATTTTGTGCCCCGGCGGCGTGCCGCAGCCCGGTGCCAACCCCTTGCGCGATTGCGACCTGCAGCAATTCAAGCTACAGGGCGGCAATGAAAAGCTGAAACCGGAAAAATCCACGACCTTTGCCGTCGGCCTCGTGCTCGAACCCATCAAGGAAGTCACGCTCGCCATCGATTACTGGAACATCCATTTGAAGGACAAGATTTCGTCCTTGCCCGAGCAATCGATCTTCGGCAACTACGAAAAATACAAGGCCTTGTTCCTGCGCAATCCCGATGGTTCGCCCTACGCCATCCTGGACTTGAACGACAATCTCGGCGAAGTGAAAACGGACGGCATCGACGTCAGCCTCAATGCGCGCCTGGCCCGTGGCGCGTATGGCGATGTCAGCGTGTCGGTCGATGGCACGTGGACCCGCAAGTATGACTACCAGAACGAACGGGGCGGCGCCTTCATTGCCAACGTGGGCCGCTACGCGGACAACAATCCCGTGTTCCGCTGGAAACATACGGCCGCGCTGAACTGGCGCATGGGCAACTGGGGCGCCACCGTATCGCAATCGTTCAAGTCCGGCTACACGGATCAGAATCTGGTGGATCCGCAGTTCCGCCACGATGTGCCGTCGTACAGCCTGCTGAACGTGTCGGGCAGCTACGCGTGGAAAGGCTTGCTGCTGACGGCCGGCGTGAAAAACCTGTTCGACAGGGAACCGCCGTTCTCGAACCAGGGCACCTTGTTCCAGAAAGGTTACGACCCGCGTTACACGGACCCGATCGGGCGCGCCTGGTACTTGCGCGGCAGCTATACGTTTTAAGGGGAATTTTCAGGTCAATAGATAAAACAGGCAGCGCTGGCAACAGCGTGCCAGCAACAGAAAAGCGGCGCCATCAGCAATGATGTGCGCCGTTTTATTTTACGCATCTGAGCAAGGCTGACAAGGGTTCACGATACTTTATTGCTGAAGGATTACAAAAAAAACAGGGAAATGTTGCATTTCGTCCAAAAAGTCCGCGTGAAATTGACAATCTGAATCGTGAATGTTTTGATGAGGGCCCAGAAAATTTACAGAATTTTCATTGGTGGATTTTCAAAAAGGCAAATAAATTGTTGGCAAGCAACAAGTTATTTCAAAATAATTGCCGCCTTTATCACAATAACAAGGAATTTCAGATGATGATAGAAAATGTAATATCGCGGTCGCTGCGCCTGATGTTTGCAGGCGGCATGGCCCTGAGCATGCACGCCGCGTACGCACAAGAAACAACAGATGGCACCATGCAACGCGTGGAAGTCACGGGTTCGAGCATCAAGCGCATCGCTTCCGAAGCGTCGCTGCCGGTGCAGTCGTTCAACCAGAAAGACATCAAGAAAACCGGCGTCACCACGGTGACCGATTTCATCCAGCAAATTCCTGCGATGCAGGGCTTCTCCGTGGCCGCCGATTCGGTGGGCGGCGGCGGTGGCGGCGTCACCACGGCCTCGATCCACGATATCGGCGCGGCCTACACGCTGGTGCTGCTGAACGGCCGCCGTATCGCGCCATCCAATTCCGGCACCACCATCGACCTCAATTCGATCCCCCTGTCGGCCATCGAGCGCGTGGAAGTGCTGACGGACGGCGCCTCGGCCCTGTACGGCGCCGACGCCATCGCCGGCGTGGTCAACTTCATCCTGAAAAAAGGCGCATCGCCGCTGGAAATCAATGCCAAGTATTCGCGTCCTGAAGAAAAAGGCGGCGCCAGCAACTCGATCTCGATCAGCAAGGGCTTCGGCGATATCGACGAAGACGGCTACAGCATCTTCGTGTCGGCCAGCCATGACGAACAAAAATCGCTGAAGGCATCGCAGCGCAGCTTCGCGAAAAGCGGCATCATCAATTTCAACGATCCGAAGACCGGCAAGGCACTGCAATTCATCAACGGTTCCTCGCGCTCGGCCCCTGGCAATGCCACGGTCGATTACAAACGCACCGATGCGAACGGTAATGTGGTCATCAACCCAGAGACCAACAAGCCCTTCATCGACAACGTCAATCTGAACCCGTACGCCCTGGCCCATGGCGGCAAATGCGCCGCCAGCAACATGGATTTCTATGGCGACGGCAACTGCTATTTCGATTCGCCATCGACCATCGAAATCAATCCCGAATCGAAGCGCGACGCCATCTTCAGCTCGGGCACCGTCAAGCTGGGCAAAACCGGCTTCCAGGGTTTCTATGACCTCGCCTACACGGAAGCGCGCGTCGTCGCCAGCATCGCGCCGTACCCGGCCGATTTCTCCGTCGATGTCGGCTCGCCGCTGTTCAACAAATATCTGGCGCCGAACCTGACGCCGGCGCAGTTGGCCAACGCCACGGGCGCCGTCGCAAAATACCGCCTGTCGGAAATGGGCAACCGCGTGTACGACTACGGCACCAAGGCCACTCACATCGTCGCCGGCATCGATGGCAATGCATTCGGCTGGGACATCAACTCGGCCGTGACGTACTCGAAAAACAAGCAGACGCAGAAATACGTCAGCGGCTTCCCGCTGGCCGACAAATTCGACGCGCAAGTAGCCGCCGGCAATATCGACCCGTTCGCCTACCCTGTCGGTTCCATGCCGGACGCCATGCGCCAGGCCCTGCTGGGCACGGGCTTCAGCGGCACCTACAACACGCAAACCGTGGAAATGAAGGGCATCGACGGCCGCGCTTCGCGCCCTGTGTTCTCGCTGCCAGGCGGCACGGCCATGCTGGGTGTGGGCGCCGACTACCGCAACACCTCGTACAAGGTGAAGCAGGCCGACGTCGCCAGGCAGGCGCAGATCCTGTTTGACAATGCACAAGTCGACAGCGAATACGCGCGCGACAATGCCGGCGCCTACGCCGAGCTGATGATGCCGATCTCGAAAAAACTGGAAATGACCGGCTCGCTGCGTTATGACCAGATCGGATCCATCGACGACAAGCTGACAGGCAAGACGGTAGGCAAGAAAGAAAACGCCACCACCTGGAAAGTCAGCGGCAAGTATTCCGCCACCAAGAGCCTGATGTTCCGCGCCGCTGCCGGTACCGGCTTCCGCGCCGCCAGCATGCAGGAAATCGCTGGCCCACTGGAAGACTGGGGCGTCACGGGCGGTAACTACCAATGCCCATTGACGGCGGCGAACGGCATGGGCGGCCACCCGCTGGCCGGCTACTGCAGCGGCGTCGGACGCCAGCAGTTCGAAGCCTTCCAGGGCGGCAACCCGGACCTGAAGCCGGAAACGTCGAAGCAATGGAGCATCGGTACCGTGTTCGAGCCGATCGACAGCCTGTCGATGTCGTTCGACCTGTGGAACGTGGAAATCCGCGACCAGGTCACGGCGGTTTCGGAAGGCCTGATCTTCAACGATCCTGCCAAGTACGCCAACCTGTTCACCACCAAGCACATCAGCTCGACGGGCAAGGACGTGTTGGCCATCAAGCTGCTGCCGATTAACATCGGCAAGGTGGAAAACCGCGGTATCGACTACGACTTCACCCATAAGATGAAGCTGCTGGATGGCCGCCTGACGAGCCGCCTGATGGGTACCTACCTGCTGCGTTCGCGCTACACGACGCCGGGCACCGATGATCAATGGGAAACCAGCCTGAATCGCTACGGTTCGAACGACAAGGTCAGCTTCCGCAACATCATCCGCGCCACCACCTCGTATGAGACGGCCAAGTTCACGCATACGCTGAGCGCCAGCTACCGCAACGGCTACACGGACAAGGAACAGACGGCTGACGATTGCGCCGTGATCGTGGCCGGCAGCCCTGGCGAATGCTATGGCATCCAGCTGGAAGTGCCGAGCTACACCACCTTCGACTTCCAGACGGCTTACCGTCCGCTGAAGAACGTGGAAATCACGGGCGGCATCCTGAACCTGTTCGACCGCAATCCGCCGTTCACCCTGCGTAACACGGGTTCGCATCAAGTGGGCTACAACCCATCGTACTCGAGCGCCCTGGGCCGCCAGTTCTACCTGAGCGGTTCCTACAAGTTCTAAGCTTCCTGTCAGCTGAAAACTGAAAAAGCCCGGAAAGCTTATCTTTCCGGGCTTTTTTTCATGCTGCGCGCCATGTTAGTCCGCGTCGCCCTGCAAGCGGCGCTGCTTCACGGCCGCCGCCAGGTTTTCCAGCACGGCCACGCTGGCGCTCCAGTCGATGCAGCCGTCCGTGACGGACTGGCCATAGATCAATTCCTTGCCGGGGATCAAATCCTGGCGCCCCGCCACCAGATGCGATTCCACCATCACGCCGACGATGCGGCCATCGCCGCCCGCCACCTGGCTGGCGATGTCGGCGCACACGGGGATCTGGTTTTCCGGTTTTTTCGAGCTGTTCGCATGCGAGGCGTCGATCATCAGGCGCGCCGCCAGCCCTTGCGCGGCGATGGCCTTGCACGCCTCGTCCACGCTGGCCGCGTCATAGTTCGGCGTTTTTCCGCCGCGCAAGATGATATGGCAATCCTCGTTGCCGTTGGTCGAGACGATGGCCGAGTGGCCGCCCTTCGTGACGGAAAGAAAATGGTGCGGCTGCGAGGCGGCCTTGATGGCTTCCACGGCGATCTTCACATTGCCGTCCGTGCCATTCTTGAAGCCAACCGGGCACGACAATCCCGACGCCAGCTCGCGGTGCACCTGCGACTCCGTCGTGCGCGCGCCGATGGCGCCCCAGCTGATCAGGTCGGCGATGTATTGCGGGCTGATGACGTCGAGGAACTCGGTACCGGCAGGCAAACCCAGCTCATTGATATCGCGTAACAATTCGCGCGCCATTCGCAAGCCGTCGTTGATGCGGAAGCTGTTGTCCATGTACGGGTCGTTGATCAAGCCCTTCCAGCCCACCGTGGTGCGCGGCTTCTCGAAGTAGACGCGCATGACGATTTCCAGTTCGCCCGCGAAACGCGCGCGCTCCTTGACCAGCAGGCGCGCATATTCCATTGCCGCCTTGGTGTCGTGGATGGAGCAAGGCCCGATCACCACCATCAGGCGGTCGTCCTGGCCATGCAAAATGCGGTGCAGGGCGATACGGGCGCTGGCGGCGGTCTGTCCGGCTTGCTCCGAGCAGGCGAATTCGCGGATCAGGTGGGACGGCGGGGTCAATTCCTTCATTTCGCGAATTCGCAAATCATCGGTGCGGGGCATCATTTTCTCCAAAATTTAAGGATGGGTAAAACATCTGGGTAAAAAAAAACCGCCATCAGTGGCGGTTTTTTAGAATGTGCTGGGGTCTCGTTTTTTGCTGCTACGTGAACCGACCGCTACTCCACCGCCTTTGGGGTAGGAATTGCTAAAGTAAAAATAAGCGGTAAAAAAGTGGCGAGCGAACATGCGAGTCATCCCTAAGTGATGATCGACTATAAACCTAAATCGCAAGGGTTGGCAAGCGTATTTGTCGGCAAAGCCGCATGCCGCTGCCGTTTCACACTGAAAAACACGCCAAAAAGCGTAAAAAGTTGCGCGCTGCAGGTCCGCACCGGCTGGCCAACAACGCTGGGGCCGCCGTGGCGCGCACGCCACGCCAGCCCGTTTTGACCTTGGGAAGCGACGCACTACTGATGTAGATCGAATCCCCGCCAGGCCGCACGGCCAAGACTGCAAGGTGTACCTCACCTTTTTCTGTCTGACCTTCCGGAGACTCGCATGATCTACAAACAATCTGTCCATCCATTTTCACCGCCACGCATGGGCCTGGCTCTGGCAAGCGCCCTGCTCGCCCTGCCCGTCCTGGCACAGGAAGCGGCTCCCATTGCCCGCGTGGAAATCACCGGCTCGAACATCCGCCGCGCGCAGGCGGAAACGGCGTCGGCCGTGCAAACCCTGAACGCGGCCGACATTGAAAAATCGGGCAAGTCCAGCGTGGCCGAACTGCTGCAGACCCTGGCCGTCGACAACCAGGGCTCCGTGCCCACTACCTTCGGCAACGGCTTTGCCGCCGGCGCTTCCGGCGTGTCGCTGCGGGGCCTGGGCACGGCCTCGACCCTGGTGCTGCTGAACGGGCGCCGCGTGGCGCCATATGGCCTGGCCGACGATGGCCAGAAGGTATTTGCCGACCTGAACATCATTCCCCTGGAAGCGGTGGAACGGGTGGAAATCCTCAAGGATGGCGCCTCGGCCATCTACGGTTCGGACGCCATCGCCGGCGTGGTCAACGTGATCCTGCGGCGCGACTACCAGGGCACGGCCATCAAGGGCAATTACGGCAAAACGAAGGAATGGGACGGGCGCGACGCGCGCGCCGCCATCACGCACGGCTTCGGCGACATCGACAGCGACCGCTACAACGTGCTGCTGAACCTCGAGTACAGCGAAAAGGCCGCCATCTGGAACCGCGACCGGGCCGGACGGGGCGCCGTCGGCCGCAGCGACTTGCGCGACCAGGGCTTCAGCGCGCAGGAGTCGCTCAGCGGCGCGGGCGCCATCACCACCAACAACGCGGCCGGCAGCGCCGTCAACGGCAATGTGCGCAATCCCGACACGCTCGACTACTACAACCGCGGCAACCTGGCCGGCGTGGGCTTTACGCGCACCTTCCCCGGCGCCGCCTGCGGCAACTTCACCACACATCCGCAGGGCGACCCGGGCGGCGGCTGCCTGACCGATGCCGCGCAGCAATACGGCCAGATCCAGCCCAAGCAAAAGAACATTAATTTCTTCGGCCGCGCCGCCTGGCAACTGACGCCTGCCTTGCAAACGTATGCCGAATTGAACGTGTATCACAGCGAATCGAATTCCGTCACCACGCCCTCGACGGTCAGCGGTTCGGTCGGCTATCCGGGCGGCCCCGTCAGCAATGCCGGCGTGTCGCTCGGTGCTGCGCACCCGGACAACCCGTATTTCGGCACGGCGGCGCGGCTGCGCTACCTGGCGGCCGACGTAGGGCCGCGCCTGTCGGAAGTCGACTCCACCTTCACGCGCTTCGTGGCCGGCATCAAGGGTAGCGTGGCGGGCTGGGATATCGACAGCGCCTTGCTGTACTCGCAGAACAAGGTCTCGAACGACTTGAACGGCTATCTGCAGCGCGACGTCGCCTTCGCCCTGCTCAACCCGACAGCCGCCAATGTGGCGGCTGCCAGCCTGAACCCCGCGTATGCGGCCCTGCCGGCGGGCAGCCTGTGGCGCATCGCGGAAAACGCGGGCCTCAATTCGCCCGCGCTGTACGCGGCCCTGTCGCCACGCATCTCGAACGACGCCAAGACGCATATCGCACAGATCGACTTCAAGGCCAGCCGCGAGGTGGCCAAGCTCGACGGCGGCGGCCTCGGTGTGGCCGTGGGCGCAGAATTCCGTCACGAAGCGACGGAACTCAAACCCACCACGGGCACGGAACGGGGCAATATCATTGGCCTCGGCTATTCCGCCTACAAGGGCAGCCGCAACGCCTCGGCCATCTATGCCGAAGTGCTGGCGCCCGTGCTGAAAACCGTGGAACTGTCGGGCGCCCTGCGCGCCGACCATTTTACCGACGTGGGCAATTCCTACACGCCGAAAGTGGGCGTGAAATGGACGCCCATACGCGAACTGGCCCTGCGCGGCACCTTTGCCAAGGGCTTCCGCGCTCCAAGCGCGGCGGAAAACGGCGTCGGCGGCCTGGCCGCGTTCTCCACTGCCAGCGATCCGCTGCGCTGCGCGCTGGGCGTGGAAGTGGCCTGCGATCCGGCGCCGATCGCCGTCATCACCTCGCCCAATCCGAACCTGTCGCCCGAACGTTCGCGCAGCTATTCCGTGGGCGCCGTGTGGGACCCGCTGCCGCGCAGCAGCATTTCCGTCGACCTGTGGCAAATCCGCCGCAAGAATGAAATCAACCAGGAGCAGACGGATGCGGCCATTGCCGCCGGCAACGTGGCGCGCGACCCGTCCACGGCCACCGGTATTCCCGGCGATCCGGGCGCCATCACGGCCGTGCTGGCCAACTATGTGAATTCGGCGCAAACGACGGTGCGCGGCATCGATATCGACGCGCGCCAGCGCTTCAACCTGGGCAGCGACTATGGCAACCTGGTGTTCGACCTGAAGTGGACGCACCTGTACAAATGGCTGCGCACGGAACAGGATGGCACGCAGCGCGATTTCGCCGGCACGCATGGCAATTGCGACGTGTCCAACTGCATGGGCACGCCGGACGACCGCATCAATCTGGGCGCCACCTGGGAACGCCAGAACTGGCGCGTCACGGCCAACGTCAACTACCGCGCCCCGCTCGACAACGTGCGGTTCAAGAATGACCCGGACGGCTGCGCCACGCATTTTGCCGACGGCACGGACGCGCCGCGCGGCTGCCGCATCGCCTCGTTCACCACGGTGGACCTGACGGCCCGCTGGCTGGCCACGCCCAAGCTGGAAGTGTTTGCGACGATACAAAACCTGTTCGACAAGATCGCCCCGCTCGACCCGCTGACGTATGGCGCCACGGGCTACAACCCGCTCGACTACGCGGGCGCGGCGGGACGCTTCATCAGTGCGGGGGTGAAATACAAGTTCTGAAAAATCGGGAGCGTAGGTCGGATTAGCGGGGCGCAGCCACGCGTAACCCGACAACCGTGTTGACGCGGCCGGCAGTGGTGTCGGGTTACGCGCCTTGCGCTAACCCGATCTACGCGAGCGCCATCTCGGAAAAGTAGGCCGGATTAGCCCGGAGGGCGTAATCCGACAATCGCGTTGACCTCACAGCAGGTAGGTCGGATTAGCGGGGCGCAGCCACGCGTCATCCGACAACCGTGTTGACGCGGCTGGCAATGGTGTCGGGTTACGCGCCTTGCGCTAACCCGAGCTACGCGAGCGCCATCTCGGAAAAGTAGGCCGGATTAGCCCGGAGGGCGTAATCCGACAACCGTGTTGGCCGCGCAGTGTCCAGAAAAATCAGGCCATGCCGCCGACCGTGATGCCGTCGAGGCGCAAGGTCGGCTGCCCCACGCCCACGGGCACGCTTTGCCCTTCCTTGCCGCACACGCCCACGCCCGAGTCGAGGCGCATGTCGTTGCCGATCATGGAGACGCGGTTGAGCACGTCCGGGCCGTTGCCGATCAGGGTGGCGCCCTTCACCGGATAGCTGAGCTTGCCGTTTTCGATCATGTACGCTTCGCTGGCCGAAAAGACGAACTTGCCATTCGTGATGTCGACCTGGCCACCGCCGAAGTTGACGGCATACAAGCCGTTTTTCACGGAAGCGAGGATCTCGCCCGGGTCCTGGTCGCCACCCAGCATATACGTATTCGTCATGCGCGGCATGGGCAGGTGGGCGAACGATTCGCGGCGCGCGTTGCCCGTCACGGGCATCTTCATCAGGCGCGCGTTCATCGTGTCCTGGATGTAACCCTTCAGGATGCCGTCTTCGATCAGGGTCGTGCACTGCGTGGGATTGCCCTCGTCGTCGATATTGAGCGAACCGCGCCGGCCGGCCAGGGTGCCGTCATCGACCACGGTGACGCCCTTGGCCGCCACGCGTTCGCCGATGCGTCCCGAAAACGCGGACGAACCCTTGCGGTTGAAATCGCCTTCCAGGCCATGGCCGATCGCTTCGTGCAGCAAGATGCCGGGCCAGCCCGGTCCCAGCACGATGGTCATGGGCCCGGCGGGCGCGGGGCGCGCTTCCAGGTTCACCAGCGCCGAATTGACGGCATCGCTGGCATATTGCTCCAGCACGGCATCGCTGAAATAGTCGTAGCTGAAACGCCCGCCGCCACCGGCCGAGCCCGTTTCGCGGCGGCCATTCTGTTCCGCGATCACGGTCAGCGACACGCGCACCAGCGGGCGGATGTCGGCCGCCAGCACGCCGTCGCTGCGCAGCACCAGCACCACGTCGTACTCGCCGGCCAGGCCCGCCATCACTTGCACCACCCGGGGGTCTTTCGCCCGCGCCATCTTTTCCACGCGCTCGAGCAGCTGCACCTTGGCCGTGGCATCGAGCGAGGCGAGCGGATCGTTGGGCAGGTACAGCGAGCGTCCGCCCTGCGGCTGCATCCGGCCCGCGATCTTGATTCTGCCGGCGCCCGCGCGCGCAATCGTGCGCGTGGCCGCTGCCGCTTCCAGCAGGGCCCGCTCGGAAATGTCATCGGAGTACGCAAACGCCGTCTTGTCGCCGGACACGGCGCGTACGCCCACGCCCTGGTCGATGGAAAAGCTGCCCGTCTTGACGATGCCCTCTTCCAGGCTCCAGCCTTCGCTCTTGGTCGACTGGAAATACAGGTCGGCATAGTCGACCTTGTGCGTAAACATCGTGCCCAGGGCTTTGAGCAGCTTGTCTTCGTCCAGGCCGAACGGCGTGAGCAGGATATCGCGCGCCACGGCCAGGCTGGACAGATTGGGTTCAAATGGAATCATGGCTATCTTTTCTCAACATTCAATTTACATCGTCCGATGGGTTAGCGCGGGCAGGGACTCGCGCACGCCGGCCAAAAACACCAGGTCGATCTCGCCGCTGACCACGCCCTCGCCTTCCGGCAGCACGGCGATCACTTCGCCCCACGGGTCGATCAGCATGCTGTGGCCCCAGGTGCGGCGGCCGTTCGGATGCAGGCCACCCTGCGCCGAGGCCAGCACATAGCACTGGTTTTCGATGGCGCGCGCGCGCAGCAGCACTTCCCAGTGGGCGCTGCCCGTCGTATGGGTAAACGCGGCCGGCACGACGATCAGCGCGCAATCGCCCATGGCGCGGTACAGTTCGGGAAAGCGCAGGTCATAGCAGATGGACAGGCCGACGCGGCCGAACGGCGTCTCGATAGCGCGTACCTGCGCGCCCGGCACGATGGTGCGCGATTCATTGTACGACTCGGTGCCGCGCGTAAAACCGAACAGGTGGATCTTGTCGTAGCGGCCGGCCGGCTCGCCTTGCGGGTCGTACACCAGCGTGGTGTTCAGGACCTTGCCCTCCTCGCCGGAAATCAGGGGCAAGGTGCCGCCGATCAGCCAGATGCCGTGCTGGCGCGCCATCTGCGCCATGCCATCCTGGATGGGGCCGCTGCCAGGCTGTTCCGCGTGGGCCAGCTTATCCGTTTCCTGCTTGCCCATGATGGCCCAGTATTCGGGCAGCACCACCAGCTGCGCGCCACCGGCGGCGGCCTGCGCCACCAGGCGCCGCGCCGTGGCCAGGTTGTCTTCCACGGAAGGCGAGGAAATCATTTGTACTGCTGCAACTGTATGCATCATTTCACCTCTTGTACATTCGACCTTGCCGAATGGCACTTATTTCGCCACGGCATCGTTCACCGCCGCTGCGGGCATGGCGACAGGTTCCAATTTACCACCATCGAGCTTGGTCACGACGGGCGATTTCCACGGGCCGGCGATCTGCATATGGTAGGTAAGTGCCTTCATCACGGGCGCGCGCAGGAACAATTGCGCCAGGAAACTGCCCAGGCCGATGACGGGATTGACGGCCAGCGCGTACACGAGCGGTCCCGTTCCCAGGTTAAATTCGGGGATCACCACCACGTGCAAATTCGTCGTTTCATTGGCGATATCGGCCGTGCCATCCATCAGCACGGTGGCCGCCACGCCATGCATCTTGAGGTTATCGGTGGTCACTACGCCGCGCTTGATGCTGGCGTTGGCCGTGATGCCGTCGAAGGCCAGGCCTTCGGAAAACACGTCGTGGAAATCGAGTTTCAGCAGGCGGGGCAAGGCTTGCAGGCTGAGTACGCCCAGCAGCTTGGCCGCGCCCGGGTCCTGTTTGAGGAACTGGCCCGATTCCACCTTCATCTCGATCTGTCCCGACAAGGTGGGAATGTCTAGCGAATACGGCAAGCCATTCCAGGCGATATCGCCGCTCAGACGGCCCTTGCCGCGGCGCACCGTGTCGGCAAAGCCGAAGCGGTCGAGCAGCTTGCCCGCATCGACGATATCGAGGCCGAAACGCAGGCTGGTCGTGCTTTGTCCGTCCTTGATGACCCATTTTCCACTGCCGCTCAGCGCGCCATCGGCGTTCGACAGTTGCAGCTTACCCACGCGCCACTCGCGCCCGCCCGCCGCCATCGTGTTATAGGCCTGCAACTCCAGCCGGCCGATCTTCTTGTTGAACAGTTCAAATTGCTCGGCAACGATATCGAGCGAGGGGATCGACTGGGCGCCACTCTTTCCTTCCAGCAAATTCTTGACGTCGTTGGCGGCCGACTCCGGAATGATCAGCGACGACAGGCGCGCCGTCATCTTGCCCAGGCCGGACGGCGTTTCCAGCCACGTCACATAGCCCGACACTTGTTTTGCGTCGATATTGGCTTGCCACACATCCTTTTGATGCGTGGCGCCGACCACGACGTTTTCCAGCTTGCGCTCGCCCAGCATCAGTTCGCTGGCACGGGCCGCCATCATGTCCGGCACCACATATTGCGCGATATCGGGCGCATCGTCGGCGGCGCCGCTGTCGCCGGACGCCGGGGCGCTGCCGGCGATCTCGCTGCCGACGGCGATCCAGCTGTCCACGTCCAGGGTTTTCATGTTGACGTTAAGCATCATGCCGCTATCGGGCTCGGGCGCCGGCACGTTCACGCCGATGCCGCCGCGCACCAGGCGCCAGGCGTCCTTGCCCTGCTTCTGGCGCTGGTAACGGGCAGCGATGCCGGAGCCGAGCGCGATACGGATATCATCCGTGCGCAGGCCCGCGCCATTGGCCGCATTGCCCGTCAGGGTGAATTTCACGGGCAGGCTGTCGCCGGCCGGCTTTTTCAGGGGAGCGGGGAAATCCAGGCCCAGGCCCGTCAGCGGCGACTCGACATTGACCACCACCTGGTGGTCGCGCGCCGTAATCAAGCCATTGTAGCGCGCGCCGCCATTCAAATGTTTCGCCAGGCGCTGCAGCACGGGCGCCGGATAGGTCTTGCGCAAGCCGTCGATGGTCATGTTGCCGGCGATTTTCACTTGAATCGAACTGTCCGCCTGCGTGCCGCCCGAGATGGCCAGCGGCCCGCCCAGCAGGCTGCCATTCAAGCCATTGAGGTTGACGCCCTTTTCGTTGAACTCGATCTTGCCCTGCGTGCCCAGCACGGGCGGCATGTCGTGGAACAGCACCACGTCGTTGCCCGCCAGCTGCAAGCTGCCCTGCACGGTCGACTCGAGCATGCGCTCGATCGGCAAGTGCAGTTTGAGGGCCAGCCTGGCGTTGCCCGTCGCCGTCGTTTCGTCCGTGAAATGCTCGATCCAGCCCAGCACGGGGCTGGCCGTCACGTACTTGAGGAATTCCTGCATCGGGCCGGCCGCATTGCCTTCAATGTCAAGCAAGGTGTCGAAGACGGTCAGGTCGGGGATCACGGCTTTGACATTCGTCAAGGCCACGCCGCCCGTGGTGGCCGTGTCGCCGCGAATTTCCATGCGCGCCCGCTCGAACACAAAACTGCCCTTGATCTTTTCCGCCTGCGGCCACAGGGGCGCCTTGCCCGCCAGCGGACCGCTTTCCGCAAATTCGCCGGGCGCATAGTTCAGCTTGCCATTCTCGATCTTGCCGGCCACGCGGAAGTCGCCGCGATTGCGCTGGGCGGCATTCCGCTGGGCGGGCGTGTCGGCCTTGAAGGGAAAATGTTCGAGTTCGCCGCGCAGGCGCAGGCTGACATCGTGCGCCATGCCGCCTTCCAGCGCCCCCGTCAGCCAGTGGCGCAGGTGCTCGGGCGTTTGCAGCGGCAGGTAGCGGCCGATGGTGTTGATCTGGAAATTGTCGATCGTGCCCGTCAAATCGACCTGCCCCAGGTTCTTGCCGTCGAGCGGCATCCGGTGCGTGCCTTGCAAGGCGACGCGCAAGCCTTGCTGATTGAAATCGAGCTTGTCCAGCTCGACTCGCAGCATATTGGCCGCTTCAAACGTCCAGCGCGCCTGCATGGCGAATTGTTCGAACGGCAAGGCCGGCTCACTCAAGTACGTGGGCAATTGCAGCACCAGGTCCTGCGCGTAGATGGCAATGGTGCCGCCCTTGTCATTGGCGTCGATGCTGCCGCTGAGCTTATCGAAGCCGGGAATGGCGGGCGCGGCGGCCTGCGCGGGGCTGGTCGCCGTCTTCGCCACGGCCAGGCGCGCCGGCTGCGCATTCAGGCCCAGATCGATGAGCTTGCCGCGCAGACGGTAGCTGGCGGGGGTGGCCATCTCGCCTTCCCATTGCGCTGAAAAATCCTGCAAACGCCCGCGCGGTGCCAGGGCGTCGAGGCGCTGGCGCTGCTGCTCGCCCAGCGGCAGCTTGTCGGCCAGCGCGGCCAGGGTTTGCAAATCGAGCGATTTGGCCGTGATTTCCGTGCGCGCCGGCTTGCGCTTCGTGGCAGCGATGAAACGCTCGGACAAGGTCGTGGGCGGCAGGCTGAGGCCATCGCGGGTTTCCACCGCGAAATTCGTCAACTCCACCTGATGGCCATTCACGCCAAAAGTGGGCTTACCGTCGGGCACCTGCGCCGACAGCTCTTCTTTGGCCGAAATGCGTCCGCTGACCGACAGCAGGTCGAGCGGCGCGATATGCTCGCCCAGCTGCGCCTGCACCTCGGTCAAGCCCACGTCGGCCGTGAAGCCGGCCAGGCGCGCGTGATCCAGGCTCAGCCAGGCGCGCAGCGCGCCCTTGCCCTGGCTCAGCTCGAACGGGTAATCGAGGTAGCGGCGCCAGGCGGCCAGGTCGGCGTTTTTCAGGTCGGCGTACAGCTCGCCCTTCCACATCGATACATCGGAGATGCGTGTGCTGAAAGGCGGATGCGTGAAGTGAGCGCGCACATCGATGGGCGCGGCCAGGCTGGCGGGCGGCGTGGCCTGCAAGCCCAGCCTGTGGCTGCGCCAGCGGTTGCGCAGCAGCAGATTGACCTGGGACAAAGCCAGCTCCGGCGTGCCGCGCGCTTCGTCCGTCCAGCGCACCTTGCCGTCGCGAATAATGATGTCATGCTGCGACAGCAGCCAGTCGGCGCCCTTGCCATCGCTGCCTTGCGTGCTGTCGATCAACACCCCGGCCACATACAGCTTGCCATCCTTGCTGCGCCGTACGTCCAGGTCGGGCCGCGTGATTTCCAGGGTAGTGAAGCGCACGGAACCGAGCACGCTCCACCACGACACGGTGGCCGATATGCTCGGCAGGCTCAGCGCCTGGCGGCCCGCCTGGTCGCGCAGGGTCACGTCGCCGAAGAAGAGATTGGGCCGCACGCCATGCCAGGAGGCATAAATACGCGCAATGCTGACAGGGTTGCCCAGCGCGCGGCTGGCCGCCCGCTCGATATCGCCTTTGTAATAATCGATATTCGGAAGGATCGCGTAGCGCAGGAATAAAAACAGCACGGCGAAGGCGAAATACGCGAGCAGCACCAGTTTGATGGTAAAACCCAGCACATGGTGGGTGGCCAGGTTGGCCAGGCGATAGGCGGCACGCAGCCGCTGCCAGCGCAGGGCCAAGGGCACATGCTCTGTCACGCTTGCTTCTGGCGGTTTTTGCATCAATAAGCTAATAAACTGGCCCGGCGTCAAATAATGGCAAAAATCGTCTGCATTCGTGGTGCGCGCCTGCATCCTTGCGCTTGCGTCTGAGCAAAGCCTCCCTTACCATCGTTCGGAAGAGCACGCACTACCGGCGGTATTGGGCCGGCGGCACAATTTTACCGCATCCCCCGCCGTTCGCAGCCAAGTTAAACAAGAACATGCACGCAGCATCCACGAGACCCTTACCGATACCATGAGCACACAGCCTTTGATCTCCGCCTCCCGTTTCTACCAGCGCTGGCTGGACGCCGCCCCCGAGCGCGCCGCGCAGGTAGCGCAACTGGTGCGCGCGCCGCTGGACGGGCTTGACTTTGCCGCCGCGCTGGCCGGGCAATCGAACGCCGCCATGCCGCCGCTGCCGCCCGAGCGGGCCATGCGCCGCCTGCGCAATCTGCTTGTCTGCGGTCTGATCGCGCGCGATCTTGGCGGTCAGGCCGACTTGCATGAAGTCGTCACGGCCATGACGGGCTTTGCCGATTTCGCCATCCGCACGCATGTGGACGCCATCATGGACGAAATGGTGGCCCTGCACGGCATGCCTGTCGGCGAGGAATCGGGCGAGGAACAGGCCTTGATGGTGTTGGCGATGGGCAAGCAGGGCGGCGGCGAACTCAACGTCTCGTCGGATATTGACCTGATCTTTGTGTATCCGGAAGATGGCGACACGCAAGCGACCTTGCCGGGCCAGCGCAGCCTGTCCAACCACGAGTTTTTCATTCGCATGGGCAAGAAACTGATCGCCGCCCTGGCCGAAATCACACAGGACGGATTTACTTTCCGCGTGGACATGGCCTTGCGTCCGAACGGCAACTCGGGTCCGCTGGCCGCCAGCCTGGGCATGGTGGAGCAATACCTGATCGTGCAGGGCCGCGAATGGGAGCGTTACGCCTGGGTCAAGGCGCGCGCCGTGACGGGCAAGCCGGAGGACATCGCCGCGCTCGACGCCATCGTGCGGCCCTTCGTCTTCCGCCGCTACCTCGATTTCGGCGTCATCGACGCCATCCGCACCATGCACGGCCAGATCCGCGCCGAGGTCAACCGCCAGGAACGGCTGCACCCGGACCGCAGCAACAACGTCAAGCTGGGCCGTGGCGGTATCCGCGAAATCGAATTCCTCGCGCAAGTATTCCAATTGATACGCGGTGGGCGCGACGCCGAGCTGCGCGAGCGCTCCACGCGCGCCACCCTGCGTACGGTGGCGGACAAGGGCTTGCTGGAACCGGCCATCGTGGAACAGTTGCTTGGTTCCTACACTTTCCTGCGCAACCTCGAACACCGGCTGCAGTATCTTGACGATGCACAGACACACACCCTGCCCGCGAATGACGCCGACCGCCTGGTGGTGGCGCAGATGATGGGCCTGCCCGACGTCGCTACCCTGCTGGCCCGGCTGGAAGCGCACCGCGTGTTTGTCGCCGGCCAGTTCGACGAAATGTTCAGCGACAAGAGCAGCGGCACGCCGCCGGCCGACACGGGCATCGACCCGCAGACGTCGAACGACTGCGCCGCGTCCGACCAGCAGGAAGCCATCGAGGCGCGCTTTGCCGCCATGGGTTTCCATGAACCGGCCGCTTGCGCGCGCCGTTTGCTGGCCACGTGGCAAGCACCGCGCCTGCAATCCTTGCCCGAAGCGAGCCGCACGCGTCTGGTGGCCCTCGTCAATTCCGCCCTGCCCCTGATCACCGATTGCTCCGTGTCCAACGGCAATGCCAGCCAGCTGGCCACCCTGGGCCGGCTGCTCGATTTCCTGGAAGCGATCGCGCGCCGCTCGGCTTATCTGTCATTGCTGACAGAGTACCCGCACACGCTCGAGCGCGTGGTGCGCATGGTGTGCGCCAGCGGCTGGGCCGCCACCTTCCTCACGCAGCACCCGATCCTGCTCGACGAGCTGCTCGATGAACGCATCCGCAACACGGTGCCCGACCCGGCCGCGCTGGCGCTGGACCTGCAGCGCCAGCTCGACGACGCCCCCGGCGACACGGAGCGGCAGATGGATATCCTGCGTGAAATGCACCACGCGCAGCTGTTCCAGTGCCTGGCGCAAGACCTGGCGGGCGACCTGAGCGTGGAAAAGCTGGCCGATTACCTGTCGCAGCTGGCCGACATCATCGTCGCCGCCACCGTGCAAGCCGTCTGGCAAACGTTACCTGCGCGCCACCGCGAGGTGCCGAAATTCGCCGTCATCGCATATGGCAAGCTGGGCGGCAAAGAACTGGGCTATGTCTCCGACCTTGACGTCATCTTCCTGTTCGACGACGACGACCAGGAAGCGCCCGGCCTGTACGCCAAGCTGGCGCAGCGTTTCATCACCTGGATGACCTCGCACACTTCGGCCGGCATCCTGTTCGACATCGACATCGCGCTGCGCCCCGACGGCGCCTCCGGCATGCTGGTGTCCAGCGTGCAGGCGTTCGAGCGCTACCAGAGCAGCGCGGCCTGGGTGTGGGAACACCAGGCGCTCACGCGCGCGCGCTTTTGCGCGGGCGACGTCAGCATCGGCAAGCATTTCGAGCGCATCCGCGACACGATCCTGCGCAAGGAGCGCCCGGAAAACGGTCCGCTCAAGGGCGAAGTGGTGGCCATGCGCAAGAAGATGCTCGATGCGCATCCGCCCCGTCCCGGCAGCTTTGATCTGAAACAGGATCCGGGCGGCATGATCGACATCGAGTTCATGGTGCAATACCTGGTGCTGCAGCATGCGGCGCAGTATCCGCAGCTGACGGCCAACTCGGGCAATATCGCCCTGCTGCGCCTGTGCGGCGAGCTGGGCCTGATCGACGCCGGCCTGGCCGCTTCGGTTGCCGACGCCTACCGCACGCTGCGCAAGCTGCAGCATCAGCTGCGCCTGCAAGGGCAGGACCTGGCCCGGGTGGAACCGGAGCGGGTGCGCGTGCATGCGGACAACGTGATGCGCCTGTGGCACACGATCTTTCCCGCAACGATTGCATAAGCCCGGCGCCGGCGTATGATACGTACAGGCAACTCCACTTCCCAGTGGTGCCGTACAACAGGCCGCGCCGGGGTTGCCCATACCAGGAGACAGCGTATGAAGACAAGTGTAAAAACGGCAAGTGTAAAAACGGGCATCCACGCCCTCGTTGCCAGTTTCATCCTTTGCGCCATGCCGGCAACGGCATGGGCCGCCCCCAGAGGCAGCGCGGATGAAGCCATCGCCATGACCAAGCGCGCCGTGGCCATGATCAAGGCCGACGGCAAGGAAAAGGCCTTTGCCGCCATTGCCGATCCCGCCAACACCAGCTTCCATGACCGTGACCTGTACATTTATGTGTACGACATGAATGGCGTCACCCTGGCGCACGGCAACAATCCCAAGATGGTCGGCAAGAACCTGATCGACCTGAAGGACAATGAAGGCAAGGCCGTCATCAAGTCGCTGATCGCCACGGCCAGCACGCCGGCCGGACGCGGCTGGGTAGACTTCAAGTGGCCCAACCCCCTGACCAAGGTGGTCGAACAAAAATCCGGCTACATCGAACGGGTCGACAATATGATCGTCGGTTCCGGCATCTATAAATAAGCCACGGCAAGAGGAAAACGCGCCCGCATGCCGCTCCATTACCTGTCCCGTCTGAGCGGATCGGCGCGCGATACGCAAGCCAATCTGCAGCTGGGCTGCGTGCTGGCGCTGGTGGCGGGCGCCGTCAACGCGGGCGGCTTTCTTGCCATCGGCGGCTATACCTCGCACATGACGGGCATCGTCTCGGGCATGGCGGACGACCTGGCGCTGGGCAACGTCACGGTAGCCCTGGCCGCGCTGGGCGCCTGGCTGGCCTTTGTCAGCGGCGCGGCCGTCACGGCCATCATGGTGAACTGGGGCAAGCGGCGCCGGCTGCACAGCCAGTTTGCCGCCAGCCTGCTGCTGGAAGCGGCGCTGTTGCTGCTGTTCGGCCTGACGGGCAATTACCTGGCCGCCATGCCCGACGTGCTGGGCCCCGTCACCATCTTGCTGCTGTGCTTTGTCATGGGCTTGCAGAACGCCATCATCACCAAGATTTCGGGCGCCGTCATCCGCACCACGCATGTGACGGGGCTGTCCACCGACATCGGCATCGAACTGGGCAAGATGGCGTATTACAACCGGCGCCACCTGCCGGACCGCATGGTCAAGGTCAACCGCGGCAAGCTCAGGACGCACAGCCTGCTGATCAGCTGCTTCTTCATCGGCGGCGTCAGCGGCGCACTGGCCTTCAAGCACATCGGCTTTCCCGCCGCCACCATCCTGCTCGCCGGCGTGCTGACCCTGCTATCGGGCGTGCCCGTGCTGCGCGACTTGCGCGTCTTGTGGCGCTTCTACCGGCGCCGTTTTTATTCGCACAGCCATGAATAAAAAAACGCCCCGAAGGGCGTTTTTTCTTATGCGGTCACAAAATTACTTGGCCGACATCAGTGCGACGGTGGTGTCGAGCATGCGGTTCGAGAAACCCCACTCATTGTCGTACCACGACGATACTTTCACCAGACGGCCCGACACCTTGGTCAGGGTCGAATCGAAGTTCGACGAAGCCGGGTTGTGGTTGAAGTCGATCGAGACCAGCGGTTCGGTCTGGTAGGTCAGGATGCCTTCCAGGGCGCCTTCCGACGCGGCTTTCATCAGCGCGTTGACTTCTTCCACGGTGGTGTCGCGCTTGGCGATGAAGGACAGGTCGACCAGCGACACGTTGATGGTCGGCACGCGGATGGCGAAGCCGTCCAGCTTGCCATTCAGCTCAGGCAGGACCAGGCCCACGGCGGCGGCGGCGCCCGTCTTGGTCGGGATCATGCTCATGGTGGCCGAACGGGCGCGGCGCAGATCTTCATGCATCACGTCGGACAGCACCTGGTCGTTGGTGTAGGCGTGCACGGTGGTCATGAGGCCCGTTTCGATGCCGATGGCGTCGTTCAATGGCTTGACCAGCGGTGCCAGGCAGTTGGTGGTGCACGAAGCGTTCGAGATGACGGTGTCGGTCGATTTCAGCACCGAGTGGTTCACGCCGAACACGACGGTTGCATCGACGTCCTTGCCGCCGGGTGCCGAGATGATGACTTTTTTCGCGCCGCCCTTCAAGTGAGCCGAAGCCTTCTCTTTGGTGGTGAAGAAGCCCGTGCATTCCAGCACGACGTCCACGCCCAGTTCGCCCCATGGGATTTCGGCAGGGTTGCGCTGTGCGAACACGCGGATCGGATCGCCATTGACGATCATGTTGTCGCCTTCGACGGTGACCGTGCCCGGGAACTTGCCGTGCGCGGTATCGTAGCGGGTCAGGTGGGCGTTCGATTTGGCATCGCCCAGGTCGTTGATGGCAACGATCTGGATATCCTGTTTCTTGCCGCCTTCGTAGAAAGCGCGCAACACATTACGGCCGATGCGGCCGTAGCCATTGATTGCAACTTTGATCGTCATACTCTGCTCCTGATTAAAAAAGAAGGTACATGCACGCCCCCGGCGACAACATCGCCAGGACCGTTAAAAATCAATATTAGCCAGCGATAACGGCTTTCACCTTGGCGACGACGTTCTCGACCGTGAAGCCGAAGTGCTTGAACAGCACGCCGGCAGGCGCCGATTCGCCGAACGTGTCGATACCGACCACGGCGCCTTCCAGGCCCACGTATTTGTACCAGAAGCTGGTCACGCCCGCTTCGATGGCCACGCGCGGCACGCCTTTCGTCAGCACGCTGGCCTTGTAGGCGGCGTCCTGGCGGTCGTAGACGTCGGTCGACGGCATCGACACGACGCGCACGTTGATGCCTTCCGAGGCCAGCGCGCTGGCGGCGGCGACGGCCAGTTCCACTTCGGAACCGGTGGCGATCAGGATCGCCTTGGGCTCAAGCACGTCGTTGAGCACATAGCCACCGCGGAAGATGTTCTCGATCTGTTCGGCGCTACGCTCCTGGTACGGCAGGTTCTGGCGCGAGAAGATCAGGGTCGACGGGCCATCCTTGCGGCGCACGGCGGCGCCCCAGGCGGCAGCCGACTCGACGGTGTCGCATGGACGCCAGTTGTCCAGGTTCGGGATCAAGCGCATCGACGAGACGTGTTCGACCGATTGGTGCGTCGGGCCGTCTTCTCCCAGGCCGATCGAATCGTGGGTAAACACGAAGATCGAACGCAGTTTCATCAGGGCGGCCATGCGCAGCGCATTGCGGCTGTAGTCGGAGAACGTCAGGAACGTGGCGCCGAACGGGATGTAGCCGCCGTGCAGGGTGATGCCGTTCATGATGGCGCTCATGCCGAATTCGCGCACGCCGTAGTTGATGTGGTTGCCAGGCTGGCCAGAACGCACGGCCACGCACTCTTTCCAGTTGGTCAGGTTCGAACCGGTCAGGTCGGCCGAGCCGCCGAGGAATTCCGGCAGCGACGAAGCCAGTGCCTGGATGGCGTTCTGGCTGGCCTTGCGGGTGGCGATGTTTTCTTTCTTTTCCACGCAGGACGCGATGGCGGCGCTCAGGGCCGCTTCGAATGCCTGTGGCAGTTCGCCTTGCATGCGGCGGGTCAGTTCAGCGGCTTGCTGCGGGAATTCGCGGCTGTAGGCGGCAAAGCGCTCGTTCCAGTCCGCTTCCAGCAGGGCGCCCTGCTTCTTGGCGTCCCACGCGCCGTACACGTCGGCCGGCATTTCGAACGGGGCAGCATCCCAGCCGATGTATTCGCGCACGGCAGCGATTTCCTTGTCGCCCAGCGCGGCGCCGTGGACCTTGTCGCCGCCTTGCAGGTTCGGCGAACCCTTGCCGATGATGGTCTTGCAGCAGATCAGGGTTGGCTTCGATGCGGTCTTGGCGGCGGCGATGGCGGCAGCGACGGCGGCCACATCGTGACCGTCGACGGCGCGGATGACGTTCCAGCCGTACGCTTCGAAGCGGGCCGGGGTATCGTCCGTGAACCAGCCTTCGACCTTGCCGTCGATGGAAATGCCGTTGTCATCGTACAGGGCGATCAGTTTATTCAGGCCCAGGGTGCCGGCCAGTGCGCACACTTCGTGCGAAATACCTTCCATCAGGCAACCATCGCCGACGAAGGCGTAGGTGTAGTGGTTGACGATGTCGTGGCCAGGCTTGTTGAATTCAGCGGCCAGCAATTGCTCCGACAGGGCCATGCCGACGGCGTTGGCAATGCCCTGGCCCAGCGGGCCGGTGGTCGTTTCCACGCCGGGCGTGATATCGACTTCCGGGTGGCCCGGGGTTTTCGAATGCATCTGGCGGAAGGCCTTGATGTCATCCATCGACAGGTCGTAGCCCGTCAGGTGCAGCAGCGCGTAGTGCAGCATCGAGCCGTGGCCGTTCGACAACAGGAAACGGTCGCGGTTTTGCCATTTCGGGTTCGCGGGATTGTGGCGATAGTGACCACTCCACAGGGCAACTGCGATCTCGGCCATGCCCATCGGCATGCCTGGATGGCCGGAATTGGCCTTTTGTACAGCGTCCATTGCCAGTGCGCGGATCGCATTGGCCATTTTGGTAGTCGGGAGCGTAGTTGTCATGATGGTGTGGGTCAGTCGCGGAGTTTAAATTCGTTTGCAGCGCAGCTGGGCGCAGTCAGAGCTATGTATTTTACCAGACCAGCAAGGGGAAAAATCAAACCGCGCAACGCGCGCCGCCGCAGCTTGTGCCGCTTGCGCCCGGCAGGGGCGAAAAAAAACCGGGCCAGGCCCGGTTTTTCGCGACGTACGCCGCTGCGGGGCGCGCCGCAAATCGGCCCGCCCCACCCGTCAGTCCACCCTCACGTTATTTGAAGGAGTACGACGCCGACATGTAGATGTAGCGGCCACGCGGATTGCCGTAGGCGGTGTCGTAGCCGATGTTCGACGATGGATCGAATGCCGGCGCACGGTCGAACACGTTATTGACGCCACCACGCAGCACCAGGTTCTTGAAGCCGCTGTAGGACAGCGAGGCGTCAACCAGGGTCGCGCTCGGGATCATCAGGCCGTTCGCGTACTCGTCGTAGTAAAGGTTGATCGTCGCCGACGGTGTCCGGTCCACGTGGTAATGCGAAGTGAAGTTGGCGCTCGTCGTCGCCGCCCAAGCACCGCGGTCCCAGTTGACACCCAGCTTGGCCAGCAGCTTAGGATAGCCGTATTCACCGGCCTCGCAAGCCGTGTTGTTGGGGCAATTGATCGCCGGATCATCAGGCAGCAGCGTGCGGTTGTAGGACAGCGTGTAGCTCGCCTCGCCGAACACCTTGAAACGCCCCATCTCGGCCGTGCGCAGCGTGTACGACGCTTCGACATCCAGACCGTCGGTGACGACCTTGCTGCGGTTGATCAGGCCAACCTGCAGCTGCTTCAGGCGACCTACCAACGGACCCAGCGTCGCGCGCTGGGCGGCGCTCAGCGCGTTATACTTCTCTTGGTCTTCCGCCGTGACGGCATAGCGCGTGACGGCGTCCTTGTACTGACCATCCTCGCCCGCCAACACGGTTTCGTTGTCAAGATTCTCGACGCGATCGTTCCACTTGATATTCCAGTAGGTTAAACCCAGCGTCAGGTTCTTGATCGGTTCGGCGACCACGCCCAGGTTGAACTGCTTCGATTTTTCGGGCTTCAAATCCTTCGTACCGGACAGCAGAGACAGCGCCGAACCGCTGCAAGCGGTGTCAAAATACGCGTCACCCACGATGCAACGCTTCGGATCCTTGGTCGCGACGAAACCGCCGCGGCCTTCGTTAAAGCGCTGCGACAGTGTCGGCGCGCGGAAACCGGTGCTGTAGCTGGTGCGGAACATCAAGGTCGGCAAGGCGGTCCAGCGCAGGCCAAGCTTCGGGTTGGTGGTACCGCCAGCCAACTGGTAGCGATCATAGCGGACGGCCGCCTGCGCTTCCAGATTTTTCAGCAGCGGCAGGGCCAACTCGCCGAACACGGCGCCGAGCGACTCAGAGCCGTCGATGCCGCGCAGGGTCGAATAGATGCCGATCGCGCCATCGCGCCAAGCCTGCGACGGATCGTAGCTGAGCTTCTCGCGCTTGTACTCGGCACCGACGGCCACACCGATCTTGCCGCCGGGCAGCTGGCCAAATTCGCTGGAAGCGGTCACCTTGGCAAAGTCCGTCGAGGACTTGGTCTTGGTGTACTGGTCGGCCGTCAGTTCGTTGATGATCTGCTCCGAATTATGGTTGCCGCCGAAGGGGTTGAACTTGCCCTGCGCCAGGTAACTCTGCAATTTATCGTGCATGAAGGAGCCGTACACGCGCGTTTCGCCCTTCTCCTGGCTGTGGCCCACAGACACGGTCCAATCCCAGTTGGCTACGCGGCCGGTGGCGCCGCCAACCAGCCAGGTGGTGTCAACATTGGTGCCCGTACCACCCTCGGCGGCAGGGAAGAGGCGGCGGATATTGACCGGCACGCCGTAGGTATTGAAGGGATTGTTCGCCGCCACACGCAGCACGCCGGAGCGGTCGGCATTTTGGATCCAGGCCGGCGAACCTTGGACGCGCGTATCGAAGTGGTTGTAAAACAGATTGGCGAACAGCGACACATCCGGCGTCAAATCCCAGTTCGCCGTGACTGCCCCGCCGTAGCGTGTGGACGGGCGCACCAGGTCTATCGACTCAGCGGCGGAATACATGCAGGAGCTGCGATTCGGCGCAGCCACCCATTCCGGCGCATCCGGATAGGGCTTGCTGTGGGCCGCGTCGCACTCCGGATCGGGCATGCGCTGCGAACCGCCCAGCGATATGGTGCCGGGATCGCGGCCCTTGGCGCCGTACACGCCACCCTGATACAGGCCGCCATTGTGGCCGGTGAAATCGGTACTGTTCGCCCAATCGCGATCGACGCCGTGGATAGCCTTGGTTTTTTCGTAAGAGGCCGAATACGTCACGTTGAATTTCTGTGCGTCACGGTCGCCGAAACCGCCGGACACGGACACCTTATGGTTTTGCCCGTCGCCATAGGTGGTCGAACCGGTGCTGGCGTCGAGGGTCAAGCCCTGGTAATCCTTGCGCAGGATGAAGTTGATGACGCCGCCGACGGCATCGGTGCCGTAGATGGCCGAGGCGCCGTCCTTGAGCACATCGATGCGCTCGATGGCCGACAGCGGAATGGCGTTCAGATCGACCGAGGTCTGGCCGCTATAATCGTCCGAACCGGACGCCGGCAGGCGATAGCCGTTCAACAGAATCAGGGTCGGCAGACCGCGCAGCGAGACGCTGGTGGCGCCGTTTCGGAAGGAACTCGATGTCGCCAGCTCACCGCCGTTACCGCCCGCAGAAGTCAGGTTGCGCATCAGATCCAGCACCGACGTCGCGCCCGAACGGGCAATCGATTCGCGCGTCATCACGGTGATCGGGGAAATACCTTCGGCTTCGATGCGTTTGATACTCGAACCGGTGATTTCGACGCGCTGCACCTTAGGCACCGGCGCATCGATCGCTTCCTGCGCATGCACGCTCATCGTTGCGACGCCGGCGAACGCGGCCAATGCCAATCTCACCACCTGCACACTCTTTTTTTCGCGAAACATCATAACTTATTCCTTTTCATGATCCCTGATATCACTTGATAAGCGATTAGTTTGTATTTTTATAATCACTTAAATCTCTCATGGTCTTGCGAAAAACTGCAAGGCCCCTCCCGCTACAATGGCATGCTTGTCCAACCAATTTAAGCTGGCCGCAACGCGCCCGGGGTCATAGGCCCGGGCATTGAAACGTGCGGCGTCTCCCCATGCCATACCGAATCACATCACGGACGACATTGCTGGAAACAATTGATGTCGTTCAACACAACTTGTATAGTCATCAAACCACGCCAAAAGTATCACTGTCAATAATGCAATGATTTATGAAATCAAAAAACAACATTTCGTTTTAGTCAGCTTGTTATCTCCACGCAATTTCCCGTCCCGGATGCGCCGCGCAGGCCCAGCGGCAAGAATTTCCCCCGGCCGCGCGCAGCGGCACTAAAATTGCACTCTCGAGTCGCTGCCGCGCGCGCCCCACCCGCGCGCGGCGCGGCACCTCCCATTGTTTCTCTCCGCCAGGATGTTGCATGCCGCGTTTTTTCTGTCCCCAGCCACTCGCCATAGGCGCCACCATCGCTCTGCCCGACGCCGTCGCCCACCACGTCCATGTGGTGCGCCTTATGCCGGGCGAGGCCATCACCGTCTTCAACGGCGAGGGCGGCGAGTACACGGCTGTCTTGTGCAACGTCGAGAAAAAACGCGCCAGCGCCGAACTGAAGTCCCACACGGCGCGCGAAGCGGAACTGCCCTACGCCGTGACCCTGGCACAAGCGCTGCCGGAAGCGTCCAAAATGGACTGGATCATCGAAAAAGCCATCGAACTGGGCGCGGCCGGCATCGTGCCGCTGGCGGCGCAACGCTGCGTCGTGCGCCTGTCCGCGGAGCGGGCGGAGAAAAAACTGGCCCATTGGCAAGCGATCATCGTGTCCGCATCGGAACAATGCGGGCGCAACCGCCTGGCGCAGCTGGCGCCATTGCAGGATTTTAATAGCTGGAGCAGCCAGCAGGATTTACATAAACGCATCATCCTGACGCCGCGTTCGGAGCAGTCGCTGGCCGACTGGGCGCGTCACCAGCCGCCGCAGGCGATCACCGTGATGGTGGGGCCGGAAGGGGGATTTTCGGAAGCGGAAGAAAAGGCGGCCCTGGCCGCCGGCGCCATCGGCCTGGCTATGGGGCCGCGCATCCTGCGCACGGAAACGGCGGGCCTGACGGCGCTGGCCACCTTGGGTGCCTTGTGGGGCGGGATGTAAGCCAGCGTACGACGATCAGGCACCGAGCGTGCCGCCAAAACAAATGCCCCGCAAGCTTTGCAGCTTGCGGGGCATTTTACTGGCATGACTGATGATGCCTTTGCTGTATCCGTCCGTCCGTGCATCCCCGTCTCCGCCGGCTGACGACTGTCAACCGGCAAGGAGGGAATCACATCAGAACTTGTGGCTGTACTGGGCCGACAAGCGCACGGTGCGCGGGCTCGAGTAGGAGTTGACCATGCCGGCGGTCGTGCTGACGGCAGTACCAGCGGCGCTGGTGTTGTAAGCCTCGTCGATCGATTGCGCCACTTGACGGTTGGTTGCGTTCAGCACGTCGACTTTAAACACGATGCCCTTGATCTGCTCTGGCTTGTAGATGAAGTTCAAGTCCAGGCGCATTTCCGTTGGCAGCGTGCCGTAAGCGCCACGGCCGTTCGGGCCGGTTGGGCACAGGAAGAAGATCGAACCGTATTGCGACAAGCCCAAGCCCTGTTGATCCATGGACGCTGGGATATTGCAAGTACGCGACATAGGACGGCCCGTTGCCACCAGCAAGTTGCCGCCGACGCCGAACTGGCTCGTGAACTCATAGTAGCCATAGGTTTTCAACTGGTGCGTACGGTTGTTCGGCAACAAGCCGCTGCCGTTGATCATCGTCTCAGGGAAGTCCCATCCCGAGCTGAAGCCCACGTCGGCCTGGCCGTTATCCGACTTGGTCTGACCTTCCTGATTGCCTTCGCTGCGCGACCAGGTGTAGTTCATCTTGCCGTACCAGCCATTGCGCATCGGATGTTCGAGCATGAATTCCAGCGCCGTATAGGTACGCTTGGCTTTTTCCGGGAAGCCGGCATCGGCAGCCGTAATCGTCACCGCGCGCTGTGCACCGTTTGGTCCCACCGGGATCATGAAGGTGTTGTCCTTGCCTGGATTGAACAGGGCGCCGTTCCAGCCATGATCGTCGAAGTACTCTTTTTCAGCGCCTGTCAGCTTGGCCGAAATGGCGCGTGGATCCGAGTAGTCATCGATCGTGTTTTTCAGCTTGCGATAGGTGAACTTGATACCGCCGTTGAAGTCAGGCGTCAGCGCCTTCTCGAAGCCCAGGTTGATCTCGTCCTGGAAGTGGGCCTTCAAGTTGGTCGAAGCCAGCTCATTGGCGCGTTTTTCCTGGCCAAATTCATTGTTAGCCGACACGACATTGCTGATCGGGTTCAAGCCCAGCGGTGCGCCCGTGGTCGGGTTGACGCCCGTGTAGGTGTAGAAGCGGTCGGTGTTCAGCGAAGCGCCGGCAAAACGTACGGCCATGTTGGCCGGCAATTGCATGAAGTAGCGGCCAGCCGTACCGAAGACTTTCAGGGAACCGTCGCCATACACATTCCAGGCCGCATTCAGGCGCGGTGCCAGCATGTTTTTCTGTTCCACGAAGGTTTCGCCGATACCGTTCATGTTCTTGAACGACTCATTGCGCAAGCCCAGGGTCACGACCAGATTTTCGGTGGCCTGATAGCGGTCCTCGATGTATTGCGCCGACTGCTCGACGGTCGGGGTGGAGCCGCCGCGCTGCAGGTTTTCACGCACGTAGTAACCTTGGGTGCCATAACCGCCGCCAGCTGCCGGCGAGATATTGTGGCCAGACAATACGGTGTTCGGATCGGTTTTCAGATACGTCCAGGTACCACCGCCAGCCGCTTCCGTACCGTTCAGGGCATTGATCTTGTTGTGGTCAAGACCGCCGCGTATCGTATGCTGCTTGGCCAGTTTGTATTCCAGATCCAGGCGATAACCGCGGTTGGTGTCTTGCGCGCCGTCGCGCAGCAGGGCCGAGCTGAAACCCTGCACTTGGCTAGGCGAATAATTCAGGCCTGGTACCTTAAACTCTGGAGAACTAACGACGATTGGACGCAAGCCTGGAATGTAGCCGAACGGATTTTGCTCGCGTTGCGTCTTCGCCTGGCCAACCAGGGCTTGCACGGTCAGATCGTCGGTCACATAGCTGGTCAGCTTGAGGATGTCGATGTTCGAGCCCTGGGCTGCCGCCAGCGCGGCACCGGTGGCATTCAGGAACAGCACGCCTGCCGAATAGTTCTTGAATCTGGCGCCGCCGTTCTGCACATAGCCGCGCTGTTTGGTGTCGTAGTTGAAGCCGTAGTATTGATCGTTGACATTCGACTCGTCCGAAATGTGCGTGTATTCGAGGCGGTTGTTGTCGGTGATATTCCAGTCGATCTTGGCGATATAACGCGGCACATCGGATTTCTGCACCAGCCAGCCGGTCTGGTTGTTCACCTGGCTGGTCGATGCCAGACGCGCCGTTTCGCGGTCCATCTTGGTAAATTCGCCACCCAGATAGATGAACAGCTTGTCCTTGATCAGCGGGCCGCTGACATAGGCGTTATAGACCTTCTCGGTCAGCTTGTCGCCTTCGCGGTAGTTGTAGATCTTGCCATCCGTCTTGGGATTGGCGCCCGTATTCGGGAACATGATGTTCTTGGCCTTGCCGCGCAGCGAATCAGGCGCGTAGGTAAAGCCGGCGCCGAATTCCCAGTTATTCGTACCGCTCTTGGTGGTGATGTTGACCACGCCACCCGTCGAACGTCCGAATTCGGCGCCGTAGCCGCCGGTGATGATTTGCGCTTCAGCAATCGAGCCGAAAGGCAAGGAAGAGTAACCAACCTGATACAGGCTGTTGGTGACGGGGAAACCGTTGATGTACGCCGCATTTTCCGACGCGCTGGAGCCGCCGAAGCTGGCGGCGTTGTTGCCGTAGCGCGAGTCGGCGCGCGTGGTGCCGCCAGCCAATTGCACGATGTTGGCAACCGTAGGCGCCAATGGCAGGGTAGCCAGTTCGCGCGAATTGAATGAAGAACCGGAGTTGGAACTGGTGACATCGATCGCGCGGCGGCGGCTCGTCACGTTCACGGTTTGCACCTGCTGCAGCGCCACTTCGCTTTCCTGGCCGATGCGCACTTCCACATCCTGCGAGCTGACGACGGAAGAGCCTTTCAGCAGGGTCACCTTGTAGTTGCCAACTGGCAGGGAGGTGATGCGGAAAGTACCGCTTGCATCGGGCGAAATGGTCCGTTTGAAGCCATTGTCAGCACCGACGATCTGCACCGATGCGCTGGCATCCGGCGCGATCTTGCCGATGATATTGCCCGTGGCATTCGACTGTGCCATTACCGTTGGAACAATCGCAGCGCTCAATACCGATGCGCTGAAAGCGATCGTTAATGCACGTGCTATTACAGTTTTTCTCAACATGTCATTCCCTATTTATTTATGAGCGCAGTATTACTGCTTTGGTAAAGGAGTTTATCACTCACACTTATGCGTTTTTGAACGCTTTTTACTCTCATCACCTTGTAATCCCTTCATACAAGGCATCCTCTCGATCCACTTTGCATACGCAAAATAAACAGAATGACACATCGGAACATATTGAAACGGACTGGTCAATAAAATTAGAAAAACTGTTCTGTTGGCGCAACACTTCAATTTATACAAAAAATAGGCGAACAGAAGCGCATCCAGGCTGAATGAAAACACTCGCGGACGATAATCAAATTTACTTGGAATGCCTGCAAACAGTGGCTTTGCACCAATGGCAGCAGAATGCTGCAGGAAGAGTTGTTTCTAAAAAAGATGAATATAAAAAGCCCGGAAAATAAATGACGCGCAAGACGAAATTATTTTACGGGACGAGGCCGAATATATTGCACATCCATCCCGCAATAAATCAATCAGATTTTTTCAGGACAGTTCCATATAAAAACAAATCTCTCGTCATCATCTCAAAAATAAATCCCGCATTCCATTGAGGACGCGACAGCGGCAAGAGGCAGCGCTGCTCATTTCCTTCAATGCGTGCGAAGCAAAGATACAGAATTGCACCTGCAAGAAACAAAACACTATCAAATCACACGCAATGGCAAGGCGTCAACAAAATCAAGCAGCCACAACAAAAAAGCAACACAAATTACGGGGAAAATTTGGCCCCGATTTGCACGCCCCAACAAGGGGCGGCGGATGCACCAGCAACGCGCCGATTTTGCACCAGTTTGTAGCAGCCAGGAAACGCCGCCATATCGCGCCACGGCACGGTGGCGACCATGCGAACAGACGGCACTGCCGCCTGTTCCCCCCCGAAAAAAGTCCGGGTAAACGAAGCAGTGAACGATGTGGAGGTAAAATAGCGCCCGGATGCCGTCACGCGGCACCGCACACTCTCCGCTAGATACGGAGCCCGGCAATTTTTAAAAATACACACCATGTTGCGACTCAACGAAGTAAAACTCCCCCTCGAACACGACGAAGCGGCCCTGCCCGCCGCCATTCTGGCGCGCCTCGGCATTGCCGCGGATGAGCTGCTCGGCTTTACCGTCTTCAAGCGCAGCTATGACGCGCGCAAGCGCAGCGCCGTGGTGTTGATTTACTCGCTGCACGTGGACGTCAAGAATGAAGCGGCCGTGCTGGCGCGCCTGGGCCACGATATCCACCTGATGCCCGCGCCCGATACCGACTATAAATTCGTCGCCGGCGGCGAACAGCTGGCCGGCCATACCAATGAACCGCGCCCCATCGTCATCGGCACGGGCCCCTGCGGCCTGTTCGTGGCGCTGATCCTGGCACAGATGGGCTTGCGCCCCCTCATCCTGGAACGGGGCAAGCAGGTGCGCGAGCGCACGGTCGACACCTTCGGTTTCTGGCGCAAGCGCGAACTGAACCCGGAATCGAACGTGCAGTTCGGCGAAGGCGGCGCCGGCACCTTCTCGGACGGCAAACTGTACAGCCAGATCAAGGATCCCAAGCACTACGGCCGCAAGGTGCTGACGGAATTCGTCAAGGCCGGCGCGCCCGAAGAAATCATGTACGTGAGCAAGCCGCACATCGGCACCTTCCGCCTGGTCAAGATGGTGGAAGAAATGCGCGCGAATATCGAACGGCTGGGCGGCGAATACCGTTTCAGCAGCAAAGTGGTCGATCTCGACATCGAGCCGGGCAGCGATGGCGGCCAGGTGCGCGGCGTGGTGCTGGACAATGGCGAAACCATCGCCAGCAACCACGTCGTGCTGGCCATCGGCCACAGCGCGCGCGACACCTTCGAGATGCTGCACCGCCGCGGCGTGTACATCGAAGCGAAACCGTTCTCGATCGGCTTCCGCGTGGAACACCCGCAATCGTTGATCGACAGCTGCCGCTTCGGCCCCAGCGCCGGCCACCCTATCCTGGGCGCGGCCGACTACAAGCTCGTGCATCACGCCAGCAACGGCCGCTCCGTCTACAGCTTTTGCATGTGCCCGGGCGGCACGGTGGTGGCCGCCGCCTCGGAACCGGGCCGCCTGGTGACGAACGGCATGAGCCAGTACTCGCGCAACGAGCGCAACGCCAACAGCGCCATCGTCGTCGGCATCACGCCGGCCGATTACCCGGGCGACCCGCTGGCCGGCATCGCCCTGCAGCGCGAGCTGGAGGAGCGCGCATTTGCCTTGGGCGGCGGCAACTACGATGCCCCTGGACAATTGGTCGGCGACTTCGTGGCTGGCCGCGCCTCGACGGAATTCGGCAGCGTGGTACCGTCGTACAAGCCGGCCGTGCATCTGACGGACCTGGCGCCCTCCTTGCCCGAGTACGCGATCACGGCGCTGCGCGAAGCGTTTCCGGCGTTCAACAAGCAGATCAAGGGTTACTACAAGGCCGACGCCGTGCTGACGGGCGTGGAAACGCGCACCTCGTCGCCGATCCGCATCAAGCGCCGCGACGACGACTTGCAAAGCCTGAATACACGGGGCCTCTTTCCCGCAGGCGAAGGCGCCGGCTATGCGGGCGGCATCCTGTCGGCGGCCGTCGATGGCATCAAGGTGGCCGAGGCGGTGGCGCTGTCGATGGCGGCGCGCTAAGCCAGCGTTCAGGCTGCCAGCGGCAGCCTGATTTGTATATGACAGCCAGGAGTGCAGTCGATCGCGCACACCTGGCCGCCCAGTTGCTGCACGATGGTGTAGACGATGTGCATGCCCAGGCCGGAGCCGCCCTGGCCCCGCTTGGTGGTGAAGAACGGTTCAAACATGTGTTCGCGCACAGCCGGCGCCAGGCCGATACCGTCATCGGAGAAGTCCAGCAGCAGCCAGCGCCCGGCGGCGTCTTCCCCCTCCTCCTCGATGCGCGCGCGGATCGTGATGCGTCCCGGGCCGCCTTGCGGATAGCCATGGCGGGCGCTGTTCATCAGCAGGTTCGAGAGGATCTGCGACAGCTTGCCGGCCGCCAGGCGTACCTGGCAATCGGGCGCGATATCGAGTTCCACACCCAGCGCCGCCTTGCGCAGTTCCGGGCTGTGCGCCGACACCAGGCCATGCACATAATCGTGCAGCGCCAGGTCCGCCACGTATTCGCTGACCTGGTCCACGGCCAGCTGCTTGAAATTGCCGATCAGGTCGGCGGCACGCGCCAGGTTGCGCTCGATCAAGGCCGCCGCGCCTTTCAGGGATTCGGCAATGTCGATCAGTTCGGTGCGGCTGACCTTGGCGCCGCCCAGCAGCTGCACCAGCTGGTCGGCATAGCTGCCCATGCTCGACGCGGCCGTCAGCGCCACGCCGATGGGCGTGTTGACTTCATGCGACACGCCCGCCACCAGCGAGCCGAGGGCCGCCATCTGTTCCTGCTCGATCAGATTGGCCTGCGCCGCCAGCAGCGACTCGGTGCGCACGCGCACGATTTCTTCCAGCTGTTGGGTGCGCTCCTGGTGCTGCAGCTCGGCCGCGCCGCGCGCCGAGAAGATCGACAGCAGCAGCAAGGCCAGCAAGCGCTTGTTTTCATCGATGGGACGCGTGTCGATGGCCGACAGGATGCCCAGGGTCTTGCCATCGGTATCGATCAGCGGCATGCCGACATAGCTTTCCGCATGCATGTCGACCAGGAGGGTATCGAGTGGAAAGCGACGCTGGATATCGCTGCCGTGAAAACACATGCTCTGGCAAGTCACGTCCTGACAAGGCGTGTGCTGCAGGCTGTATTCGATATTCGGCTGGTAGTCATCGCCGCCCCACAGGGCCAGGGTGCGGATGCCTTCGCTGCCATCGTCCATGCGCACCAGCCGCCCGGCGATCACATAGTGCACGTCGAGCGCTTCGGCCAGGTCCTTGACGAGGATGCGCAGGAAGTCGTCGCCACGGGCGTGCGCCGTCGAGGCGGTGATCGAGCGCAGGGCCGCTTCCGCCAGGGTGCGCCGCTGCTCGGGATCGAACAGGGGTTCTTGCGAATTCACATCGAACAACGGAATACTCATGAATGCTCCTGCGCAGCACGGGAAGCGCAGGCAAAGCTGCCGGCGCGGCGATCCTCAGCAAAGGCCCTGGTCAGGGGACTTGCCGCGATTGTACCCCTGGCTATTGTTTAATAATACAGATACGCAGGAAATTTTTATAGCCAGCCGGAACGCTTGAACAAGTAATACATATAACCGCAGACACAGCTCATCACTGCCACGGCGGCCGGATAGCCATAATGCCAGTCCAGTTCCGGCATGAACTTGAAGTTCATGCCCCAGATGCCGGCAAATGCGGTAAACACGGCAAAGATAGCCGCCCAGGCCGCCAACTGCTTGTTCACTTCGCTCTCGTCGATGGCCACCATCGACAGATTCACCTGGATGGCCGTGCTGATCGTATCGCGGATGGTGTCGAGCGTGCCGTTGATGCGCGCCAGATGGTCGTGCACGTCGCGGAAATACTCCTGGGTATCGTGGCACAGCGGCGGCACCCGCCCGCCGTGCAGCTTGCCCACCGCTTCCATCAGGGGCGCCACCACGTGGCGCAAGACCATGACCTTGCGCTTCAATTGATACAGCCGTTCGATATTGTCGCGCTCGGTACCACGGTCGAAGATGCGGTCCTCGATCAGTTCCAGCTCCGATTCGAGCGCGTCGAGTACGGGAAAGTAACGGTCGACGACCGCGTCCATCAGCGCGTACAGCACGAAAGCCGAGCCCTGGCGCAGCAGATGCGGTTCGCGCTCGGCACGCGCGCGGACACCGAGGAAACCTTGCGAGCTGTTGCTGCGCGACGAAAGCACGTAATTGGCACCGACAAAGATATCGACTTCGCCCAGCACCAGTTCATTCTCGACCATTTCCACGGTTTTCACCACGGCAAACAGGGAATCGCCATATTCCTCGATCTTCGGACGCTGGTGGCCCCGCTGCGCGTCTTCCACCGCCAGTTCGTGCAGGCAAAACTCGTGCTGCATCTGTTTCAGCTCGTCCGGCGTGGCGTCGAGCAGGGCCACCCAGACGAAGCAATCGGGGCGCTCGACGTAATCGCTGATATCGTCGATCGGCAAGTCGGCCAGTTTTTTGCCATCCTGGTAGGCCACGCAGTTTATAAGCATACAGTTCCACAATCAAATGAAGACCGGACGAAACAGTCCGGCAGGCGTCAGCTTACCTTATCGCCTGCTGTGGGTGTTGTGGCGTGCAAGGAACACCGCAAGAAAAAGCGGACGGGAGAGTCCCCGTCCGGCAAGGCGTCAATCGTCCTTGGCGCCGTCGATGCCCAGTTCGGATATCTTGCGGGTGATGGTGTTGCGGCCGATGCCCAGGCGCACGGCGGCGTCGTTCTTGCGCCCGTGCGTATGCTTGAGCGCCGTCTTGATCAGGGCCGATTCGAATTGCCGCCCCAGCACGGCCATGACTTCCTGCTGTCCCGCGCCCAGCATGCCGGCCGCCTGCAATTCCAGCAAGCCGATCCAGCCCGGCGGCGCGCCGTTGGCGGGCGCGGCCGCTTCGAAGACCTGACCGCCCTGCTGGTGAGCAACAGCTGGCGACGCGGCCTCGCCCGCCGCGGCGGTGGCGGCGCCATCGCCCTGCCCCTGCGTCAATTCCAGCGGCAAGTCCTTGATTTCCACCGTCTGGCCCGGCGCCATGACGGTGATCCAGTTGCACAGGTTTTCCAGCTGGCGCACATTGCCGGGCAAGTCGAGGCTGCTGAGGAACTGCATCGTCGGTTCGCTCATGCGTTTGGCTTCCACGCCCAGCTGGCGCGCACTCTGCACCAGGAAGTGGCGCACCAGGATGGGGATATCCTCGCGCCGCTCCCGCAAACTGGGCAGGCGCAGGCGGATCACGTTCAACCGGTGATACAAGTCTTCACGGAACAGGCCGTCGCGCACGCGCTGCTCGAGGTTCTGGTGCGTGGCGGTAATGACGCGCACGTTCGCCTTCATGGGCTGATGGCCGCCGACGCGGTAGAAATGGCCGTCGGACAGCACGCGCAGCAAACGCGTCTGCAGGTCGAACGGCATGTCGCCGATTTCATCGAGGAACAGGGTGCCGTTCTCGGCCTGCTCGAAGCGGCCCCGGCGGGTCGTCTGCGCGCCCGTAAACGCGCCGCGTTCATGGCCGAAAAGTTCGGACTCGAGCAAATCCTTCGGGATCGCCGCCGTGTTCAGGGCGATGAAGGGCTGCGCCGCGCGCGGACTGTGCTTGTGCAGCGCGCGCGCCACGAGTTCCTTGCCGGAACCGGATTCGCCCGTGATGAGCACCGTCACATTCGATTGCGACAAACGGCCGATGGCGCGGAAGACTTCCTGCATGGCCGGCGCCTGGCCAAGGATTTCCGGCGTTTCCGACGGGCCCGATTCGACGCTGGTCTCGCGCAGGCTTTCTTCCAGCGCGCGGCGGATCAGCTCGACAGCCTTGTCGATGTCAAACGGCTTGGCCAGGTATTCGAAGGCGCCGCCCTGGAAGGCCGCGACGGCCGAATCGAGGTCGGAAAAAGCGGTAATAATGATGACCGGCAAGCCGGGAAAGCGCGACTTGACCGTCTGCAACAGTTCCAGGCCGGACGCGCCCGGCATGCGGATATCGGACACGAGCACTTGCGGCGTGTCAAATTCCAGCGCGGCGATGGCGTCGCGCGCATTGGCAAAACTCTTGGTGGCGAGATTTTCCCGCGCCAGGGCTTTTTCCAGCACCCAGCGGATTGATTCGTCGTCGTCAACTATCCAGATTGGCTTCATTAGTGTGTGCGTCCCGCAATGGATTTCATGGGTGGGATACTGCCTCGCTTATGGCAAGGGGAGAACGATCCTGAAATCGGTGTATCCAGGCCGGCTTTCGCACTCGATCACGCCCAGGTGCTGTTGCACGAAGGTTTGCGCCAAGGTCAGTCCCAGTCCGCTGCCGCCTTCCCTGCCCGACACCAGCGGGTAGAAAATCCGGTCGCGGATCTGGGGTGCGATGCCCGGTCCATTGTCAATGATATGCAAGTCTAATGCCAGGTTGTAGCGGACCTTGGCCAGGGTCACCTGGCGCGCCACGCGCGTCTTGAAAATCAGCTCCGCATCGCCCGCTTCGATGCGCTCGGCCAGCGCCTGCGCCGCGTTATGCGCAATGTTGAGCACGGTCTGTATCAGTTGCTCCTTGTCGCCGCGAAACTCGGGGATCGAGGCGTCGTAATCGCGCGAAATGGTCAGTCCGCTGGGAAACTCGGCCAGGATCAGGCTGCGCACCCGTTCGCACACTTCATGGATATTCACGTCGCCCACGATGTGCGGGCGGCGGTGCGGCGCCAGCAGGCGGTCGACCAGCGTCTGCAGGCGGTCCGCTTCCTTGATGATGACTTGCGTGTATTCGCGCAATTCGCTCAGGTGCAGGGCCGGCAATTCCAGCTCCAGCAGCTGGGCCGCGCCGCGGATGCCGCCCAGCGGGTTCTTGATTTCATGCGCCAGGTTGCGGATCAGCTCCTTGTTGACCTGGCTCTGGTCGAGGATGCGCTCCTCGCGGTCGAGTTTCAGCTGCTGCACGTTTTCGCGCAGCTCGATCAGCACGCCGTCGCGCGGTGCGTCGAGCGCGCTGACGATGCTGTGCACGCGCAACGGCTCGCGCCCCAGGCGTTCCAGGCTCAGGTCCTGGCGCAAATCGGAAAATTTATGTTCGAGCGCCTGCGCGCAGATGCCGGCCAGCTCCTCGGGATTGAGGAACAGCGCCGTCAGTTTTTGCCGCGACAGCGCCTTTAATGAGCTTTCCAGCAGGTTTTCCGCCGCCGCGTTGGCATAGCTGATGCGGCCGTCGCCGTCGAGCAGGATCACGGCAGAAGCGAGCAGATCAAGGCCTGCCAGGTGGGCCGGGCGGCTGGAATGGTTGTCTAGTGTCATGTGCTTTACCGAATATTCGCGATCTCGCGTTTCAGGGCCTCGACGTTCTGCTGCGTCCGGCTGATGTTGTCCTTCAGTTGCGCCACCCGTTCCTGGTATTTCGCATAGTTGCGCTCGTTGCCCTGGCGCTCGGGCTGCCCGCCGTTAAATTCCAGGCGCTGCGCCGCCAGTTTCTGCTCTTCGCTGCGCAATTCGTCCTGCAGGATCTGGCGCCGGTCCAGGTCGCGCGCGCGCTGCTCCGCACCATCGACCTTGGGAAACGCGCCGGCGGCCGGCGCCGCCGTGACCGCCGCCTGTGTGGCGGGTCGGGCAGGCGCGCCTGCCAGCGGCGCCGTCTTGCGTGGCGGCTCCGTCAGGGCGCCCGGCAAATCGAGCAGCTGGCAATGCGCGCCAGCCCGCCTGTCCGTGTACGTCTTGTGTCCTTGCGCATCGGCGCACACATACAACTGCCCGTGCGCCTGTGCCGCCGCGCCCAGCAATCCTGCCATCAGCGCCATTCTGTAATGCTTGGTCAATCTCTACTCCTGTCGGCACATGCCGCATCGTTCCTGGGCCGACTATACAACAACGCACTGTGGCGCCATAACAAAAAACGCGGGCAAGACCATCGCCTCACCCGCGTTTTTTTATTCACTACCGGCACGTTGCCGGCGTGGCGCCATTACAGCGAGTAGTACATGTCGAACTCGGCAGGATGCGTGGTCATGCGCATGCGCTGCACGTCCTGCATTTTCAGTTCCAGGTAAGCGTCGATCATGGAATCGCTGAACACGCCGCCGCGGGTCAGGAACTCGCGGTCCTTGTCCAGGGCTTCCAGTGCTTCTTCCAGCGAAGCGCACACGGTAGGGATCAGTGCGTCTTCTTCCGGCGGCAGATGGTACAGATCTTTCGAGGCGGCTTCGCCCGGATGGATCTTGTTGGCAACGCCGTCCAGGCCGGCCATCAGCAGTGCGGCGAAGCACAGGTACGGGTTCGCCAGTGGATCCGGGAAGCGCGCTTCGACGCGGCGGCCTTTTGGATTGGCCACGTGCGGGATACGGATCGAGGCGGAACGGTTTTTCGCCGAGTACGCCAGTTTCACCGGCGCTTCGTAGCCTGGTACCAGACGCTTGTACGAGTTGGTGCCCGGATTGGTGATCGCGTTCAGTGCCTTGGCGTGCTTGATGATGCCGCCGATGTAGTACAGGGCGAAATCGGACAGGCCGGCATAGCCATCGCCAGCGAACAGGTTTTTGCCATCTTTCCATACGGATTGATGCACGTGCATGCCCGAACCGTTGTCGCCAACGATAGGTTTCGGCATGAAGGTGGCGGTCTTGCCATAGCTGTGCGCCACGTTCCACACCACGTATTTCAGGTTTTGCGTCCAGTCGGCGCGCTCGACCAGGGTCGAGAACTTGGTGCCGATTTCATTCTGACCGGCGCCGGCCACTTCGTGATGATGTACCTCAACCGGGATGCCCAGCGATTCCAGGATCAGGCACATTTCCGAACGCATGTCCTGGAAGCTGTCCACTGGCGGCACGGGGAAGTAGCCGCCCTTGACGGTAGGACGGTGGCCGCTGTTGCCGCCTTCGATATCCTTGCCGGTCGACCAGGAACCTTCGTCCGAACCGATCTTGACGAAGCAGCCCGACATGTCGATCTTCCAGCGCACGCTGTCGAAGATGAAGAATTCTGGCTCAGGGCCGAAGTAGGCGGTGTCGCCCATGCCCGACGATTTCAGGTAGGCTTCGGCGCGTTTCGCGATCGAGCGCGGGTCGCGGTCGTAGCCCTTGCCGTCCGACGGTTCGATCACGTCGCACTGCATGAACAGGGTCGTTTCTTCCATGAACGGGTCGATATTGGCCGTGTTTGGATCCGGCAGCAAGATCATGTCGGACGCTTCGATACCTTTCCAGCCAGCGATCGAAGAACCGTCAAAGGCGTGGCCCGACTCGAATTTGTCCATGTCGAAGTGCGACACGGGAACCGTCACGTGCTGCTCTTTACCACGGGTATCAGCAAAGCGGAAATCAACGAATTTGACTTCGTTTTCTTCTACCATCTTCAAGACTTCTGCGGCTGTCATTGCCATGCGTATCTCCTAAATGAATGTGGGGTGAGCCGACCTTAGTGCGTCTGGGCTGATGAAGCGAAGCAAACATTGCGTGCCACCAAAACTCATAAGGATCATAGCAGATTCCATGCCAGCTCCAGAAGAGACCTGGCCGCCAGAGGCAAAAACCGGCTATCCCAATGAAAGTTTTCCCGCCCGCGATTTTCCTGCTGAGTTTGCATCAAATCAAGAATGCACTATGCAAGTGCAAAAAACGAATAACGCACCATTATCGTGCATTTTGTGCGCATTCTTGAAAAATGCCTCGTTGTGGTGCATGCGCCGGGCGCCGTGGTTTCCCGTTTGCGGGGCGCGGATGGCGCACTATAATCGACCATACCTGCCCACTTTCATCGAGGACGCCATGACTACCGCCGCCGACATCCTGACCACCGCCCGCAGCCGGGCCAATGAAGGTACGCCGTATGCCGGCGCCGTGACGCCGCAGGAAGCGTACGCGCTGCTGCAACTGGACGCAGCCGCCAAGCTCATCGACGTGCGCACGAACGCCGAGCGCGACTGGGTAGGCCGGGTCGACATCGCCGATACCCAGCATGGTGCGGTGCAGTGGGCCACCTACCCGGGCGGCGTGCCGAATCCCGATTTCCTCGCGCAGCTGGCGGCCCAGGCCGGCAAAGACGAGGTGCTGCTGTTCCTGTGCCGCTCGGGCGTGCGTTCGCGCCATGCCGCCAAGCTGGCCACCGAGCACGGCTATATCAACTGCTTCGACATCCTTGAAGGGTTTGAAGGCGACAAGGATGCGGACGGCCACCGCAAGCAGATCGGCGGCTGGTGCAAGGCCGGGCTGCCGTGGCTGGGCGCCTGACGCTGGCCGCCTGACTATCTGAACAGTGTTTGATCTGGCGGGCCACGCGATGGCCCGTCATCGACTACAACCATCCATGCGCGCCCGATTTTTTCAACTGCGGCGCAAATTCTCCTTGAAGAAATGTACCTTATATAGTACAACGTAGAGGTGCGTCATGGATGCTTCCGGCTTGCGGCAGATTACCCTTCTGTTCTACGCGAATGGCAATGGCGGCGAACCCGTGCGCGACTGGCTCAAGTCGCTCCCCATCGAGGAACGCCATGTGATCGGACAAGACTTGATGCATGCGCAATGGCGCTGGCCCGTGGGCATGCCCCTGTGCCGGCATCTCGGGCACGGCTTGTCGGAGGTGCGCAGCAGCTTGCCCGGCAACCGCATCGCGCGCGTGCTGATCTGCCATCACGGCGATTGCCTGGTGGCGCTGCACGGCTTTATCAAGAAAACCCGGACGACGCCGGAAGACGACCTGGCGCTGGCCCGCAAACGCTACAAGGAACTGACATGAACGCCACCGCCCCCCATCTCGGCAGCAGCCTCGACGACTTCCTCAAGGAAGAAGGCATCTTTGAGCAAACGCAAACCCGCGCCATCAAGGAAGTGATCGCCTGGCAACTGACGCAGGCGATGCAGGAGCAATCGCTGTCGAAGACGCGCATGGCGGACCTGTTGCAGACGAGCCGCTCGCAGCTCGACCGCCTGCTCGACCCCGGCAGCGACGTGACGCTCTCCACGCTGGAGCGGGCCGCCGCGCTGCTTGGACGCAAGCTGTCGGTCACCCTCGTTTAAGCGACTTAAGCGCTCAGGCCGCCTCGCCTGCCTCGGGATGCTCGCCCATCAAGGTCAATATGCGCTTGCGCACGAAATTGATATGGCTGCGCAAGCCATACAGGCCATCGGCAAACGACAGGGGAATCGAGATCTGGTTGACCATGTCCTCGATCTGGTCCAGCCGCTTCAATTGCTCCGCATACACTTGCGCGCGCTGCGCTGGCGGCACGTCTTCCAGCGCCTGCTCCACCGTGCGCAACTGGCCGTACCAGCGGTACACGCGCGAGCGGATGCGCCACACGTACAGGGGCGGCACCACGCGCGACAAGGGCAATATCAAGGCACCGAGCGCCACCACCAGCACCCACATGCGGTCGAAGAAATTAGCCAGCCAGAAACTCATATAGCGCTGCAGCACGGGCGCGCCATCCTTGTAGAATTTCAGCGCTTCGGGCGCGACAGGAATTTCCGTGTAGCGCGCGGACGGGAACTGCCCCTGCTGCTGGAACCAGCCCGTGCCGCCATGGATGCCGGCCGCCGCCTGCACGAACAGGTCGACGAGGGCCGGATGCAAGTCTTCGCGCGCAACCAGGGTGGCGGTCGGCGCGATCAGATGATAATCCTGCGCCGGGATATTTTTTCCCAGGTCGACTATGCCGCGCGGCAAGACCACATGCGTGAGGAAAGGCAGGCGCCGCGTGTACGCCTCCGCTTGCGAAAAATCAAACAACTTGATGCCCGGCGTCTGCAGCAGCATCTGGATCAGCGGCGCTTCCGGCGCCGAACTGAACACCAGACCGTCGATGCGTCCTTCCAGCAGCTCCACCGTGGCGGGCGTGTTTTGCAAGGCACTCACCGTCAGCTCGTTCGCTTCCACGCCATTCACGGACAGCAACTGCCGGAACAGGCTGGGCACGCCCGTGCCTTCCGGCCCCAGGTTGATCTTCATGCCCTTCAATTGCGTCAGTTCCGTCACCGCCTTGTCTTCGCGCAAGAACAGCCAGACGGGTTCCGTAAACAGGCTGCCCAGGGAGATGAGGCCATGGCGCTCGGCATCAGCGTGTTCCGTCGAGCCGCTTTGCACGAAGGCGATATCGGTCTTGCCCGCGTTCAGGCGCTGCAGGTTTTCCTGCGAACCCAGCGATGGCTGCAAGGTCACCTTGATGCCGTGCCTGGCCAGGGTGGCCGCGTATTTCTTGCCGAACTCTTCATACGCGCTATTGTCCTGCCCCGTCGACAGGCTCACCTGGCGCGGCGGCGCCGGGTCGACCAGCCAGTAGGCAAGCGCACAGAATGCGCCGACCAGCAGCAGGGTGGGACCGGCGGTGGCGAGGAAATCGCGCACGGAAAAGCGGCTGAACGCGAGGATTTTGGACATGTGGTGGCGCATAGGTTTCATGGGTGGCTACGATGCCAAGAAAAGCCCAACTATGCAAGGCACTTTCACATGCGCGGCGTGGCCATTTCCGCTACAGTGGCAGATCGACCACCTGCCCTCTGGAGCCCCGCATGCTGAAAATTCTTGGAAAAGCCGCCTCGATCAATGTCCGCAAAGTCCTGTGGACGTGCGAAGAACTCGACCTGCCCTACGAACGCGAAGACTGGGGCAGCGGCTTTCGCACCACCGACGACCCGGCTTTCCTGACCCTGAACCCGAACGCCATGGTGCCCGTGTTGCTCGATGGCGACCTGGTGCTGTGGGAATCGAACACGATCTGCCGCTACCTGTGCGCCCAGGCGGGCCGCGACGACTTGCTTCCAAGCACGCCACGCGCCCGCGCGGAAGTGGAAAAATGGATGGATTGGCAGATGGGCGATTTGAACAACAGCTGGCGCTACGCCTTCATGTCGCTGGTGCGCCACAGCCCGGCCCACCAGGATGCGGCGCAGCTGGCGGCCGGTATTGCCGGATGGAACAAGATGATGGGCGTGCTGGAACAGCAGCTGCAGCGTACGGGCGCATTCGTCTGCGGCGAAGCGTTCACCCTGGCCGATATCGTGCTGGGCCTGTCCGTCAAGCGCTGGCTGATGGCTCCGATGCAGCGCCCCGATTATCCGGCCATCGCCGCCTATCACGCGCGCCTGGAAGATAAAACGGCCGTGTTTGCCGGCTAGCAAGAAAAAACGCCAGCATGGAAGCTGGCGTTTTGCTCAATCCGCATACTGCCGGTTAATTCGTGCACTGCCTGGCCACACCCTCGGCTGGCGCAGGCGGCTCGATCAGCGGCATCAAGCTCGGCGCCAGCGACACCAGCAGTTGCACGGGCAAGGCGCTGGTGAAATCGTAGTTCTTCGATTCCGGTCCCCGCACATACGCCGTCATGCTGCCGTAGAAGCGCTCGCCGATATTGAAGACGAACGTGGCCGAGCGGTTCACATAGCGCGACTCGATCAGGCGGCCGCCGGCGCCATACACGTCGAAGCGCTGGTCGCCCGTGCCCGTCTTGCCGCCCATCGGGATCGGCACGCCGTCGGCGCCGACGAATGCCGTCTTCGCCCGCTTCGCCGTACCGTCCGACACGACTTCGCGGATGGCCTTGGCCACGGCCTTGGCCACGTCCGGCGAGAGCACTTGCTCCGCCTCCACCTTGCTGCCCCGCTTGACCATGGTGTCGTACGGCGTGTTGGCGGCGAAATGCATGGAATCGATGCGCACGCTCGGCTTGCGCACGCCATCGTTGATGATGATGCCCATCAATTCGGCCAGCGCAGCGGGCCGGTCGGCCGACGCGCCCAGGGTGGTCGCATACGACGGCACCAGCGAATCAAACGGGTAGCCCATCTTCTTCCACTGGCGGTGGATTTCCAGGAACCCTTCCACTTCCAGCAAGTTGGCGATGCGGCGGTCCTGCGCATGCTTGCGGTGCGTGTTGAACAGCCATTTGTAGACTTCCTGGCGTTCCTTTTCGCTGGCCGCCACCATCTGCGTCAGGGTGGAACCTTCATGCTGGCGCAGATACGCCACCATCCACAGTTCCAGCGGATGCACATTGGCAAGGTAGCCGCGGTCGGCCAGCGACCAGTTTTCCATCGCGTACTGCTGGTACATCTTGGCGACGCGCTCGGGCGGCACTTCGTTTTGCGACGGCAGGTTGGCGTTGAGGAAATCGCCGAATTCCGCCACCGTGCCCTTCGGATTGACGGTGCGGAAGATATTCGCCAGGCGCACGGGCGTCGGGCGGATGCTGGCCAATAAAATCTTTTCCTGCTCGTCAACGCTCTTGCCGCGGTACTTCTGATAGAAGCGGTGCAGGAATTCGCGCCCTTCCTTGTCGGCAAAGCGGCTCAGGTACTGCGCACGGCGCGGATCGTCCGCGTCCGCCAGCAGCGAGGCCGAAGAATCGGGGCGCGAGAACATGTAGTAGCGGGCCACGTCGCGCATCAGGCGCACGAACACCAGGTTGGTCGACTGGCGCAGCGCCTGCTGCACCGTCATGATGCGGCTGTCGTCGAGCTTGGAGAAGTTGCCGAAATGGTGCAAGCCGCCGCCCGTGAAGAAGCCTTCGCCCGGGTTGCCCGAATATTTGCGTTCCATGGCGGCCGCCAGCATGGCCGGCAGGTTGCGCGCTTCGCCGAGAGGCAAAGGTTTCAGGTAAGCAATCGCCCACTGCGACAGCATGTCCTTCGGATCGACGGCAATCTTGCCCAGCTCGGCGGCGCCCATGCCGCTGTAGCGCTGGTGCAGCTGGTCGATGATGTCCAGGTACGTGACCAGGGTGCGCAGCTTGGCCGTGGAACCGAGGTCCAGCTTGGCGCCTTCGTTGATGTCGAGCGGCTGGTCAAAGTTATCCGTTTGCACGCGCAGCAAGTTGGCCTGCTCGCCCTTTTGCAGCAAGGTAAAACTGTAGACCACGTTGGCGGGGTCGCCATTGCCCAGCATGCCCTTGCCCGTCAGGCCGGCCGCTTTCGCCACTTCCGGGTCGCGCAACTCGCGCAAGACCTTGGTGACGGCGTTTTGCGCCTGCGCGTCGAGCGTGCTGACCACTTTCAGGTCAAGGCGGTCGAGGTTGTACAAGCGCGGATCGCCGAGCATGGTGGCCAGGTGGTTGCGCACGGCATTCGAGGCCTTGCGCGTAACGAACGAGGTCGACGCTTCCGATTGCACGCCGGACGCCGTCGACGGACGCAGCTTCTCGGCGATGGCCGCATCGCGCAGCTGCGGCGAAATCACGCCCGCCTGCGCCAGCAAACGCAGATGGCTGTTGGTCAATTCTTCCAGGTCGGCGCCGCCGGCCACCAGATAATGGGAAGGACGGCGCTGCGCGATCAGCAGGCTCAGCGCCTGCTTGTAGGCCAGCGCGCTGCCCGGCTGGTCCATTTTTCCACTAAGCAAGGTTTTCACTTCGGCAAACGGACGGCCATACCAGACCCACATGCCGTCGCCGATGCCGTTGACTTCGCCAAAGCCGCTCTTTGCCGACAGCGGCACGGTATTGAGGTAATTGACGACGATCTTGCGCCGCGCTTCCATGGTGTTTTCGCCATCCTGGTACGAGCGCAGGCTGGCCGAAATCATCTGCAGCAGCTTGTCCTGCATGGAACTGGTGCGCCCGTCTTCCGAATGCCGGTATTTTTCGATCTGCGTGGCCAGCGTACTGCCGCCGCCACCACGGTGGCCGCCGAACAGGTTCAGCGCCTTGTCGAGGATCGCCTTGCTCAGACGGTCCCATTCCACGGCGGGATTGCGCTTGGGCGTGCCCGGGTCGAGCAATTCGCGGTTTTCGATGAACAGCAAGCTTTGCACGAGCGCCGGCGGCGCTTCGGCAAAGCCGTCGAACATGCGCTCGGGATAGCTGGCCGCGAACAGCGGCGCGGCGCGGCAATCGAGGATGGTCAGGCCCGCGCGGTTTTTCTCGTGATAGGTGGCAAAGATGCCCCGGTCGACCAGTTGCACCATTTTCGGCGACATGCGCGCCTGCGCCGTGACGGCGTAGTCGCGCGCATTGAGTTTGATAATGAAGTCGGGCAAGCTGGCATAGCCGAGCCGCTCGTCATACGGGCCGTGCTGCGGATAGCGGATGGCGCCCGCCGGTGCAGGGCCAGGCTCGACCTTGAACGCCAGCTGGCGGTCCAGGCGCGTGAAAAACTCTGCCTGCAGGGCCGACGTGCGCACTTCGCGCATGACGAACCACGCCACGCCGGCGATCAGCGCCAGCAAGATGATGGCAAAGATCGGCCAGATGCGCGAACGACGCTTCTTCGGCGGGCTCGCCGGCGGCGGCGCCTCGGGAGCTGGATCAGAGGGGGGCCGCTCTTGCGCGGCCAGATTGACGCCTGTGTCTTTCATGGGATGCTGGGGTAAGGTTGGGTTTGGACGGCGCGGAAAAGGCGGCAGCGATGCCGCTCCGCGCAGGATAAGACGAGGGCCAGCCAAGGCCGGTCACAACAAAACTTGCTTAACATGATGTCCATACCGGTGAATCAAAAAAACACGCTACTGCACAGGCAGGCGACCGCGCGTTCGACACGCAAGGCCCCTGTTCACCATTCCACCACATCGGAATGAAAACGACTGACGAGCGCGCACAAAAATCTTGCTTCATTGAAGATTTTCGCAAAAAAACAACGTCTTGGAACGTACGCTGGCGTACATAGATGCATGGCGGGCTGGACGCCAGCGAAAAAGCCGCCGGCGCCGGGCTGGCTGCATCTCAGATGGTGGTGTATTCCGCCTGCAAGGTATCGAGTGCGGCGCGCATCTCGGCAAAGGCAGCCGCCGCTTGCGCGGGCTCGCCCTTGACGCCCAGTTCGATATGCCGGCGCGTCTGCGCATCGCCCACGCTGGGCAGGCTGAACACCTTGATCAGCGGAAACTCCGCTTCCAGGCGCACCATCAGCGGCGTGAGCAAGGATTCGGCCGTTTCATACACGAGCAAGGCATGTTCCGCGTGCGGCACCTGGTTGAACAGGTGGGCGTAATGCGTATCGAGCACCCATTCGATCATGGGCCAGGACATGACGGGAAAGCCCGGCACGAAATAATGTTCGCGCACGGCAAAACCGGCAATCTTGTTGTACGGATTCGGAATCAGCTCGGCGCCCTGCACGAATTCCGCCATTTTCAGGCGGTGCAGGTTTTCCGGCGAGTTCAAATCGGCCGGCACGCCCGCCTCCTCGCCCATTTCCGTGATCCGTTGCTGGATATTGAGCTTGCCCTGTGGATGCAGCACCAGCGGCAAGCCCAGCGCATCGGCGGCCGCCTGGCGCGTATGGTCGTCCGGCGTGGCGCCGATGCCGCCAAAGCTGAAGACGATGTCGCCGCTGGCAAAGCTGCGCTGGAGCAAGGCGACCAGGCGGGCCGGCTCGTCGCCCACGTATTCCGCCCAACTCAGCTGCAAGCCGCGCTGCTTGAGCATGCTCACGACTTTCGGAAAATGCTGGTCCGTGCGCTTGCCCGACAGGATTTCGTCGCCAATGATGATCAATCCGATAGCCATGAAACTCCCTCGTAGAATGCAATAAAAATACTCAAGCGTCCGCCGGCGCCACGTCGGTCATGCCGCGTACGCCCCGCAAACGCGCCAGTGCTTCCAGGCAGTAATACTGGAACCACAGACCCGTAAAGATAAAGATCAGCACGTACAGCCAGATGGCGAACGCCGCCAGGAAGGGGAAGAACACCACCGACATCACGCCGCCCATCCACAGCATGCCGGGCACGGCGCCGGCCGCGCCGGAGACCATGCCGATGGCCAGCAGCGGCCAGCGCTGCGTGCGCATGATGGCGTGGCGCTCTTCCACGCTGGCGTAATCGGCCATGGCGTCATACGCCATCACGCGGTAGGTCAGCCAGCCCCACAGCACGGCTTGCCCCACCAGCGCGGCCGGCGGAAACGCGTACAGGGGCAGCATGAGCACCCAGACGATGATGAACAGCAGGAACGTCGCCAGCGAAGTGCCGACGCTGCCCAGCAGGCTGCCGCCATGCTTCTTTTCCAACTGCGGAAAGTGCCGCCCGCCGATATGCCGGCCGATGGCCGGCATGGCGAACAGGCCCATGAAGATCAGCGCCGTCAAGATCATCAGCGGCAACAGCATGAACATGGCGATCAACGGCACGATCACCGCTTTCAGCATGCCCAGGCCAAAGGTGGCCAACACCTGGCCGCTGGTGCGGAAGAAGTCATATTGCGTAAACAGCGCATGCAGGCTGTCGATCAGCGGCTGCAAGCCCACATACAGCAGGGCGCCCCACAGGATCAGCGACAGGATGAACGGTGCGATGCTCAACAGCAATATCCTGCCGTGCAATTGCGACAGGAAAGCACGGCCATACGAATTCAACACATTGCGCATCAACGGCGTCCTTTTCGTTTGATTCTTGCAAATTCCACCATGCGGCGCAGGCCCAGCCATTGCTGCTGCCAGAAGCCGCTGCCATAGTTGCGCCCGGGCCGGCCCACGCCATGGCTGTCGATGCGGGCCAGCTGGTCGCGCACGCCCGTGCGCGCATAGCCGGCCGAGAAATTCGCGGTGCCCAGCAGCATATCCCAAATCGGCAGCACCACGCCGAAGTTGCAGCCCCCCATGCTGCCTTTGCCTTTCGACTCGTGCCCCACGCCGATCGCATGGTGCGTGCGGTGGAAACGGGGCGAGATCAGCAGCCGCTCGCCGATGCGGCCGAAGTGTATCCTCACATTCGCATGCTGCAAGCTTTGCAAAATACGCGAAATCGACACCAGCAGCACATATTGCCCTGGCGGCACGCCGATACCGAGCGCCACCAGCGCCATCACCACGTCGCGCAGGAAGTCGTCGAGCAGGTGGTTGCGGTCATCGCTCCACAAATTCATGTTTTGCTGGCTGTGATGCAGGCTGTGCAAGCCCCACCACCAGCCGAAATGGTGCGAGGCACGGTGGTAGCAATAGTCGACGAAGTCCAGTATCACAAAATAAATGATAAAACTGACTAAGGGACTGATGCCGGGCAACAGCGACTCCAGATTCAATGGATGGATATTGTCGAAACGCAAGGCGCCTGCCAAGGCATCCATCAGCGGATCAAGCGTGAAGAAGACCAGCACGGAAAACAGGCCGATGCGGTGCAGCACCGTGTAGATGAAGTCGTTCCAGCGGGCGCGCGGGTCGGTGATCTTTTGCGCGGGAATCAGGGCTTCGAGCGGGCGCAGCACGAGAAACAGCAGCACCAGTTCGCACAGGCCGATCAGCAGCCATTCCGTGCCCTCGAATGCTTCTTCCGTAAATTCGCCAAAGCCCAGGTGATAGACGAGGGGATTCACCACAGTCTGGAACAGCCAGCCTTGCGCCACGCCAAACGCATCGACCACGGCGTCGATCATCGGGGTGACGAAACTGACGATGTCGGCGGCGATCATGGCTGGCCCTTCTTCCGCGCGTAGGCAGGATGCTCGCGCAGGGTGGCAAAACAGAAACCCTTGTCTTGCAGGCCGGAAATCAAGGCATCGAGGTTGGCGGGCGCCCATGCATCTTTGCGCGACCAGATGCCCATGTGCGCAATGAAAATGTCGCCGCTGCGCAAGTTCGCCAGCGCTTTCTTCAGCAGCATGGCGCTTGGATACTTATCGCTAGGCAATTCATCGCCGGAATACCCCGCCGGCGCCCAGCCCGCATGCTGGTAGCCGCAAGCGCTGCCGGCCGCCAGGGTGCGCGGCGATGTGTAGCCGCCCGGCGCGCGCCAGAACGGGTCGAGCTTGTGTCCGGTCAGTTCCTGAAAGCGTGTATCGACGCGGCGCAATTCCTCGCAGAACTGCTGATCCGTCACCGACGCCAGCTTGCCGCCGTCCTTGCCGAACTGGGGCTTAACCTGGATCAAGCCGTTGGCCAGATCCTTCTTCCAGTACACATGGTCGAACGTATGCGTGCCGAACGCATGGCCTTCGGCGACCCGGGCTTTCCAGTACGGTGCCCACGAGGCATCGAGCGAATAGTCGCCGCGCGTCGTCTTTTCATTGGCCAGGAAGAACGTGGCTTTGATCCGGCGCTTGTTCAGCACGTCGGCGATCAGTTGCGCTTGCGACTGGCTGCCGGTGTCGAACGTCATGTAGATCGTACCCTTGCAGGCGGCCGGCGCTGATGCTGCGGCTGGTGCAGCGGCGGCAGGTGCGGCAGCATGCGCGGGCGTCAGCATGGTGCCGGCGCACAGCAGCACGGCGGGCACATGGCCTGCGGAAATCAGGCGTTTCATCATCACACCCGTCATCACATGCGCGGCGAGTGCGTGGCGAAATACACGCCATGGGGCGAGCGGCCCACGGGGATCGTCTTGATCACCTTGCGCGTGGTCAAATCGATCACGGCCACTTTCTTGATCCAGCGCAGGGTGACCCACATGGTCTTGCCATCGGGCGTGATTTCCATGCAGTCCGGGCCACCGGGCACGTTGATGGTGCCCACGTTTTCCAGGGTTTGCTGGTCGATGATGTTGATCGTGTTCGACACGCGGTTCGACACGAACGTCATGCGGTTGTCACCGAGCGCGCGGAAATTATGCGTGCCGGCGCCCGCCTTGATGCGCTTGACGGTCTTTTGCGTGCGCCAGTCGATCACTTCCACGTAATCGCTGCCCATGATGCCAACCAGCAAATATTTACCGTCGGGCGTCATCGTGATGCCGGCCGGCGCCGGGCCGACGGGCATGGTCCATTTCACCGTCTGCGTGGCCAGGTCGATGGCGCTGACCTGGTTGCTGCCCTGCTGCGTGATAAAAGCCATGGTGCTGTCGGCCGTGAAGGCCATGTGGCTGGGCAGCTTCGGCAGCGCGATGCGCTTGGCCAGGGTCAGGTTCTTGCCGTCGTAGCGGTACAGGTCGATGCGGTCCAGGCGCAGCGAATTCGAGATGAACCACTTCTGGTCCGGCGAAAAGCCGATCTGGTAGGGATCGAGGATGTTGCTGATGCGGCGCTGGATCTGGCCCGAGACGGGGTCGAGGAAGATCAGTTCGTTGCCGACGGAGCTGGCGACGATCAGCGACTTGCCGTCCGGCGTCTCCATCAGGTGGTGCGGTTCCTTGCCAACGGCAAAGGTGGACAGGGGGGCGTAGGTTTTCTGGTCCAGCAGTTGCACCGTAGCATCACGGGAATTGAGTACCACCACCACTTCGGCTTGCGCCGTCGATATTGCGGAAACCAGGCACAGCGAGGAAAAAACAAGGCGGCGTAGACTGCGGAACATGGAAGAAATCACTGTTAAATACAAAACATGCATTTTACGTGGAACACCGTATTTATTGTGTGAAATCCCCCCTTAAATACAAGCCGTCGCCAAACCTCGTCGTAACTTCCCCATTTTCCCTGCAGCGGGCCTGGAATGGCGCTTTGCAACTCATTGCTCTACAATCTGAAGCTTTCATCGCCAACACAAGGATTATCATGACCACCACCACTACCGCTTCCGGCCTGCAATACATCGATACCGTCGTCGGCGAAGGCGCTGAAGCGCAAGCCGGCAACAATGTTGTCGTGCATTACACGGGCTGGCTGCAGAACGACGACGGCAGCGCCGGTTCGAAATTTGATTCGAGCAAGGACCGCAACGACCCGTTCGAATTCCCGCTGGGCGCAGGCCGCGTCATCCAGGGTTGGGACGAAGGCGTGCAAGGCATGAAAGTGGGCGGCAAGCGCCAGCTGATCATCCCGGCAGCACTGGGCTATGGCGCACGCGGCGCCGGCGGCGTGATTCCACCGAACGCCACCCTGATTTTCGACGTCGAACTGCTGGGCGTATAAGAACAGACTCCACAGCGCTCAAGCGACTGTACCTGGCGCCGCCCCTGTTCATTCAGCGGCGGCGCTTTTGTTTTGAGTGTGTCCTCTAATGCACGGCGCGCTTTTTTCACTATGATGTCAGGCACTGCAGCACGCACGGTGGCCACTCCGCTGCGCCTGCCGCACTTTTCCAGCGATTCCATCAGCACACAGGAGCCATCATGAGTTTACAAGAGCAATTCGACCAAGCGCAGCTCGATTCCAAGACCCTGTCCGAGCGTCCGGACAATATGACCTTGCTGAAAATCTACGCCTTGTTCAAGCAAGCCTCGAGCGGCGACGCCACGGGCGAGCGCCCTGGCATGACCGACTTCGTCAACCGCGCCAAGTTCGACGCCTGGGCGGCCCTGGCCGGCACGTCGAAGGAAGATGCGCAGCAGCAATACATCGACCTGATCGAAGACTTGAAGGACTGATCATCCCCCTGCCCCGGCACAGCCCGGGGCAATGTTATTATTTCCGCATGACACCATCACCGATTTCCCTGGCCCATGCCGCCGACCTGCCCCGTTTGTTCGACGTCTGGCACCTGTCCGTACGCGCCACCCACGATTTCCTCGCCGACAGCGATATCGCTTTCCTCATGCCCTTCGTCCGCGATGAGCTGGCCAGAGTGACGGCCGAACGCCTGCTGCACGTGCTGCGCGATGCCGATAGCAGCGCTTACGCCTTCCTGTGCGTCGAGCACGCCAAGATCGAGATGCTGTTCGTGCATCCCGATCAACGCGGCAGCGGCGCCGGCCGCACGCTGGTCCAGCACGCCATCGCCAGCTTGCAAGCCACGGCCGTCGACGTCAACGAGCACAACCCGCAAGCGCACGGCTTTTACCGCCACCTGGGTTTTATCGGGGAAAGCCGCTCGGAATGCGACCCCTTTGGCAAGCCTTTCCCCATTTTGCACCTGAAACTGGCCGAAAACGGCTGAAAACTCACCAAAAACCACCAAAACAGGCCGTTAACGCAAAAGTGGCTACCAAACCGGTAGCCACTTTTTTTACGCCTGTATCAGCCGTAATTTACTTTTTTGCCGCCGCCAGCGCTTGCGCGATCCAGCCGTCAAACTTTTGCTGGTGGTACTTGATCCAGCCAGCCGTATGGCGCGCGATATCGGCTTGCGTGTTTTCGCCGCGGCGCATGCGCTCGTTCTGCGCATTGATGTCCGCCACGGGCAATTGCATCACCTCGAACAGCTTGGCCGCGGCCGGATTTTTCTGCGCCCAGGCCTTGTTCGATACGATGCGCGCCGTGTTGACGGCAAAACCGTAATCGCTGCCATCGTCGAGGCGGGTATTCACCTTGTCCGGATTGGCCGAGAACGGCACTTTCAGCCAGACCACGTCCTTGCCCGGCACCAGCACGCCACTGACCCAGTACGGCGTCCACGTGTAGTACAGGATCGGTTCGCCGCGCTTGTAGCGGCCCAGGGTGTCGGCGATCAGGGCCGCATAGCTGCCCTGCACGTGCGTTACCGTCTCGCGCAGTTTGTACGCATCCATGTGGTTCTCGATCAGCGCTTCGCAGCCCCAGCCCGGGTTGCAGCCCGTCAAATCGGCCTTGCCGTCGCCATCGTGGTCGAACAGCTTGGCCAGGGTGGGATCGCGCAACTGGTCGATATTCGTGATGTTGTACTTTTCCGCCGTTGCCTTGTCGATCAGATAACCTTGCGCGGCAGGCCCCGCATACTGGCCCGTGCGCGACAGCTTGGCGTCGCCGCCCGCATTATTATAGAAATCCTTGTGCATCGGGTCCCAGTGCACGGCCATGAAGGTGGCGTCGCCATTGGCGATGGCGATATGCGCGGTCGGGTATTCCACTTCCTTGATCGGCTGCACTTCGTAGCCGAGCTTTTCCAGGGCCTTGTCGACCAGCATGGTCTGGAAGGTTTCTTCCGCAATCGAGCTTTGCAGCGGCTGCACCTTGACGCCCTTGCCGGGCAGCGCGTCAGCCGTTGCGGCCGGCGCCTGCGCCATGGCCAGGCTGGTGGTCAGGGCCATGGCGGCGATGGCCAGGGCGGAAAACAGCTGGAACTTGCGTTGCGATTTTTGCGTCACTTTAAAATTGTCAATTTGATGCATGTAAATCCTTTCTTATTGTGCGTTGGCCAGCGTTGCTTGCTGTTCAACATTATTTTTCTCCGTGTTGCCGCGCACCAGGCGCAGCACGAAACCGGCGGGACCCGTCTGGTACCAGTGGCGCACGCCACGGCGTGGCTGCCCCATCGCTTGCGTCAAGCGGTCCAGGGTGATGGCCAGCAGCACGATACCGAGGCCACCGACCGTTGCCAGGCCCATGTCCAGGCGGCCGATGCCGCGCAATACCATCTGGCCCAGGCCGCCCACGGCGATCATCGAGGCGATCACGACCATCGACAGCGACAGCATCAGCGACTGGTTGATACCGGCCATGATGGACGGCATGGCCAGCGGAAACTGCACGCGGGTCAGCAACTGCCACGGCGAGGCACCGTAGGCGCGGGCCGCTTCGATCAGGTCGGGACGCACCTGGCGGATACCGAGGTTGGTCAAACGCACCAGCGGCGGCAGGGCAAAGATGATCGTCACGATCACGCCCGGCGCATTACCGATACCGAACAGCATCACCACCGGCACCAGGTAAACGAAGGCAGGCGTCGTCTGCATGGCGTCGAGCAAGGGGCGCAGGATATTCTGTGCGCGGTCGCTGCTGGCAAGGAAAATACCGAGCGGCAAGCCGATGGCCAGGCAGAAGGCCAGCGACGTCAACACCAGCGACAGGGTCGTCATGGCTTCCGGCCAGATGCCCAGCATCGACACGAGCAGCAGCGCCAGCACGGTGCCGATGGCCAGGGTGCGGCTCGTAAATTGCCACGCCAGCAAGCCGATGATGGCGATCACCGTCAGCGACGGAGCGGCCAGCAGCACGCCTTCCACGCCGGACAGCACGCTGTCGATGGGCGCACGCACGGCCTGGAAGAACGGACGGAAATGGGCGACGACCCAGCCCAGGCCCTGGTTGATCCAGCTTTCCAGCGGCAGCGAGCCGTCGAAAATCTGCGTCAGGTGAAAGCCGGCCGCATGTTCCGGCTGCACGGCAGGCGCGGCGGCGTCGAGCCACGCGGTGCTGGCGTCGGTGGGGGGCGTCAGCGCCCAGGGATTGATCTGGGCGGCCTGTTCAACAACAGGTTCTACTGTGGAAACGGTGCTTGGGTTCATGCTTGTCCTTTCTGTTGTTGTTCGGCTATGGCTGGCGTGTCGCGGTCGAGGAACTTCAGCAAGGTCGTCTTGCTGATGGCGCCGCGGAAGCTGCCGTCATTGGCCACCACAGGGACGGCGTAAGGCAGTTGCGCCACCTGGCCGAACAGGCCGGCGACGGGCTCGTCTGCATCGATGGTCTGCACGTCGGGCAGATAGGCATGCGCCAGGCCCAGCGGGCCCACATGGCCGTCGAGCGCACTGCGCAGCGAATCGGCCGAGACGACGCCGAGGAACTTGCGCTGCGGATTGACGACATAGGCAAACGCGCGATCCTGCTCTTCCAGCATCGACAGCGCGGCGCGCGAACCGCGGCTCGGCGATTCCGATACGACGATCTGGCTCTTGCGGGCAATATCGCTGGCCTTGAAGACGGCCGCCGCATCAACGCCACGCACGAAGTTGCGCACGTAATCGTTGGCCGGTTTGCGCAGGATTTCTTCCGGCGTGCCCACTTGCACCACGTGACCGTCTTTCATGATGGCGACGCGGTCGCCGATGCGCATGGCTTCATCGAGGTCATGCGAAATGAAGACGATGGTGCGGCGCTTGATTTGCTGCAAACGCAGCAGTTCCGATTGCATTTCCGTACGGATAATCGGATCGAGCGCGGAAAACGCTTCATCCATCAGCAAAATCGATGGATCGCAGGCCAGCGCACGGGCCAGGCCCACGCGCTGCTGCATGCCGCCCGACAATTCGTCGGGATAGCTGGCGCCGTAGCCGTCCAGGCCCACCTGCTCCAGCGCTTGCTGGGCCAGCGCATGGCGCTCGGCCTTGGGCATGCCGGCCAGTTCCATGCCGAAGGCAGTGTTGTCGAGCACGGTAATTTGCGGCAGCAGCGCGAACGACTGGAACACCATGCTGATGTCCTTGCGGCGCAGGGCGCGCAGCTGGGCGTCCGGCAAGGTATTGATGTCGTTGCCGTCGATCAGGATGCGGCCGGCGGTGGGCTCGATCAGGCGGTTCAGCATGCGCACCAGGGTCGACTTGCCCGAACCGGACAGGCCCATGATGACGAAAATCTCGCCCGCTTCAATGGTAAAGGTGGCGTCGAAGACGCCGATGGTGCAGTCGGTCTTGGCCAGGATGTCCTGCTTGCTGGCGCCCTGACGGACGAGTTCAAGTGCTTCTTCTGGCTTGTCGCCGAACACTTTGAACACATGGTCGATAATGATTTGTTTTGCCACGATGTGGTTCTCCCTCGATTTGACGAATGGATTGAAACCCAGCAAGCCTGCTAGCTTGCGGCGGGAATCAGCAAACCCTGTTGCGTCGGCTACGCCACGGCGCACAATGCGCACGGGAGCGACAGGAAACAGGGGGTGACACGCGTGTGACCAGCGGATGGCCAAAGCCGGTGCCGGGGTGCCGTGTGCGTGCTAAAAGAGGCTGTGGTTCAGGACTTTTAACAACGCTAGCGCCATGCAAATACATGGCACCAAATGTATTTGACCGAAAAAAATCGACCAAGCTACTTTTAAACTGGATGCGGGTGTAAAACCCGAAGAATTATTCACCACTCAGCGAGCGGAGAGTACTGCGAAGCAGAAGGTGAAACGCGGTGTAGCTGTTGTAAATATGACTCAAGTATAACGCAAAAAGCCATCAAAGTCCAATGGCTTTCCAAATAGAAATGTGCTAGCAATGTTCGCCAGCGTACAGTCGGACGTAAAAAAGGCGAAAAGCGACATGTTTTTATCGTCTTTTCGCCCATCGCCGCGACATGCTCCCTAGCACCAAACAGGGCGCCAGACAAGCGGGCCAAATGCCATCAAACTGCTTCGGTAAACACCTTGCGCATTTTCTCGGCAATCTTGCCTTCAATCGTGGAGGCGAAGGCGCTGAGCATGAAACCCAACTTGATTTGCAGTTGCGCCTGCTCTTTTTCCAGGGTCAGCGAACCATCGACACCGCTGCGCTCGAAGCGCAGCACATCGCCATCCCAGGCGCACGCCAGGTCATATTCCTGGGCCAGCTTGTCGGCCACTTGCTGCGCCGCTTCGCGCGCCTTTGCTGCTGTCAGCTTATGTTGCTGAACTATATTTATATCCGCCATCAAACGATCCTTTTATTATAAAAACGGGGGCAATACGGCCAGCATCATACCAGCCGCCATGCGGCGGGCACGGCCGCAGCGGGCGCCGGACGGCCAAAAAAGCCCGTCCTTCCCGCGCATCGTTTGCGCGGAATCAAACCGGATGCGCCCAAGCGGGACGACTATTCCAGTTCCAGTTGCGCGTGTCTTGGAGAACTACCATGGACCAGAAAGTCATCGTGCCGGTCGAAGCCGTCCTGACCAAATGCGTGTCCCTGCCCGTCGGCTATGTCCCTACCCCCTCGGCGCCCTATCGCCAGCACCGCAAGAATGCGCAACTGACCCTGCAGCCGGGCCCGCCCCGCCTGACGGAGGCAACGGTGCGCAACCTGGCCGCCGTGCCCGTCGGTTCACGCGTGCTGATCTGGAAGCAAGATCCGTCCGTCAGCGACCTGGGCACCCGTAAAGCCTTTTTGCCCGGGCTGATCCTGCAAGGCCCGCGCGACGCGCGCATCACGTTTGGCGAACCGGGCATCGCGCAAGTCAGCCCGAATGCCTTCGGCGACTTCATCGTCTCGCCCAATACCGACCAGTTCGACGCCGTGCACACGTTTGCCATCGTGCGCATGACACTCACCATGTACCAGCGCGCGCTGGCCAGCAACGACACGGCGCCGCCCCTGCCCTGGCAATGGAACAGCGCCAGCAATACGGCACCGCTGCGCGTGTTCCCGCATGGCTTGCCCAACGTCATGAATGCGTATTACAGCCGCAGCGACAAGGCGCTCAAGTTCGGCGACTTCATCCCCAGCGGCGCCACCGAGCGCGTCTACACCTGCCGCTCGCTCGACATCGTCTCGCATGAAACGGGGCACGCCGTGCTCGATGGCCTCAAGCCGAATTGGCTGCTCAGCAATAATCCGCCGCAAACGGGCGGCTTGCACGAATCGTTTGGCGACCTGACGGCCATCTTCCTGGCCCTGTCGCAGCTGGACCAGGTGGAAGCGGTGATCGCGCAAACGAAATCCGACCTGCACGACAAGACCTTCCTGGCCGACCTGGCCGAGCAGTTCGGCCTGGCCCTGGGCCGGCCGAATGGCTTGCGTAATGCCGACAATGACATCAAATTGTCGGAAGCGGGCACGGAAGTGCACGCCATTTCGCAAGTGTTTACGGGCGCCATCTACGACATCCTGGCCGACATCTTTGCCCACGAACGCCAGCCCCAGCTGGAAGACGACGCGGCCGTGCTGCACCGCTGCGGCGACTACCTGCGCAGCCTGGTCCTGCGCGCGCTGGTGGCATCGCCGGACCAGGCCGCCACCTATGCCGACGTGGCCGGCCACATGCTGACGATCGCCCAGGCCGACGGCAACGGCGCCTACCTGGACTTTATCCGCAACAGCTTTACCGTGCGCGAAGTGCTCAAGGCCAATGCCATGACGGAGGAGGGGCAAATGACATTTGCGCCCGATATCGTCGACGAAGACGGCGCCGTGCAAGACCGGCGCGCCTGCTGCGGTACCATGAACCATGCGGAATACAGCGAATCGGACCAGTTGCTCGAAGCGGAGCGCGAAGCGCTGGCCGCCTGGTGCCGCAGTTACGGTCCCCGGTAACCAGTCCCATGCAAGGCAGCGCACCGGCGCGTCCGCTTCAGGCCAGCCGCAGCAGCGGCAGGCCATGACGCGGCCCACACCCCCCACAACAGCAAGGAGCAGCATGAAAATTTCAGCCCGCAGCAGCGGCGGCTTTGCCGGCCTGAGCGAACAGTATGAGATCGATACGCAAGCCCATCCCGCTGGCCCCAGGCTGGAAGCGGCACTGGCCAGCAGCGGCTTTTTCACGCAGCCGCAGGCCACGGATGAACACGTGGGCGCCGATATTCCCCGCTGGCAGATCACCGTCGACGCGCCCACCGCGCGGCGCACCATCACGTTTGCCGAGGATGGCAGCGCTGAAAATGCACGATGGCAGCAATTGCTGGCGCAAATACGCGCCAGCGCCTGAGTGTTCCGGCACTTATTTGTGCCGATCTTGATTTGAGTAAAACAAAAACACCACACGGCAAGCCAGCACATCCCCCGCCCTGCCCCCTGCCGCATCGGGCGACTGTCGCGTTCTTGCCGCGTTCTTCATGGCAACGTCCCGGATAGTCGCTGAATTGCCCGCTCTGCGCGGCAATGACACTGCCAAAAAATGAATTTGCTTATATGTATTGTATATAAGCGGGATTTGTGAGAAATAGCGAATTGCCTTAAAATACAATGCTTTGCTTTAGTATGCGCCGCCGAGGTTCCTGCAGGCGCTACAGCACCTCCCCCAAATTGATAGGACTGTTATGACCCACGTTGTCACCGAATCCTGCATCGCCTGTCGCTATACCGACTGCGTCGATGTCTGCCCGGTAGATTGTTTCCGGGAAGGCCCGAACTTCCTGGCAATCGATCCGGACGAATGTATTGACTGCGCCGTCTGCGTGGCAGAGTGCCCGGTGAACGCGATTTTCGCGGAAGAGGACGTGCCGGGCGACCAGCAAGCCTTCATCAAGATCAACGTCGATCTGGCCCGTAACTGGCCTTCGATCACCAAGACGAAGGCTGCCTTGCCGGAAGCGGAGCAATACAAGGACGTCAAGGACAAGCTCGACATGCTGGTGCGCTAAGCGCACGGCAGCTGCGGCGGCAATTCCGGCGGGGATGGAGGCTCTTCCCCGCAGGGGCGTGGCGGCAAAAAAACAGACAAAAAGCAGCGGAAACGCTGCTTTTTTTGCTTTTAAAGCATCGTTGCAGGTCTATCCACGTAACTGTGGCGCGCTGTCACAACTATGCGCAAACAGTGGACCTATGCGCGGTAAAGCACATTTTGTCCTCAACAAATATCGTAAAATTGGATTATGATATTTGAGCCGATATTGGCGCTTGGAATCAAACAAGGACTCTATATGCTTTACCAACTGCACGAACTGCAACGCTCTTTCCTCACTCCGGTGATGCAATGGGCAGACATGTCCTCCAAGTTATTTACCAACCCGGTTTCCCCTCTGGCCCACACCCCGTTTTCGCAACGCATCGCAGCCGGCTACGAGCTGATGTACCGCCTTGGCAAAGACTACGAAAAACCACAATTCGACATCAAATCCGTTCTCGTCCAGGGCGAGAGCGTCGACATCCGCGAACACGTTGTCGTGACAAAACCGTTTTGCCGCCTGATTCACTTCAAAAAAGAAGCCACTGGCTTGCAACAGCCCAAAGTTTTGCTGGTTGCCCCCCTGTCCGGTCACCACTCGACCCTGCTGCGCGATACCGTGCGCGGCTTGCTGGCCGAGCACGATGTCTACATCACCGACTGGACGGACGCGCGCATGGTACCGCTGACGGAAGGCCCGTTCCACCTCGATGACTACATTTATTATGTGCAAGAATTCATCCGCCTGCTGGCGCCTGATTTGCACGTGATTTCCGTCTGTCAACCGACCGTGCCCGTGCTGGCCGCCATCTCGCTGATGGCGACAGCAAAAGATCCGCACATGCCGAAAACCATGACGATGATGGGCGGCCCGATCGACCCGCGCCGCTCGCCCACGCAAGTAAACAACCTGGCGACGGAAAAGAAATTCTCGTGGTTTGAAAACACCGTGATCTACGCGGTGCCGCCGAACTACCCTGGCTTTGGCCGCAAGGTGTATCCGGGCTTCCTGCAGCACGCCGGCTTCATCGCCATGAACCCGGGCCGCCACGCGCAAAGCCACCGCGAGTTCTACATGCACCTGGTGACGGGCGATGACGAGCCGGCGGAAGGCCACCGCCAGTTCTACAACGAGTACAACGCCGTACTGGACATGCCGGCCGAGTACTACCTGGAAACCATTAAAACGGTTTTCCAGGAATTCAGCCTGCCGAAGGGCACATGGAAAGTGGGCGGTCAGCTGGTGCGTCCGCAAGACATCACGAACGTGGCGCTGTTTACCGTGGAAGGCGAGCTGGACGACATTTCCGGTGCCGGCCAGACGCAAGCCGCACACGACTTGTGTTCCGGCATCCCTGCCGACATGCAGCAAGACTTCGTGGCGCCGAAATGCGGCCACTACGGTATCTTCTCGGGCCGCCGCTGGCGCGAGATCATTTGCCCGAAGATCGGCGAATTCATCCAGAAACACGGCTGATACACGGCATACCCATCGAAACGCCACGCCAGTTCATACTGGCGTGGCGTTTTCTTTTATGCCCCGCTCATGCCCGTTCGATTTTCACGGTCGGGCGCGTATTGACAAAGATTTGCTCGACCCTTGGCTCGCCCGGTCCCGGTTTCTTCATCGCATAGCCGTTCACGGGCTGCGAACGGTTCACCCACAGCGCGTAATACAGGTGGTCGGCGCGCGGATCTTCCGTATTCGGGTGGATCAATATCGTCAGGCCCAGGCTGTTGAGCTGCAGCCACGGCACGATCACCGGTAACAGGTCATTCGTAAAGCCAAAGTAAAACGACGGCGTCACGTGGGGGCCGCGCGGCTCCAGATTCCAGTCGCCCAGCTCGATCTGGAAGCGCTCGGCCGCCCACTTGCGTATCAGCGCCGCCTTCTGGTAACTGTCTTCGTCAAAGTAGATATGCGCGTGATAACTCTCGATATCCGTGTAGGCGCGCGGCTTGCTCGGCAAGGTTTCCTCGCCGGGGCGCACGCTGACGGGGCGCGGCGTGGGCGCCGTATCCGTATGCTCGCCCCATGGGCTTTTACCGGGTGGCGGATTGACTCGTTTTACCGCGCCATCCTGCGCCAGGGCCGACCCCGCCAGGCCGGAAGCGGCCAGCGCCGCCACCAGGCCGCCGCCGCGCAAGAGCGTGCGGCGCTGCGGCGAAAGGAGATTCGCCCATTCCAGATCGATGGCGGCGTGTTGATTGTGTTCAGACATAGGATTTCCTGTTCTTGATGATCGGTAGAGGGATGGGAAAATCAGAACGAGACGGTGGCGCGGGCGTAGTAATAGCCGCCCAGCACGCCCAGTGGTCCCGAGTTGTCATACGCGCCCGCGTACTGCGCCAGGCTGGCGGCGCTGCGCGCTGCGCGCGGCACCTGGTTCGGCTTCTGGTCGAAGACATTGTTGGCGCCCACCGTCACGTTGATGCGCTTGCTGATGTCGTAGCCGACGCTGACATCCGTCACGAAGGCCGCTTTCAGCTGGTAGTCGCCGCCCGTAATGGCGTTCAGGCGCTTGAGCTTGCCGTAGCGCGTCTCGCGTACATTGAATGTCCAGCCGGCTTTTTCATACGCCAGCGTGAGGATTTCCTTGTCGCGCGGCGCGCGGTACAGCAAGTCGTACTCGGCCGATTTGCTCAGGGTGCCGATGTTCGGCAAGCCTTGCAGCACGGCGGGAAGGTCCGCCTTGGCCACCAGGCTCGTATGGTTGATGTTCGCGGCCGCCGTCCAGCGCAGCTTGCCGTCGGCCACGCGCAGCACATCCTCGGCCGTGAAATCGACGCCGCGCGTGCGCGTGTCGCCCACGTTGGCAAAGTAATGCGCGACGAGGCCATTGCCCACCGTCAAGCCAGCCGAGCGCAGCAGGTTTTCAATGACGCCCGCTTGCGCCGCCGTCAGCGGCCGGCCGCTGCCATCGAGCGCCGCGCCCGAGCTGCGGTCGATGCCGATATTCGACGACACGCCCAGGCGGTCGCTGACCTTGATTTGATACGCGTCAACGGCCAGGCGCAGGGTCGGCGTGGGGTTGAAGGTCAGCCCGGCCGACAGATTCGTCGATTTTTCAGGTTTTAACGCTTGCGCGCCCAAGGCCCGCGCTGCAACGGAATTGGGCTGTGCCAGGGTGTAGGGCACGCCCGCATGGTCCGACGTGTTCGAATACGACTGCGTCACCAGGCTAGGTGCATGGAAACCGTTGCTGACGGTGCCGCGCACAGCCACGGCGGGCGTGATGTCATAACGGGCGGACAAACGGCCCGTCGTCTTGCTGCCGAAATCGGAATATTTCTCGGCGCGCAAGGCCGTGTCGAGCAGCCATTGCGGCGTCAGCTTCGCGCCCAGGCCAACGTACGCCGCATAGCTGTGGCGCGCCGTGTCGGACGCATCGACGGGCAGGTAGCCGGCCAATGCCGACGAACCGCTGCCCTGCCAGGAAGCGGGTTCGCCCGGGCTGCGCTGCTGGGTTTCATGCGAGTACTCGAGACCGATGCTGAGATCGGCCGGCTCGCTCAAGCCCAGCTGCACGGGACGGCGTGCGTCCGCATTCGTCGTCGAGCGGCTGTAGCGCTGATTGCCGATGTCAAAATTCGTCTTGCCGCCCGGATAAGCCAGTGAATAGTTGGCCGAGTGCTCCACGCCCACGTCGATATCGTCGCGGCCATACGTCGTGCTCAGGTCCCAGGACCAACCGGCCGTCTCGCCCTTGATGCCGCCCGTCAAGGAAAAATCGTTTTCGTTCGTCGTTTCATACGGCGTGAAGCCGTCGGGATACACGGCCAGCAAGCCCTTGTTGTTATTGAAAATGGTATTGGGCAGACGGAAATTCTGCGCCGAGCGGGCATTGCGGTGCGCATACGTGCCGAAGCCGTACAGTTGCACCTCGTTCGACACGTCATAACCGAGGTTGGCGCTGAGCGAGGCGGTCGTGCTTTGCGGCACGCCCGTATTGCGCCAGGGATTGCTGTTGCGCGTCGCTTCAGCCGGGTTCGGCGAGGCGCCGGCCGGCAAGCTGTTGTTCGGCCCCAATTTGACCAGCTGGCCATCGCTGTTGCGCACGGCCGGATACGACAGGTAGCCGGGATTCAAGCCGAAGTTACGCACGGCAATGCCCTGGCGCTGGACTTCGGCGCCGAAGTGGGCAAAGCCGTGTTCGCCCAGGCGCGTGCCGCCATCGATGCGCGCGGAACCGTTGGTGCCGTCGCCATCGTAGGTGGAACCGAGCTGCGTGCTGAAGCTGCCCTTGTCATCCGCTTTCAGGATGATGTTGATGACGCCGGCGATGGCGTCGGAACCGTAGATGGCCGAGGCGCCGTCGCGCAGGATTTCCACGCGGGCAATGGCACCCGTGGGGATCAGGGCCAGGTCGGTGGCGACGGAGCCGGGAAAGCCATCCTCATTGACGATGGCCGTCGTATGCCGGCGCTTGCCGTTGACCAGCACCAGGGTATGCGATGGGTCCAGGTTGCGCAGCTGGCCCGCGCGCACGATGCTGCCCAGGTCGGGCTGCACGCGGGCCGGCAAGTTAAACGATGGCAAGGCCGTATCGAGCGCATCGAGCAGGTTCAACTTGCCCGTGGCCTGCAATTGCTGCGCGCTGATCACGTCGATCGGCGCGGCGCTGTTGGCCACTGTGCGGCCCGTGCCGCGCGCACCCGTGACGATGACGGTGTCCAGCGGCGCTTGCGCATGGGCCGCGCCAGGCGCTCCCAGCACGAGCACGGCCAACGAGACGGCGTGCGCCAATTGCAGCAAACGGGGGACGGGCTCTTGCTTGTGAATCAATTCCGGCATACGAAAACATCCTTTCAAAGTCGTCAACACAGTGGCTGCAGACTAAAGGATGGACAAACAAACAAGAACGAATGGTTTCGTATTTAGATATTTCGTTTTGGCAACGAACAACAGCGGCGCGCAGTGTCAGGGATGAGCTGTCGCCGCCGCCAGGCTCTGATCGAGCCGCTTCCAGTAATCGCGTTCGAGGCGGGCCGTGTCGATATCGCGCGCCGCCTCGTTGAAGCGCTTTTGCCGGGCCGCCCCTTCGGCATCGCGCTGGAAGCACACGTGCACGGGGCGCTCCTTGAAGACGGTATCGATGATGGCGATGCGCTCCCGTTCAGCTTTGCTGAAGTTGCGTCCCATCAGCAAGTGCTGCAGCACATGGCGCTCGATGACAATCACGCGATAACGCTTGATCAACAGCTTCTTCAGATTCGTCGCATCGTTCAAGCCCTCTTCCGTCCTCAGCTCGCCGCGCGCCACCATGCCGTCGAATTGCTCCCCATTCGAATAACCGGCCACGGTGCCGATGCGCAGCTTGCCCAGATCAGTCAGGGCGGCGCCGGGCACGCCATCCTCCTTCAGGTAGGCAAGCACACCTTGCGTGTTACCAACCGGAACAGAAAAATGACAGAGTTTTTCCCGCTCGGGCGTGCGCCAGACGGCCAGGAAACCGGCGTAACGGGGACTGGCCAGGCCAAACTGCATGGCGCGCTTCCAGGGAAAATACTCATATTTGACGACATAGCCCATGCGTTCGAAGACGGCGCTGACCATGGCGCCCGACATGCCGTCGGCAGGCAGGCTGCGGGAAATAAAGGGAGGCCAGTCTTCCGCCGCGAAGCGGACGATGCGCGAGCTGGCAGCGCCCGGCGCCGCCATGGGAGAGCCAGCCTGCCCGTATGCAAGGGCAAGTGTGGAGTGCATGAATAAACAGAAGGGCAAACCAACTGTCCGGAGGAAACGCATGTTTTGCTCCTATGACCTGGTACGCCTCACAGGGGGCGACAACAGGACTGGCGGTCGGCTTTTTGATTAGTAGCTTGATGAAAATCATGCTCCCACAAAAAAAAGGAATTGCAAAGTTGTTTATTTGCACTTTGACATTCCCAAGGGAAATAAAATACGATTGCGGCGCGCCTGCAACAGCTGGCCCTGGCACCCGCTATCCCCTCCTACAAAACAGGTTTTTACTTGTGCGCGGCCCAGATGGCCGATAATGACGTTTTACCGTGGAAGATGACCGTGCCGCACCCTGCCCCTGCCTCACTTGCCGACCAGATCGAAGACTTGCTGCCGCAAACACAATGCACGAAATGCGGCTACAACGGCTGCCGCCCGTATGCGGAAGCGATAGCCGCAGGCAGCGCCGACATCAATCAGTGCCCACCGGGCGGCGCGCAGGGCATCGTGCGCCTGGCTGGCTTGCTAGGCAAAAAAGTCATTCCGCTCAATCCCGTCAACGGCCTCGAACGTCCGCGATCTGTCGCCTATATCGACGAATCGCTGTGTATCGGCTGTACCTTGTGCATCCAGGCCTGTCCCGTGGACGCCATCGTCGGCGCCGCCAAGCAGATGCATACGGTAGTGACCAGCCTGTGCACGGGATGCGACCTGTGCGTGGCACCGTGCCCCGTCGACTGCATCGTCATGTACCCGGTCAGCGGTGACGCCACGGGCTGGGATGCCTGGAGCCAGATGGATGCGGACGACGCGCGCGCGCGCCACGATTTCCGCACGCAGCGGCTGCGCCGCGAAGCCGAGGCCAACGATGCGCGCCTGGCCGCCAAGGCCGTCGCCAAGATGCAGGAAGTGACGCAGGAAGTGCCCGTCACGCCAGATGAACTGGCGGAAAAGGAGCGCAAGCGCGCCATCATCGCCGCTGCCATGGAGCGCGCGCGCGCCAAGGCCGCCGCCGCCAGCACGGACACCGCCCCGCCAGCCCCCACGACACCGAAAAAAGACGCATGAACGCCGCCAAACGCCTGGAAATCTTTACGCTCTTCCGCGCCGCCAATCCTTCCCCGAAAACGGAACTCGAATACACGACGCCGTTCGAGCTGCTGATCGCCGTGCTGCTGTCGGCGCAGGCAACAGACGTGTCCGTCAACAAGGCCACGCGCCTGCTGTATCCGGTCGCCAATACCCCGGCCCAGATGCTGGCCCTGGGCGTCGACGAGCTGGCCAGCTACATCCGCACCATCGGCCTGTTCCGCACCAAGGCCAAGAACGTCATCGCCACCTGCCAGATCCTGCTCGATCAGCACGGCGGCGAAGTGCCGCGCGACCGCGCTTCGCTGGAAGCCTTGCCCGGCGTGGGCCGCAAGACGGCCAATGTGGTCATGAACACGGCGTTTGGCGAACCGACGATGGCGGTCGACACGCATATCTTCCGCGTCTCGAACCGCACCGGCATTGCGCCGGGCAAGAATGTCGATATCGTCGAGCAAAAGCTGCTCAAATTCGTGCCCAAGGAATTCCTGCACGACGCCCACCACTGGCTCATCCTGCACGGCCGCTACACCTGCACGGCGCGCAAGCCGCAATGCTGGAACTGCATGATCGCCGACCTGTGTGACTACAAGGACAAGTCGCCGGTGCCGGCCGTGGTGTAAGCAACGGCCCGAATAGGGCCGATGGAATCGCTGCGTAGGTCGGATTAGGCGCAAGGCGCCGTAATCCGACGACCTTGTTGGCCGGTGGTGGCGTCGGATTACGCGGCGTTCGCCGCTAATCCGACCTACAACAACACCATATTGTCGCGATGAATCAGCTCATGGCCTTCCATGTAGCCGAGAATCGATTCGATCTCGGTGGACGGCTTGCGCATGATGCGGCGCGCTTCGCCGCTCGTGTAGTTCGACAGGCCGCGCGCCACGGGCACGCCGTGCGCGTCGACGCAGGTGATGACGGCGCCACGGCCGAATTCGCCGTTCACGCCCGTCACGCCGATCGGCAGCAGCGACTTGCCTTCCTGGCGCAGCTTTTGCACGGCGCCCGCATCGAGCACGACGGCGCCGGCCGTATGCAGATGATCGGCCATCCACTGCTTACGCGCCGTCAATTGGCCCGTTTGCGCCAGCAACTGCGTGCCGATCGCTTCGCCCTGTGCCAGGCGGCTGAGCACGTCGCTGTCGCGCCCCCAGGCGATGATGGTATGGGCGCCGGACTTGGCGGCGCGCTTGGCGGCGAGGATTTTCGTCAGCATGCCGCCACGGCCCAGGCTGCTGCCGGCACCGCCGGCCATCGCTTCCAGGGCCGGATCGCCGGCGATGCCTTGCGTGATCAGGCAGGCGTTCGGGTCCTTGCGCGGGTCGGCCGAAAACAGGCCGTGCTGGTCCGTCAGAATGACCAGCGCATCGGCCTCGATCAGGTTGGCGACCAGGGCGCCCAGGGTGTCGTTGTCGCCGAACTTGATTTCATCGGTGACGACGGTGTCGTTTTCATTGATGATCGGTACCACGCCCAGGCGCAGCAGGGTCGTCAGGGTGGAGCGGGCGTTCAGGTAGCGTTCGCGGTCGGCCAGGTCGGCATGCGTGAGCAGCACTTGCGCCGTGCCGAGGCTGTGGGCGCGGAAGCTGCTTTCATAGATTTGCGCCAGGCCCATCTGGCCGACGGCGGCGCACGCCTGCAATTCGTGGATATCGGTGGGGCGCTGCTCGAAACCGAGGCGCAGCATGCCTTCGGCGATGGCGCCGGAACTCACCAGCACGACTTCCTTGCCGAGGGCGCGCAAGCCGGAAATCTGCGCAGCCCAGCGGGCGATGGCAGCATGGTCGAGTCCACGGCCATCGTTGGTGACCAGCGAGGAGCCGACTTTGATGATGATGCGGGTAGCTTTTTGAATCACGGAATCCATGGGGCGGCGCTCTTCACTTAATAGACGTCAGCGCGCAGGACGCAGCAGCAGCAAGGCCAGCCCCGCCAGCAACTCCATTGCGCACATGAACAACACAAAACCCTGGGGCAAGCCGAAGCTGATGGCCGCGAACAGACGGCCGGCGGGATGCGCCAGGACCAACATTGCAGTGATATCGCCGAGGACAGGCGGTTCGCCCTGTCGTGCCGCGAACAGCGCCAGGAGCGCGGTAGCGCCCCAGACACCGACATGGGAAGCGTAGAACTGGCTGTAGCCATCGACGCCGTTGAGGAAGATGCCCATGCCGGCCGCCATTTCATCGGCGAACAGCAGACAGGCGACCGCGCTCAGCCCGTAAGCATACGCGATCAGATGCAATACACGGCGCTGCCACGCTTGCTTGCGTGCGAACGCGGCAGCGACCGTCTGTACCGACATCAGGGTAAGGCGCTTAGTCGAGGATCTTGAAACGCGGATCATCCGGGTCGATCGACGAGATACCGCGTGCTTCTTCGGTCATCTGCGTTTCTTCGGCACGGCTTTCGCTGTGTTTCTTCTCTTCCAGATGTTGATAAATCGCATTGACCAGTTCCGGGCAACCCTGATGGTTCAGCGCGGAAATCTCGAAGACGGGACCTTTCCAGGCGAAACGCTTGAGGAAGTCCTTGACGATCTTCTTGCGCTCTTCTTCCGGCACCATGTCGAGCTTGTTCAGCACCAGCCAGCGCGGCTTGTCGACCAGCGACTCGTCGTACTTCTTCAATTCCTTGACCAGCGCCTTGGCTTCCTTGACAGGATCGACGTTGGTTTCAAACGGCGCCAGGTCGACGATGTGCAACAGCAGACCCGTGCGCTGCAAGTGGCGCAGGAATTGATGGCCCAGGCCAGCGCCTTCGGAAGCGCCTTCGATCAAGCCGGGAATATCGGCGATCACAAAGCTCTTCTCGTGCGACACGCGCACCACACCCAGGTTCGGGTGCAGGGTGGTAAATGGATAATCGGCAATTTTCGGACGCGCGTTCGAGACGGCCGAAATGAACGTCGATTTGCCGGCGTTCGGCATGCCCAGCAGGCCTACGTCCGCCAGGACTTTCAGTTCCAGGCGCAATTCGCGGCGTTCGCCTTCCTTGCCCTCGCCTTTTTGGCGCGGTGCGCGGTTGGTCGAGGACTTGAAGTGGATATTGCCCCAGCCGCCTTCGCCGCCCTTGGCCAGCATTTCGGTCTGGCCGTGTTCGGTCAGATCGGCCAGGATTTCGCCGCTCGCGTTGTCGATGATCAAGGTGCCAACCGGCATGCGCAGGTGGATGTCATCGGCGCCCTTGCCATAGCAATCTGCGCCACGGCCAGGCTCGCCATTGCGAGCCTTGTGCATTTTGGAGAAGCGGAAATCGACGAGCGTGTTGATATTGCGGTCGGCGACTGCCCAAATGGTGCCGCCCTTGCCGCCATCGCCGCCATCGGGACCGCCGAAAGGCCGGAATTTTTCACGGCAGAAAGAGGCGCAGCCGTTGCCGCCATCGCCCGCGATGACTTCGATTTTTGCTTCGTCGATAAACTTCATAATTTTGCCGCCATAAAACTAAAAAGGCTCTACCTTGGGCAGAGCCTTTCGATTGAAGGCTTGCGCCTTACATCATGCGATCATTGCGGAGCGAACTGGCGCCCCGCGATGAATTACGCTGGTACTGCTTCGTTTGGTACAACGGTCACGAATTGCTTCGAGCCGGCACCTTTGACAACGAACTTCACTTTGCCCGCGATCAGCGCGAACAACGTGTGGTCCTTGCCCATGCCTACGCCTTCGCCGGCGCGCACTGGGGTGCCGCGTTGACGAATGATGATGCCGCCAGCATTGATAGCTTGGCCGCCATAGACTTTAACGCCCAGACGTTTTGATTCTGAATCACGGCCGTTTCGCGTTGTGCCGCCGCCTTTTTTATGTGCCATTTAAGACTCCTTGATAGCTGATTAATTCAAACAGCGGCGATTAGCCGTTGATCGAAACGATTTGGATTTCGGTAAAATTCTGGCGATGGCCTTGATGCTTTTGGTAGTGCTTACGACGACGCATCTTGAAAATTTTGACCTTATCATGGCGACCATGCGCCACAACCGTAACCAGTACCGTTGCACCTTCGACCAATGGAGCACCAAACTTGATGCTGTCGCCCGCGCCTACTGCGAGCACTTGATCGATGGTGATTTCGGAACCAATGTCTGCCGGTATCTGTTCTACTTTAAGTTTTTCGCCAGCGACAACTTTGTATTGTTTGCCACCGGTTTTTATGACCGCGTACATGATTTGAAACCTCATCAAATGTTGAAAGAATTTGTCCCACTGTCACGCAAAGCAAGCCGTACACAACAGGGGGAACCAGCGATTATACACGGACTGAGAAATTGCGTCAAAAACTATTCACAAAGCTTGACGATCGTGGTATGTCGACAACCTGACCATCATGTCAGGCATGCGCCAGGCGGACAGGAAAACGCGCGCCAGTGCCAACAAGATCAATCAATTGCTCTACAGTCATAGGCAAACGTCACGCACGCGCAAGCCTTGTCGTATAATCGCGGCACCCACAATCTAATGCAGGTTCGCCTTGTCTGACGCTAACAAACACGTTAACCAAAACACCATCGTGCAAACGATTGCCGCCGATATGGATGCAGTCAATACGGTGATCCGCCAAAAGCTGCACTCCGATGTCATTCTGATCAACCAGATCGCTGAGTACATCATCAGCGCAGGGGGCAAACGCATCCGTCCCGTGCTGATTTTGCTGGTGGCCAATGCCCACGCCTATCGCGGCACGGCGCACCATGAACTGGCCGCCGTGGTTGAATTCATCCACACGGCCACCCTGCTGCACGACGACGTCGTCGACGAATCGTCGATGCGCCGCGGACGCCAGACGGCCAATGCCCTGTTCGGCAATGCCGCTTCGGTGCTGGTGGGCGACTTCCTGCACTCGCGCTCGTTCCAGCTGATGGTGTCGCTCAATAATATGCGCGTCATGCAAATCCTCTCCGACGCCACCAACGTGATCGCCGAAGGTGAAGTGCTGCAATTGCTGAACATGCACGATCCGGACGTGACGCAGGAAAGCTACCTGAACGTCATCCGCTCGAAGACAGCCAAGCTGTTCGAAGCATCGGCGCAACTGGGCGCCCTGATCGCCGGCGCCAGCGAAGACGATATCGAAGCGGCTGCCGAATACGGCCGCTCGCTGGGCACGGCTTTCCAGCTGATCGACGACGTGCTCGACTATGCAGGCGACGCCGCCGAAATCGGCAAGAACGTGGGCGACGACTTGCGCGAAGGCAAACCCACCATGCCGCTGATCTGGCTGATGGAAAACGGTACGCCGGAACAACGCGAACTGGTGCGCAGCTGCATCGAGCAAGGCGACGAACAGCATTTCGATACCGTCCTGACGGCCATCACCAGCAGCGGCGCCCTCGACTACACGCGCAAGCAGGCGGAAATCGCCGGCCAGCGCGCCGCCGATGCCATCGCCGGCTGGCCCGACAGCGTCTACAAGCAATCGATGCTGCAACTGTGCTCGTTTGCCGTGGACCGCAATCACTGATCGCGTTGTACTTATATGCAATACAAAACGGCGCCACTGGCGCCGTTTTTTTATACCCCGCTCATTTCACCGGCTTGCCGTCGGCGCCGACCACGGCCTGGCCATCTTCCTTGGCAAATGCCCCTTGCTGCGGCAGCGGCAGGATCTCCAGCACCTTTTCCGACGGCCGGCACAGGCGCACGCCCAGTGCCGTGACGACGATGGGGCGGTTGATCAAAATAGGATGGGCTTGCATGGCGTCCAGCAGGGCCGCATCGCTCAGCGCAGGATTGGCCAGGCCCAGCTCGTCGTACAGGGCGCCCTTGTCGCGCATGACGGCGCGCACGGACAGGCCCGCACGCTCGATCAGGTCGACCAGTTCCTCGCGCGAAGGCGGATGCTTGACGTAATCGATGATGACGGGCTCGACGCCCGTGTTGCGGATCAGGGCCAGGGTGTTGCGCGACGTGCCGCATGCCGTGTTGTGATAAATCGTGATCGTCATGGTGTGATGTCCTTTACATTGGGTTCGCTGACGCAGCAAGGTGCGCCGGCGCAGCAGTTCTCGGTCAGGAAGGCGAGCAAGCCGTTCATGCCCGCATAATTGGCGGCATAGATGATGGAACGGCCTGCCTTGTTCGCCGTCACCAGATTGGCGTGCGCCAGTTCTTTCAAGTGAAATGACAGCGACGATGGCGCAATCGCCAGCGCGTCGGCAATTTTCGTCGCGGCCATGCCTTCCGGCCCCGCTTGCACCAGCAGGCGGAATACGGCCAGCCGCGATTCCTGCGCCAGCGCAGCCAGGGCCACGATGGCGGAAGCGCTCGTCAGCGGCGTCGCCTGGTTCGCTATTGACTTTTCATTTTTCATATTTCAATAATAGTCGAATTATTGAATCATTTCAAGCGCGGTGTCTTACGTAACCCAGCGCACCGACTGTCCCGGCCTATCGGTCTACCTTGATGAAAAATCACTGCGATCGGCATTCCCATGACACGCTCAACCCCGCTCAACATCCTCGGCTGGAGCCTCGCCGCCTTGCTTGCCCTCATCGCCATCGTGGCCATCTTCGTGCTGACCTTCGACTGGAACCGCGCCCGTCCCTACATCAACGAAAAAGTGTCGGAAAGCACGGGCCGCAGCTTCGTCATCGGCGGTGACCTGCAGGTGACATGGAAGCAAGGCCTGAAAACGGAACCGGGCTGGCGCCGCTACGTGCCGCGGCCTGTCATCAGCGCCCACGATGTGCGCATGAGCAACCCGGACTGGGCGACAGCCGGCCCGCAACTGGCCAGCGCGAAACGCATCGACCTGGCCATCCATCCCTTGCCCCTGTTGCAGCACCGCGTGGTGCTGACGGACCTGACGCTCGACGCACCCAATATCGCCTTGCAGCGGCGCGCCGACGGCAGCAACAGCTGGACCTTGAAGGATAACGGTCCTTCGGCATGGGACATGGAAATCCAGCGCATGGCCTTCGCCGACGGCGCCATCCGCTACCTGGACGAAGGCATCGCGCTCGACGTGCAAGCCAATGTCAGCTCGACGGCGCCCGACGCCACGCCGGGCGATGCGTCAGGCAACGCTCCGGTGCAGAAATACGGCATCGCCTTCACCCTGGGCGGCAGCTACCGCAAGGCGCCCGTGACGGGCGGCGGCAAGGCGGGCGCCGTGCTGTCATTGACCGACAATAACACCGTGTATCCCGTGCAGGCGCATGCCGTACTGGGCAAGAACAAGGCCAGCATCGATGGCACCCTGACGGACCCGCGCTCGCTGTCCGGCATCGATTTGCAGCTGAGCCTGGCAGGCGCCAGCATGGCCGATCTGTACCCGCTGACGGGCCTGCTGCTGCCGGAAACACCGGACTACGCCACCAAAGGCCGCCTGCTGGGCAAGAAAGACGGTACCAGCTGGAACTGGACCTATCAAAACTTCAAGGGCACGGTGGGCCAGAGCGACCTGGCCGGCACCTTGCAATACCTGCCGCGCCGGCCCCGCCCCTTGCTGCGCGGTGAAGTGACGTCGCAGCAGCTGCGCCTGGAAGACCTGGGCCCCGCCATCGGCGCCGACAGCAATGCCAAGAAACAGGCGCGCGGCAAGACGCCCGTGCAGCCCGACAATAAAGCCTTGCCGGTGGAACAGTTCAATACGGCGAAATGGGATGCGCTCGACGCCGACGTGAAATTCACGGGCAAGAAACTGGTGCGCACGCACGATATCCCGCTCAACGATATCGTCGCCACCATCCGCATGAAAGACAAGGTGCTGAGTTTGACACCGCTCAATTTCGGCATGGCCGGCGGCGACATCACCTCGAACATCACGCTCGACGGCCGTCAAAAAACCATCGCCGCGCAAGCCAAGGTGGCGGCGCGCCACCTCAAGATTCGCGAACTGTTTCCCAAGCTGCAATCGATGCAAGCGAGCTTCGGTGAAGTGTATGGCGATGCGGCGCTGACGGGCCACGGCAACTCCGTTTCCGCCATGCTGGCCAGCGCGAATGGCGAACTGGCGGCCACCGTCAGCGAAGGCTCCGTCAGCCAGTTCATGCTGGAACTGGCCGGCCTGAACCTGGCCAACGCCGTCTTCGTGAAAATCTTCGGCGACAAGCAAGTCCACCTGAACTGCCTGGCCAGCGATTTCGCCGTCACGAATGGCCAGGCCGACGTGCGCCGCTTCGTGCTCGACACGGACACGGCCGTGGTGAACATCACGGGCAACGTCAACCTGGCAAACGAAACCCTGAACCTCGACGTGCGCCCCCGTACCAAGGGCGCCCGCATCATCACCCTGCGCACGCCGCTGTATGCGAAAGGCACGTTCAAGAACCCGGACGTGGGTCCGCAAAAAGGCCCGCTGGCATTAAAGGCCGGCGCCGCCGTGGCCTTGGCCACCGTCGTCACCCCGCTGGCCGCCCTGCTGCCGCTTGTCAACGTCGACAAAGCCCCCGACACGGATTGCGCCGCCGTCATGGCGCAAGCCAACGCCACGCGCAAGGCGCCAAGCTCGCCTGCGACGAATGCGCCGGCGAAAAAGGTCAGCGAAGCGGACATCAACAAGGCACAGCAGGAAAAGAAATAGACCTTGACGCAGCCGCTTGAAACCCGCCCCGCCATCTGCTGTAATAACAGTAAGCGGGGTGTGGCTCAGCCTGGTAGAGCGCTGCGTTCGGGACGCAGAGGCCGGAGGTTCGAATCCTCTCACCCCGACCAGCCGTTTCCCCTTGCTGTGCCGGCTTAAGCTGCCCGTACCTTGACCTGCGCGTTGGTGTGTTACCGAGAAATATGATATTAATTACATCATTAATGTCCTGATCACTTCTCGCGCAAGGGCCTGACCGATGTCTTTCCTGATAGTTCTGGCCGCACTGGCCTTCCTGATGCTGGCCGCCTACCTCGGCTACAGCGTGATCCTGTTTGCGCCCGTCGCCGCGCTCGGTGCCGTATTGCTCACCGATCCGTCGGCCGTGCCGGCCGTCTTCAGCGGCATCTTCATGGACAAGATGGTGGGCTTTATCAAGCTGTATTTCCCCGTCTTTTTGCTTGGTGCCGTGTTCGGTAAACTCATCGAGCTGTCCGGTTTTTCCCAGTCCATCGTCATGGCCGCCATCCGCTACATCGGCAGCGCGCGCGCGAATGCAGTCATCGTTGCCGTGTGCGCCGCCTTGACTTATGGCGGCGTGTCGCTGTTCGTGGTGGTGTTTGCCGTGTATCCGTTTGCGGCGGAACTGTACCGCCAGAGCAATATCCCCAAGCGGTTGATGCCGGGCGCCATCGCCTTGGGCGCGTTTTCGTTCACCATGGATACTTTACCGGGCACGCCGCAAATCCAGAACATCATCCCCACCACTTTTTTCAACACGACCGGCTGGGCCGCGCCATGGCTGGGCACCATCGGCGCCGTGCTGACGGTGATCATGGGGCTGGCCTTCCTGGAATGGCGCCGCCGTTCCGTCATGGCGACGGGCGAAGGTTATGGGGCCGAGGCCGAAAAGGCCACGGCCGACGCAGGCGACCTGCCCCATCCGCTGCTGTCGGTGGCGCCTCTGGTGCTGGTGGGCGTGGCCAACTTTGCGCTGACCAAGCTGATTCCCCACTGGTATGGCGCCAGCTACGTGCTCACCGCCGAGGCCCTGCCGGGCCTGCATGCGCCCGTATCCACGGCGATCGCCTCCGTCACCGGTATCTGGGCCGTGGAAGGCGCGCTACTGCTGGGAATCCTGCTTGTGTGCGCGACGGCCTTCGGGCGCATCCGCGCCGCCTTTGCCGAAGGCACCAAGGCGGCCGTGGGCGGCGCCCTGCTGGCGGCCATGAATACGGCGTCCGAATACGGTTTCGGCGGCGTCATCGCCGCCCTGCCCGGTTTCCTTGCCGTCAGCAACACCTTGCGCAGCGTGCCCGATCCCCTCGTCAACGCAGCCGTCTCCGTCACAACCCTGGCCGGCATCACGGGCTCGGCCTCGGGCGGCATGAGCATTGCGCTGGCCGCCATGTCGGACAGTTTTATCCAGGCCGCGCAACAGGCGCATATCCCGCTCGAAGTCATGCACCGCGTGGTGGCCATGGCCAGCGGCGGCATGGATACCTTGCCGCACAATGGCGCCGTGATCACCCTGCTGGCCGTCACGGGCCTCACGCACCGCCAGTCCTACCGCGATATTTTCGGCATCACCGTCATCAAGACGGTGGCCGTGTTCCTCGTCATTGCCCTCTATTACATGACGGGACTGGTCTGACCTAGAGACGCGACGACGATGCCGGCTTCGCCACAGCGTGCGCCGGCTTGAACAGGTGGCTGATGCCCATGGTCAGCAGCGGGCCGGCCAGCGCCAGGTAGGAACTGTCGACGCCATACGGATTGCCCGCCAGGAACCAACCGATGGTGGCGACCACGGAAACGATCACGCCGACGAAGGCGCCGCGCGGCGTGCCGAATTTCGGCGCATAGAAGGCCATCAGCACCAGCACAGCCAGGGTGGCGCGCAGGGCCTTGCCGAGGAAGGCGATCATCAGCAGTTTTTCCGCATACAGCGCCAGCACCAGCGGCAGCAGGCCGGCCACGACGATGGCGATGCGCAGGAACATCAGCGATTTCGCGTCATTCTTTGCCTTGTTGTACCAGGGATCATAAAAATCCTTCATGGCCAGGGTAGCCGATGCCAGGGTGGTGGCGGAAATGCCGCCGAACAGGGCGCCGGCCAGGCCGACGATCATGATGCTGGCGGAAAACGCGGGCATGTGCGCGATCAGGGTCGGAAAGGCGTCGATCGACTTCATGCCCGGATACAACACGGCGCTGCACATGCCGATCAGGGCCGCCATCAGGCCGAACGGGATCATCAGCGAGGACACGTAATAGCAGGCGCGCTTGGCCACGGCAGGGTTGTCCGTGCTGACCAGGGCCTGGATCACGTATTGCGTGGCGAAGATGGAACCGATGCCGCCGATCATCCAGGCGATGATCTGGCCCCAGCCGATCTCGACCCAGTTGAACATCTTGGCGGGCAGCTGCGCCTGCAGCGCGCCGATGCCGCCGGAGGCTTCCAGCGCATACGCCAGCGCCAGGATCACGCCCAGGTATTTGACGATGGAGTGGGCAAAGTTCGTGTACACGACCGAGCGCATGCCGCCCAGGCTGACATAGATCACGGTGATGGCGCCCACCAGCAAGATGGCCACCGTTTTGTTGATGTGCAGCACGGCCGCCAGCACGGCGCCGCCGCTCGCATACAGGGCCACGGCAACGATGCTCAGCGCGACGATGGTGAGGATGGACGCCGCATAGCGCACGGGTTCGCCATACGTTTGCGCCAGGATGCCGGAAATCGTCGACTGCCCGCTTTCCTTGTATTTCTTGACCAGCACGATGGCCAGCAGCAAGAAGCCCAGCGACAGCGCCACCAGATTCCAGGCGGCGGAAATGCCCAGTTCATAGCCCTTCTGGGCCGTGCCGATGCTGACGGAACTGCCGATGAATTCCGACAGTAACAGCGCGCCGATCAGGTAAGCGGGATAATTGCGCCCGCCCGCCGTCATGCCCTCGGCGCTGTTGGCATGCTTGCGCACGCTGTAGGTAATGTACGACATGAGGGCGAAATAGCCCACCGTGATCGCAGCGATGATGATCAATCTGTTTTCCATCCGTCTACTCCAAGTCTGCTTTTCTTATTATTATTTTTCAAGAAAGCTTCCCCTGCCGCATGCCGGACGAGCCGGTGGCGGTGCTCAGGGGAAAGTCAAATTCCTGCCATACCTATACGGTACAGCAAGCCTCACAACAAAAAGGTCCGCAACTGCGCCGCAAACAAGTCCGCCGCCTCGACGTTCGAGATATGCGAGGCGGGCACGCTTGCCAGGCGGGCGCCCGCGATCTGCCGCTGCAGCCAGCGCCCGTCGTCGAGTGTGGTCACGGGATCGTGCTCGCCCGCGATGATCAGGGTGGGCACGCTGATCGTGCCGACGCCGGCGTGCAAGTCCGTCTGGGCCAGCACGTCGCAGCAGGCCGCGTAGCCGCCGGCATCCTGGCTGCGCAAAATGCCGACCAGGCGCGCCACCGTGTCCGCTTCACGCGCGATAAACTGGGGCGTGAACCAGCGCGCGGCGGCGCCATCGGCCACCGCGGCCATGCCGTCGCGGCGCACCTGTTCCGCCCGCAGCTGCCACGGCGCGGCGCCGCCGATGCGCGCCGCCGTATTTGCCAGCACCAGCCGCGTCAAGCGCCGCGGCTGGTGTATGCCCAGCCACTGGCCAATCAAGCCGCCCATGGAAATGCCGCAGAAGGCGGCGCGCGCGATATCGAGGTGATCGAGCAGCGCCACCACGTCCAGGCCCAGGCGCCCGATGTCGAACGGCGCGCCGGCGCTGGCGGACTGGCCATGGCCGCGCGTATCGTAACGCACGACAAAAAAGTCGCCGGCCAGCGCGGCCGCCTGCGCATCCCACATGGACAGATCCGTGCCGAGGGAATTCGACAGGACGAGGCAGGGCTTGCCGCGCTCGCCATCCGTGCGGTAATGCAGGCCGATACCATCCGCTTCGCACGTTTTCCCGGCAGTGTCGTTGCCTATCTGCGTCATTGCATGTCTCCTTAGGAATCGTCGCCGCGCACCGACGAAGGATGGCGGCACAGCGGCATCACGTCGATCTGCATGTAGGGGAACAGCGGCAGCGAAGTGAGCAAATTATGCAGCTCGTCCACGCTGTCCACGTCGAAGACGCTGACATTGGCGTACTGGCCGGCGATGCGCCACAGGTGGCGCCATTTGCCCTCGTGCTGCAGGCGCTGCGCCAGTTCCTTTTCCGTTTGCTTGAGCTGCGCCGCCTGCTCGGCGGGCATGTTCAACGGCAGGTTCACGTTCATGCGTACATGGAATAACATGGTTTCTCCTTATTGGCGTTGCATGGAACGCAGCTTGTCCAGGTCGATCTCGACGCCCAGGCCAGGCCCCGTCGGCACCTGCAGCATGAAGTCGCGGTACACGAGCGGCTCGCGCAAGACTTCCTGCGTCAGCAGCAAAGGCCCGAACAATTCCGTGCCCCAGGCCAGTTCGGCAAAGGTCGAGCAGACATGGGCCGTGGCGGCCGTGCCGACGCCGCCTTCGAGCATGGTGCCGCCGTACAAGCCGACGCCGGCCAGGCGCGCCACGGTGGCCACTTCCAGCGCGGGCAGCAAGCCGCCCGACTGGGTGATTTTCACGGCAAATACGTCGGCCGCGTCGGCCTGCGCCAGCGCCAGCGCATCGGCGGGGCCGTGCAAGGCTTCGTCGGCCATGATGGCCACGTCGAAGCGCTGCTTCAGGCGCGCCAGCGCGGCGCGGTTGCCCGCCTTCACCGGTTGTTCGATCAGGTCGATGCCGCCCGCTTCCAGCGCGGCGATGCCGCGCACGGCGTCCGTCTCGCTCCAGGCCTGGTTGACGTCGACCCGCACGCTGGCCCGTTCGCCCAGCGCCCGCTTGATCTCCAGCACGTGGGCCACGTCGTCCATCACGTCGCGCAGGCCGATCTTCAGCTTGAAGATGCGGTGGCGGCGCAGGTCCAGCATTTTTTCCCCTTCGGCGATATCGCGCGCCGTGTCGCCGCTGGCCAGCACCCAGGCCACGGGCAGCGCATCGCGCACGCGGCCGCCCAGCAATTCCGACAGCGGCACGTTCAGGCGGCGTGCCTGCGCGTCGAGCAGCGCCGTCTCGATCGCGCACTTGGCGAAGCGGTTGCCCTGGATGACCTTGCGCACACGGGCCATGGCCTTGGCCACTTCGCTCGCTTCCATGCCGACCAGCAGCGGGGCGATATAGGTATCGATATTCGTCTTGATGCTTTCCGGGCTTTCGCCGCCGTAGCTCAAGCCGCCGATGGTGGTGGCCTCGCCCCAGCCCGTGATGCCGTCGGCGCAGCGCAGCCTCACCAGCACCAGGGTTTGCGTATTCATGGTGGCGACGGACATCCGGTGCGGGCGAATGGTTGGCACATCGACCAGGTAGGTCTCGATATTTTGAATCATATTTATTCCGTATAATTCTGTGGAGTGGTGACACGATATTCCCCGAATGCCCCCACGTCCAACACCGAGTTGGTATCAAACCTATACCTGAAAGGTATGAAGATGGAATTACGGCACTTGCGCTACTTCGTTGCGGTCGCAGAGGAAAGGAACTTCACGCGGGCCGCCGCGCGCCTGCATATCGCGCAGCCGCCGCTGAGCCGACAGATGCAGCAGCTGGAAGAAACGCTGGGCGTGGCGCTGATCGAAAAAGGTTCGCGGCCCTTGCGGCTGACGGAAGCGGGCGAGTTTTTCCTCGCCCATGCACGGCCCCTGCTCGACCAGGTGCGCGACCTGCAGGCGATGACGCAGCGCGTGGGCAAGCTGGAACGCACCCTGTCGATCGGCTTCGTCGCCTCGACGCTGTATGGGGAATTGCCCGACATCGTGCACCGCTTTTGCGAACGCCATCCCGAGGTCGACGTGACCCTGCATGAAATGACGACGGTGCAGCAGTTGAAGGCCCTGAAGGAAGGCCGCATCGACGTGGGTTTCGGACGCTTGAAAAGCGAGGACCCCAGCATCCGCCGCATCCTGCTGCGCGAAGAGCGGCTCGTGGTGGCCCTGCCGCCCGGCCACCGGCTGGCCAAGGGTGAAGGCGGCTTGCGCCTGACAGACCTGATCCACGAGACCCTGCTCGTGTATCCGAAAGCGCCGCGCCCCAGCTTTGCCGACCAGGTGCTGGCCATGTTCAGCGAAGGCAATGTCACACCCGGTCCCGTCACGGAAGTGCGCGAGCTGCAGATTTCCATGGGACTGGTGGCGGCCGGCCAGGGCATTTCCATCGTGCCCGAAAGCGTGCAGGCCATGCATCACCGGAACGTCGTGTACCGCAAGCTGGACGACAAGCATGCGTTCTCGCCCATTTTATTCAGCATGCGGCATATGGACCGCTCGCCGGAACTGGAAAACCTTCTCGCTGCCGTGTACTCGATCTACGATGAACACGGCATCGCGCACGTCAAGGAAAGCCTGTAGCCCTCACTTTGACAGCGGTGCATCGGCCAGCAATGCCGGGCGCAGCGCGCGGATGCGCAGCTCCGTGAAATAGCCGCCCGCCTCGTTGTAGCGCAGGTAGTGGCGGCCGCAGTTCAGGCAGCGGGCCACCTGGCTCAGGTTCGCGGGATAAAAGCGCGGCGCGATGGGCGCATCGGCACTGTCGTAGCGCGTGCCGTGCGGGTGGTACTCGTCAAACGTCGGTTCCTCGTACGGATCTGCGCGCAAGGTGCCGACCTCCTCGAAACGGTCAAGTTCCAGCGACGTGGGCAGCCGCTGCCAGGCATCGAGCGGAACGGTGCAGCAACTGCATTTTTGCGTGACACCGGCCGACGCGGCGGCCAGTGCGGACAAGGCGGAAAAATCGATGAATACCATGGTTCAGCCATTACAAAGGCGCGGCGCTTGGCAACGAGCCTGGCCGCATCCCTTATTCTAGCGCAGCCACATGCGGCCGACACGCGGCCCACATTTTGCCAGCCCCAATTCCAGCAGCACCAGCATGCCGCCCGACAGGAGCAGCAGCGGCATCAGCGCGCACATGCCGGCCGCCGCCAGCCAGGCCAGCGCGGACGGCGAGGTCCAGGCGCCCGGCAGCAGCTTGGGCAAGCCCAGCGAGCCCGGCAGGCGCCGCTTGAAGAACATCACCCAGCCCGACACCAGCGAAAACAGCACGCTGGCGCCGAACAGCAGCAGCAAGGCCTGGTTCCACCAGCCGAATTCGCCGCGGTGGAACGGGATGCCGATGGCGGTGGCCTTGCCGAACGCCGTCTGCGCGTCCCACCCCGCGTAATACAGGGGCTTGCCGCTGTAGGCGTCGAACTGCAGGTCGAAGCGCAAGGTGGGCTGGCTGCGGTCGGCCATGGTGGCGCGCCACACATCGTCCTGACTGGCCGGCGCCGTCAGTTGCACGGCGATGGCGGGCGCGTGACTGCGCGCCACTTGCCACGCATCCTGCCAGTCGAGCGGAGAGCCCTCTTCGCTTGAGTGCAGGCCGCGCGGCACGGGCGGCGGCGCCTGGCCGCTGACGTCGCGCAGCGTGCGGATGCGCCCGCCCGCCTGCTGGCTCCACGTCAATCCTGTCGTCAGGATCACGACACTGACGATGCCGAGCGCCACGCCGAGAAAAGCATGCCACTGGCGCCAGCCGTTGCGGCCCTGCGCGCCCCGCTTCGGCAAGCCCGATTGCGCGCCGCGCGGCCACCACAGCACCACGCCCGTCACCAGCATCACCATCAGCCAGCTGGCGGCCAGCTCGATCATCCAGCGCCAGCCATCGTTTTGCAGCAGGCGCGAATGCAGCTTTTTCGCCCAGTTGCCGAAACGTTCGCTGCTGGCCAGGCTGCCCAGCACGCGCGCGTCATACGGATTCACGTAGACGATCACGGCTTGCGCGGGCAGGCCGAACTTCGGCTTGACCGGTGCGGCATGTCCGCCATGGCCCGCATGTTCATCGGGCGCGCCGCCGGGCGGCGCGAACGCCACCTGCACCGCGTCGTCCTGCTGAAACGGCGGCACCACGTGCTGCACCGTCCAGCCATGCGGGGCCGCCCGTTCCGCGGCCGCCACGGCGGCGTCCAGCGGCAGCATGGACGCTTGTGGCGCCACATGGTCGAGGTGCTGGTACAGCCTTGCCTCGATCTGTGGCGTGAATACATACAAAATGCCCGTCAGGGTAGCCACCAGCGCGAATGGCGAGGCGATCAGCGCGGCCCAGAAGTGGATGCGCCAGTACAGGCTTTTGCGCCGTGCCACAAGAAAAGTTGCGTCGTCCATGGCCATCCTCACAGTCCGTCATAGGTATAGGCCAGGCCCAGCATCACGCTGCGCGGCGCACCGGGCGTGTACTGGTTCTGGCTGTTCGGCGCATAGCTGCCCGTGCCCGCATAGCTGCTGCTGGCCGAATCGGCATAGCGTTTATCGGCCACATTGCGCACCTGTGCCCACGCTTCCAGGCCACGCGCGAGCCGGTAGCTGGCACGCAGGTTCAGCAGCGCGTGGCCGCCATACTCCACCGTGTTGGCGTTGTTCATCCAGTAGCGGCCCTGATGCACGGCTTCGAGGGCGATACGCGCGCCCGTCACGGGCTTGTAGCCGATCTCGAACGAGGTGATGTCGCGCGGCGCCTGCGGCATGATGCGGCCGCTGTAATCGAGGGTACTGGAGACCTGGTAGCGCAGGTAGCGGTGGCGCGCGATGGCCGTGGCGAAGCGCGCGTCGAACGACCCGCTGTCGTAGTTCAAACCCAGCTCCAGCCCTTCGCTGCGCGTGCGGCCCGCATTGCGGTTTTCGCTGTTGCCCGGCGAGAGCGTGTAGCTGACGATGGTGTCGCGCCCGTCGAGCCGGTACAGGGCCGTGTCGAGTTTCAATCGGCCCTGCAAAAAGGCCCAGCGCAAGCCCAGTTCATAGTTGTTGTAGACGGACGGCTGCAAGTCGGCAATGCCCGTCTTGCCATACAGCTGGCTCACTTCGGGCGGGGTAAAGCCCTGGCTGACGTTGGCATATGCGCTGCCCGCATGGCCGATCGCGTAGGTGGCGCCCAGCTTCGGGCTCACATGGGAAAAACTGCGCGACTCGTCGGGCGCGCCGTAGTTGACGCTGCCGCCGGGCGCCAGATTGTTATGATAGTCGTAGCGGATGGCGTCCGAGCGTCCACCCAGCACCACGCGCGTGCCCGCCAGCGGAGAAAATTCCCACTGCGCGAAGACGGCCGTGTTCAAGATGTCAGTCTGGTAGTCGCGCACGCCCTGCGGATTGCTGGCATTGGCCAGCGTGTATCGCAGATAGCGGCCCGTGGCCGCATCGCGCACGATGGAGAGATTGTCGCTGACAAAGGGATTGTCGCTCTTGTCCACGTACACGCCGGCGACCAGGCGCGAACGCAGCCACGCGAATTCCTGCTGGTGTTTCACATCCAGCCCCAGCGAATCGACATGGTTGTTGTTGATGACGCCCTTGCACAGCATGCCCGCGCAGCTGCCGATGGAATACGCGGGAAGCTGCCCATGGTCGTTCTTGCGCGTAAACACGGTGACGGTGCTCGTGCCATTGGCCGTCGTCGCGCCCTCCCATGCCAGGTTCATGCGCGTGGTCTTGTCCTTGCGGTAGGTAAACGTATTCAGGCTCTTGCCGGGATTGCTGCGGTAATCGTTCTCGAACAGGCTGCCCGTCATGGCCGCATCGAGATCCGTGTGCACGAGGGTGGCGCGCAGCTGCGACGCGGGGCCGAGCGCATAGTCGGCGCGCAGCGAGAACGAATCCTTGTCGCCATAGCTGTACTCTTGCCAGTTGTCGCGCGAACGGCGCGAACTGTAATGGGAAAAGCGCAGTCCCAGCGGCCCCCAGGTATCGCTGGCGGCCGTGTCGTAGCGGGTGAAACCGCCCACGTTGTCGCGCCGCACGCCCGCGCTTGCCGTCGGCGTGGCGCTGGCGCCGGCCGTGAGGAAATTCACGGCACCGCCGACGGCATTGCTGCCGTACAGCGACGAGGCGGCGCCCTTCACCACTTCCACGCCGCTGGCGCCCGCCATGTTCATCTCGTTGAGCGAGTTGTGGTTGAAGACGCCCAGCGGGCGGATGGGTATGCCGTCTTCCAGGTACTGGTAGACGGCATTCGTGCCGATGGGCTGGCGGATGCTCATGCTGTGCTGCTCGTTGCCCAGGTCATTCCAGTACACGCCGGCGATGCGGTTGAGGATATCGCCCATGGTCCTGGGCTTGTCGCGCTCCAGGGTTTTGGCATTGACGACGCCGATCGCCTGCGGCGTCTCGGACAGCCACGATTGCGCGCGCGAGCCGGAAACGACGACCGTGTCGATGGCGTGTTCAAGTTGCTGCGCCTGCGCGCAGGGATAGGCCAGGGCGATGGCTGCCGCCAGCATCAATAATTTCTTGTTCATGTGATTCTCGTTTAAGTGTGCGGATGCGGGGCGTCACACCGCAAGGTGGACAGTGCCAGCATTGAAAATGCAAAAACTTAAATGAGACCGGGCGGCGCGCGCGACTGCGCGGTGGACCAGATGAACAGCGGAGATGGGGACTGGTAGTACAGGGCCGGGAAGATGGCCGTGCCGCTGGCCACAAGCAGCGGCAGCACTGGACTGGCCGGCGGCAGGCCGACGGAACCCGCATGCGTGGAACAGAAGGCGCAATGCTCCATCTGCATGGCCTTGCCGCCGGACTTGCCATCGGCGGCGCCGTCATCGGCCTGATCAAGCTGCACAAAACGGATGCCGGCCACCGAGCAGATTTCCGCCCAGCCGGAGCCGGATTCCTGTTTGGCGTTGGCGACGGCCTGGGAAATCGATGGCGCGAGCGCCGCCAGCAGGATCGCGAAACAGGCGATCCAGGCGGCAAAGCGGCGCGTGAACAAGGTCATTCCCATGGCCGCATTTTACCAGCGGCCGCCGGGACTGGGTAGCGGAAAGCGGCTCAGGCGGCCGGACAGGCGGCGCTGCCGTTGTCAAAAGCACGCACGACGCTGGCCACATCGGCGGCGATGCGGTTCACGGCGCGGCGGTGACCGAGCACCAGTTCATCATAGCCGGCGCCCACCTTTTCATTGGCGATCGTACGGCAAGTGACCACCTTGCTGCTGGCCAGCTGGCGCACGCTCCACACGGCATCGATCAGCGCATACTGGCCCATCACGGACTCGAAACGCTGCACGTTGGTGCTGATGCGGTACACGGGCAGATTGTCCGGATGCGGCGTGCGGAACACGTCGATGGCGCCCAGGTCGTTCGTCACGGCCGTCGACAGGGCCTGTCCGATCTCGCCGGCCAGCGGCCCCGCCCAGCGCTGCTGCTCCAGCAATTCGATGCGGCCCGACGGCGCCGTCACGACAAACTGGTTGCGGCTCACCTGCTGCGGCACGCTGACGGCCAGCACCTCGACATAGTATTTCACGGGCTTGGCCGGCTGCGCGTCGGCGCCGCCGCTGAGCGTATAGAAATGCTCGGGCTGGGGCGTGGAGCAGGCGCCCAGCAGGCTGGCCGCCAGCAGCGCGGAAAACATCGGCTTCATCATTTTTTTTCATCTCCTTTTTTACCGCGGATCAGGGACTCGGGATGGCGTTCCAGGTAATCCGACAGGGCATTGAGCGATTGCAGGGTCTGCGTCAGCTGCTGCAAGGCCTGGCGCACGTCCGACTGCAGCGGCGAATCCTTTTGCAGCACCTGTTCGGCCGTGCCGAACGTCTGTTTCGCCGCCGTCAGCGTATCGCGCATTTCCGGCACCACCTGGCCATCGAGCTGCTTGAACAGGGTATTGGCCTGCCTGATCGTGGCGTTGAGGTTGTTGCCGATCTCCACATACGGTACCTGATCGAGCTTGCGGGCGATGCTGGCGATCTGCGTCTGCAATTCATCGAGGGTGTTCGGCACGGTCGGCACTTCCAGCGGATACCTGTTCGGATCGAGCGCCACCTTCGGCGCTTTCGGGAAGAAGTCCAGCGCGATATACAACTGGCTGGTCAGCAGGTTGCCCGTGCGTAGCTGCGCGCGCAAGCCGCGGCTGACCATGCGTTCGAGCAGCTGGTGGCCGGCCGAGCCTTCCTCATCGTCGACGGCGGCCTTGAAGCGCATGCCCAGGCGGGCCGGGTACAGGTTGACGGTGACGGGCATGCGGAAGTTCTTCTTCACGGGATCGAACTCGATGCTGACCGAACGCACCTCGCCCAGCACGATGCCGCGGAAATCGACCGTGGCGCCGGGCTGCAAACCGCGCAGGGACTGGTCGAAATAGAACACGGTGGTGATCGCCTCGCCATCGGGCTCGCGCATGGCGCTCGCCTCGTCGGCCGCCAGGCGGTAATTGGTGCCGGCCGGTGCCGGTTCGACGGGCTTGCGGCCGTTTTCCGCCTCGAAGGCGATGCCGCCCACCAGCATGGCCGCCAGCGATTGCGTATTCAATTTGAAGCCGTTGGAATCGAGGCGCACGTCAACGCCGCTGGCATGCCACCAGCGCGCATCCTTGCCGACGAACTGGTCGTACGGCGCATTCACGAAGACCGACATGGTGATGCCGTTGCCATCCTTGTCCAGCGCGAAGCTGACCACCTTGCCCACCCTCAGGCGGTGGAAGAACAGGGGCGAGCCCACGTCGACGGAGCCGAGGCTGTCCGCATGCAGGGTGTACAGCTTGCCCTTCTGGTCCCCTGCCACGGCGGGCGGACTCTCCATGCCGATGAAGCTCTCCTTCTTCTGCTCCGACTTGCCCGTGTCGACGCCGATGTAGGCGCCCGACAGCAAGGTGCCCAGGCCCGTCACGCCGCTGGCGCCGATCTGCGGGCGCACCACCCAGAAGCGCGAATCGGCGGTGGCGAAACGGCGCGCTTCCTTGCTCATGTCGATCGTCACGAGGACCTTGCTCAAGTCGTCGCCCAGGGTGATGGCGCGCACCTGGCCGATGTCGACATCCTTGTATTTGACCTTGGTCTTGCCCGGCTCCAGGCCTTCGGCGCTCTTGAAGCTGACCGTCACCGTGGGTCCCTGGTCGAGGATGGACTTGGCGGCCAGGCCGGCGCCGATCAGCGCTGCCAGCAGCGGAATGAGCCATACCAGCGACGGCAGCCAGCGGCTGCCCTGTTCCACATCGGGTTCCGGTAACGGGGGGACGCCCTGGCCACCCGTTTCGGCAAGGCCGCCCGCTTCTTTGTCAGACATGCTGTTCTCCAATCACTGTATTGTTTCCGGTATTTGCCACCACCACGGGTTCTTCCTCGCCAGGCACCTGCCCGTCGACGGGGTCCCAGATCAGGCGCGGGTCGAACTGCATCGCCGCCAGCATGGTCAGCACCACCACGGCGCCAAAGGCCAGCGCGCCCGGTCCCGCCGTGATCACGGCCAGCGACTTGAAGCGCACCAGCGCCACCGTCAGGGTGACGACAAAGATGTCGAGCATGGACCAGCGGCCGATGAATTCGACCATGCGGTACAAGATGGTGCGCTGGCGCGGCCGCCAGCGCGAACGCCGCTGCGCCGTGAACGCCAGCAGCGCCAGCACGCCCAGCTTGAGCATGGGCACGACCACGCTGGCGATGAAAATGATGATGGCCAGGCCCTTCGAGCCGCTGGTCCAGAACAGCACCACGCCGCTCATGATGGTGTCGTCCTGCGTGCCGAACAGCGATTGCGTGACCATCACGGGCAGCAGGTTGGCGGGAATGTAGAGGATCATGGCGGCGATCAGCAAGGCCCAGGTGCGGTTGATGCTGTCCGGCTTGCGCACGTGCAGGGCCGTGCCGCAGCGCACGCACGCCAGGTGCCTGCCCTTGCCCGCAGGCGGCGCCACCAGGCCGCAGGCATGGCAGGGCACCACCTTTTCACCGGGCGCGAAAGCCTTGTAGCGGATGCCGGGCAGCGCTTGCCGGGTCAGGTCGTCGCCCAGGTTCCACAGGGCCTTGGGGTCGAACGAGACGACGATGGCCAGCAGCACGGTGAGCGCGCCAAACGCGAACAAGCCCGGTTGCGGCAGCACCGTGGCCAGGCTGGTCATCTTGACAACGGTGATCAGGATGCCGATCATCAGCACCTCCGTCATGCCCCATTCGCGCGCCGTCTGCACGGCGCGCAGCACGCGGTTAAAGCCCGGCACCTTGACGCCGCCGCGCAGGCCCAGCGCCACATACAGCAGCGAGCCGAGTTCGATGGCGGGAAAGAGGATGGTAAACAGGAAGACCATCGTCGCCACGATGTGCATCTGCTCGTACCACAGCACGCGGATGGAGCCGAGCAAGGTGGCGCTGGAAGTGAGGCCATTGACGTCAAGTTCGACGATGGGGAAAAACTGGGCGATCAGGAAGACAAAGGCGGCGCCCAGGGTGAGCGCTACCACCTTGCTCAATTCGGCCGAGGCGCCCCGCGCGTGAGCGCCGCGGTACAGCACCGAGCGGCAACGGATGCAGCGCGCCTTTTCGCGGGGGCGCAGCGGACGTTTGCGGTACAGCACGCCGCAGTCATGACAGCTAATCAGGTCGTATCGGTGCACAGTGTGAAGTTTGCCGGCGCCCGCAGCGCGACTATTCCATGTCAATGCCAGCCATCATGACAGAATTGGCATTTTCCTGCACTACGGCACTATTCTTTTCCACTCCCCCGCAACAACGCCTCCACGGCGCGGCCGATCTGCAGCACCGTATCGTCGGCGCCGGCCAGGCCGCAGATGCCCAGCCCCACGGGCAGCTCGCCGTCGGCATGGCAAGGCAGCGACAGCGCGCAGCCGTCGAGGAAGTTGATGACGCTGGCGTTGCGCAGCACCAGGCCGTTCGTGGCAAAGAAGGTGGCGTCGTCCGCTTCCAGCGGCGCGACCTGCGGCGCCAGAATGGCCACGCTGGGCATCAGCCAGGCGTCGAACGGCGCCAGGCGCTGCCGCGCAATGGCGATCAGGCGCGCGCGCGCATCGAGCAAGTCGATGTAGTCAAACGCGCCCTGCTGCTGGCCGCGGCGGATGCGCGCCGCCACGCGCTGGTCGTACTGCGCGCCCTTCTCTTCCAGTAACGCCCTGTGCCAGTGCCACGCTTCCGCCGCCACCAGGCCGCCGCCGCCATTGATGCCCGGCAGCGCCAGCAATTCGGGGAAGTCGAACTGTTCCACCAGGGCACCGGCTTGCCGCAGCTTGTCCAGCGCGGCGTCGAAAGCCTGCTGCACCTGCGGCGCCACGTGCGTACCGACGTAGTCCAGGGTAAAGCCGAAGCGCAAGCCTTTCAGTGCCGGCGCCTGCGCGCCGATATCATGGCCCGACAGCGCTGCATACAAAATGGCGCAGCAATCGACGCTGCGGGCGATGGGGCCGGCCGAATCGAGGGAGCGCGACAAGGGCACCGTGCCGGCCAGCGGCACAGTCGCCGCCGTCGGCTTGAAGCCCGTCAGGCCGCAAAAGGCCGATGGAATGCGGATCGAGCCGCCCGTATCCGTGCCCAGCGCGCCGGCCGCCATGTCCAAGGCCACGGTGACGGCGCCGCCCGAGGTGGAGCCGCCCGCCACGCGCGCGCCGTCGTGCGGATTGCGCGGCGTGCCGTAATGGGGATTCAAGCCCAGGCCGGAAAACGCGAATTCGCTCATGTTGGTGCGGCCCAGCAGAACGGCGCCGGCTGCGCGCAGGCGCGCCACGGCAAGCGCATCGGCCACGGCGGGCGGCGCGTCGGCCAGCGCCAGCGAGGCGGCACTGCTGGTTTGCCCCTTGACGTCGAACAGGTCCTTGATCGAAATGGGGATGCCGGCCAGCGGCGAAGCAATGATGCCGGCGGCGCGCGCCGCATCGCTGGCACGGGCCTCGGCCAGGGCCTGTTCGCCATCAAGGCTGACATAGGCATGGCCGCCCTGCGCCCGGTGCGCCTCGGCGCGCGCCAGCATCCGCTCGGTCAGTGCCACGCTGGTGAAGCGGCCGGCGGCCAGGTCGGCCGCCAGTTCGCGGATGGTCTTGGTCAGTTCGGTCATTCTCTTATCCTTCCACGGGCAGGGTTTGCACGGCATAGCGGTGCTGCAGGCGGCGCTGCAAGGCTGGATCATACAGCTCCAGCTCAAACGCGTCGCCATGGCCCATCTCGCCGATGACAGGCTGCGTGCCGCAGAACATGGCGCTGCCCACCGGCAGGCTGCTTTGTCCCGTGTAACGCAAAATCAGGTCTTCCGGCGACAGCATGCGCGTCACGGGGCCGTCCTGGTACAGGGCCGGCACACCGGCGCGTTCGCGCCAGGAGCGCATCTGCAGCTGGTCCCAGTGGCCGGCCACGTCGGCATAACGCCACAGGGTGTCGCCCACGGGCTTGCCGCACATCTGCTTCGATACCGTCACGCCGTAGCTCTCCACCTTGCGGTCCGTGTGGTCGGAACCGATGCCCACCAGCAGGCCGTATTCCGTGGAAAACAGCACGAATTCCGCTTCGCCCGACGAGTCGCCGCCCGGCACTTCGATGGCCGCGTCGCTCGACAGCAGCGCCGCCGCCACGCGGTAAAACGTCGGCACGCTTTTCGGACGCGCCACGCCGATCGCTTCCAGCTCGGCGATATGATGTTCCACCATCGCCATGTCGCGGCCTGTCCAGCCGGCGATGATCAAGTTATCGATGTCGAAGGTGACGGGACCGTGGCCGGCCAGTTGAAAATGCAATGTCGTCATGATTTTATTCCTCCAGGGGGCCGCGGCCCGTTTCGCGTGCGGCAAACACTGCCGCGCCGGTGATCAGCAAGGCCGCCGCCACGTACAGCGAGACGGCCACGGTGCTGTTGTACGAGCGGTACAGGCTGGCGATGACGAGCGGCGCGAAGCCGCCGCCGATGACGCCGGCCAGGGTATAGGCCAGCGAGGAACCCGCATAGCGCACCTTGGTCGGGAATTGCTCGATGACGAAGGCCGCTTGCGGGCCATACATGATGGCGTGGATCACCAGGCCCACGACGACGGCCGTGACGATGGCGGCCGGGCTGGCCGTGTCTAACAAGGTGAAGAAGGCAAACGCCCACACGAGGCCCAGCGCTGCGCCCAGCGCATACACGGGGCGGCGGCCGATCTTGTCCGACAGCGCGCCAAACAGCGGCACCGACAGCGCATTGCAAGCCGTGCCGATCATGATGGCGGTGAGCGCCAGGGTCGACGACAGATGCAGCACCGTCGTCACATACGTCAGGGTGAACACCACCACCAGCGCATACAGCACGTCCGAGCCGATGCGCACGCCGCCGGCGATCAGCAGACGGCGCCAGTAGAGGCGCAGCACGTCGCCGATCGGCGCTTCGGCCTTGGCATCCTGCTGGTCGAGTTCCTTGAACAGCGGGGTTTCCTCGATGCCGCTGCGTATCCACATGCCAAACGCCACCAGCAGCAGGCTGGCGATGAACGGCATGCGCCAGCCCCAGTCCATGAACGCTTCATGCGGCAGCAGATAGGTGATCAGACCGATGCAGCCCGTCGCCAGCAAGGTGCCGAACGACGGCCCCACCTGCGTCCACGAGGCGTTGCGGCCCCGCTTGTCCGGCGCACCGTGTTCGACGGAGATCAGCACGGCACCGGCCCATTCGCCGCCCAAAGCGATGCCCTGCACGAAACGCAGCGCCACCAGCAGGATGGGACTCCAGATGCCGGCCGTCGCGTACGTGGGCAGGAGGCCCATCAGGCCCGTCGTCACGCCCATCAGCATCAGGGTCACCACGAGCACCCAGCGGCGTCCCAGCTTGTCGCCCAAATGGCCGAAGATCACGCCGCCGATGGGGCGCGAGATATAGCCGACGGCATACGTGGAAAAGGCCAGGATGGTGCCCGTCAGCGGATCGAACGAGGGAAAGAACAGGTGATTGAAAATCAGCGCGGCCATGGTGTTGTAGACGGTGAAGTCATACCATTCCAGGGTCGTGCCGACCATGCTGGCCGTGGCCAGGCGGCCCGTCTTGGCCGTCGTGGCCTTCTCGCCCGGTGCCTGGGCTGCCGGATGCGCGGCGTTCGTATATGTGGTCATTGCCTACCTCTCTCGTCAGTTTTATTGCAGGCCCGGCGCAGGATGCTTTGCCCTGCGCCGTGGCCCGTGTCTCGTGTTATCAGTGCCGGCAAGATACGCTTGCGGCGCGTCAGGCAGCGTGCAGGTCGGCCTCGCGCAGCTGCCAGGACAGCTGCAGGATGGCTGCCTGTTCGGCGTCCAGGCCCAGCGCCGCGCTGGCGGCATTCGCGGCCGCCATGGCGGCGCTTTCGGACGATGCGTCGATCAGGAAGATCGGATCGAGCACGCGGGCCTCCGTCCGTTCCGCCGGCAGGGGGCCGGACAGGCTGGCGTCGGGCGTGAGCAAGCGCGTGGCAATGACGCCGTCGATCTGCAGCAGCGTCGTTCCCAGCGTGGCCAAGCCGGCCACCGCTTGCGCATCCTGGCCGATGGCTGATGCACCCAGGCGCAGCACGGCCAGCCAGGCACCCGTGCCCATGCCCGTTTCCGCCTCGATGGCGCAGACACGGCGCATCGGATCGACCATGCGCTGCAGGTTCGTCAGCGACCATGGCGTCTGCTGGCCGAAAGCCTTGAAGTAGTCGGGCGTCTGGAAGGCGGCGAGCGAACGGGTGCGGTACAGGCCCAGGTATTTGCGGGGGCCGCGCACGCTCTGGTAGCGCGTGCCGCTGACGAAGCCGGGAATGCGCACGCGCTCTTCCACGTGCTCGCGGTCATACCAGCGGTTGAAATCAAGCTCGTGTTCCGGGTCGGCGCTGGTCCAGACGAACAGGATGCCGGGCAAGGTGGTGGTGGACGTCGTCATGAGGGTTCCGTTTGCGTTGTAAGTGGAGTGCCAACCCAGAATAGGTGGCACGCCATCACTTGGCAAACGGGTTATTCTGAACGCGACTGATAAGTTTTTCTTGTGGGTCGCGTTGGGGACGGGCCAACAATGTTGTCGGATTACGCGCCGGGGCGCTAATCCGACCTACGCCGTGATATCACCCGGCACCATATTCCTCGCCCAGCGCCAGCGTGAACCTGGCCGCCTCCTCGCACGCCAGCATGGCGACCAATTGAATCGCTTCCGTCGTGATGTCTTCGCTGTAACTGATGACGATGCGCTGCGGCGCCAGGCTGCTGGTGCAGGGAATCAGGGCGATGTAGCCCTGCTCGATTTCCTCGCGCAGGGGCGCCAGCGGCAGCACGGCGATGCCGAAGCCCGCTTTGACCAGGCGCACGATGGCGGAGATCGAGCTGACGCAATGGACGCGCCCCAGCTGCACGCCCTCGTCCTGGCACAGCGCCTTCAATGCTGAATGCGGCTGCGAGCCGCGGTTCATGGTGATGATCGGATGCTGCGCCAGTTGCGCCACCGTGAACGGCACGCCCGTATCGGGCCAGTCGGCGGCCCTGCCGGCCCAGCCCATGGCGATGGCGCCGCTGCCCGTGCTGCGGATATGGTCGCCCGTCAGCATGTCCGTCTGCAGCGCGATATCGAGCTCGCCCTGCTGCAGCTGTTCGTGCAGGCGGCGCGTCGATTCCGACGTCAACTGAATCTCGATACCCGGATAGCGCTCCTGCACGCGCTGCAGGAACGGGATTAACCAGGTATGCACAATGGTTTCGATGACGCCGATGCGCACTTCACCCGTGATCTGCGCAGGCGAGGAATTGGCCGCATACATGTCGCGGCACAGTTCCAGCATGCGCTCGGCGTACACGAGCAGATTGCGCCCGGCAAAAGTCAGGCGGATGTCACGCGCGTCGCGGTCGAACAGACGCGTGCCGAAGTCCTGCTCCAGCGAGGCGATGCGGTTCGAGATGGCCGCCTGCGTGATGTGCAGCTTGTCGGCCGCCGTGCGAAAGCTGCCCAGCCGCGCAGCCCAGACAAACGCTTCGAGAAAACGGGTATTCAATGGGGCTCTTCTTCACAGGTTGAGTGTCCGCCCCATTGTAAGCCAAAGCGCCCGGTCTATTTCTCGCCCAGGAAGTCGAGCAAGGTCAAGGCGACGATCTTGCTGGCCTTGCGCAAATCGTCCAGCGCCAGACGCTCGTCGGCCTTCTTCGCGTTCGACTCGGGCACCGTGCGCGGGCCGGCGCCATACAGCACGGCAGGAATGCCCCGCTCGCCATACAGGCGCGCATCCGCATACAGCGGCGTGCCGACGGCGGGAATGGTCTCGCCCAGAATCGCTTGCGCGTTTTTCTGCAGGCTGCCGACCAGCTGTTCGGAACCGGGCAAGGGCCGCAGCGCGTGCGACAGCAGCAGGCGGCGGATCTCGATGCGGATGCCCGGCTCGCCGCGCACGGCGTCCTCGATCAGCACGCGCACCTGCGCTTCCACCGCCACCGGATCTTCTTCGGGAATCATGCGGCGGTCCATCTTCATGACGACCTTGCCCGGCACCACATTGGTATTCGTGCCGCCGTCGATGCGGCCCACCAGCATGGTGGGCGAGTCGATGCCGGCCACTTTCGATTTGATCTTTTTCAGTTCCGGCAGCTGGCCGTAAATGGCGTTGAGGATCTTGTTGGCCGCCTGCAGCGCATCGTGGCCCGTCTCCGGCATCGAGCCGTGGCCCGACTTGCCGTGCACGGTGATTTCCAGCTGCAGGCAGGCGTTGTGCGCCGTGACGATGCCGTAGCTGAAACCGGCGGCGATGACGAAATCGGGCTTCGTCAGCTGCTGTTCCAGCAGCCAGCCCGGCCCCAGCAAGCCGCCGAATTCCTCGTCGTAGGTAAAATGCAGTTCCAGCTGCCCCTTCAGGGGAATGCCCAGCGCTTCGAGTGCGCGCGCGGCAAACACATAGGTGGCGAAATCGCCTTTCGAGACGGCCGTCGCGCGGCCGTAGATATAGCCGCCGTCGATCTGGCCGCCGTACGGCGGATACGTCCAGTTGTCGCCGGGCGGCACCACGTCGCCATGCGCATTCAGGGCCACGGTCGGCCCGCCTGCGCCGTATGGCCGGCGCACGATCAGGTTGGTGATGCTCTGCATGCCATACGCCTCGACCTGGTCCGCCGGCACGGCGTGCTTTTCCGCGTTCCAGCCATACGCCTGCAGCAGCTGCGCCACCAGGTCCGCGTGCGGCGCGTTATTGCCGGGCGGCGTATCCGTCGGCTGCTGCACCACCTTCTGTAAAAAGGCGACTTCTTCGTCGAAGTGCTCGTCGATCCAGGCCGTGATTTTTTCTGCGTGCGTCGTCATTTTGCTCCTTGCATGGTCTGTTGCAGCCAGGCGCCCAATTTACTGCGCTCGGCCTCCGTCATATTGGTCAGGTTCCCGATCGGCATGGCCTTCAGCTCGATGGCCTGCTTGTAGATTTGCGCCGCGTGCTGGCGGATTTGCGTCTCATTATCCAGCATCATGCCGGCCGGCGCCGTGGCGAAGCCCGGCTGCGTGGGCTGGGCCGAATGGCAGGTGGCGCAGCGCTGGGCGATGATGGCGTGCACGCTCGTGAACTGCGCCGCCGGGTCCGCCGCCGGCGCGGCCGCCAGGGCCACGGGCGCTTTCGGCGCGATGGCCACGGCAACGGCCAGCAACAGGGCAACGCCGAGAGCCGGATAACGCCACTCGACACGCCCCTTGTGGCGCAGGTTGAAGAAGTGGCGAATGAAGACGCCGGCCGCCATGATCAGCGCCAGCACCAGCCACGCGTGGTCGTTCCGGTAAGTCATCGCGTAGTGGTTGCTGATCATGATGAACAGCACGGGTAACGTAAAATAATTGTTATGCACGCTGCGCTGCTTGGCTTTCAGGCCATGTTTGGGATCGGGCAGCTTGCCGGCAGCCATGGCCTCGACCATCTTGCGCTGGCCGGGAATGATCAGCATCAGCACATTGGCCACCATGATGGTGCCGATCATGGCGCCCACGTGGATGTAGGCGGCGCGCCCGCTGAGCAAATGCGTGAGCACATAGGCGGCGCCGACGATCAGCGCGAACACCGTCACGCCGAACCACAGTTCATATTGCGCCAGCTTCGAGCGGCACAGCAGGTCGTACACGGTCCAGCCGATGACGAGGGTGGCGATGCCGATGCCGACGGCCTGGCCGCTGGAGATATCGGCCACGGCCTTGTCGATCATCATGGCCTGGGCATTGAAGTAATACGCGATGGTGAGCAGTGCAAAGCCGGACAGCCAGGTGGAATACGCTTCCCACTTGAACCAGTGCAGTTCCTTCGGCAGTTCCGCGGGCGCCACCAGGTATTTTTGCGGGTTATAGAAGCCGCCGCCATGCACGGCCCACAATTCCCCCGACACGCCCTTCTTCGCCAGCTCGGAGCCGGGCGCGGGCGGACGTATGGAATTGTCGAGCCAGACGAAATAAAAGGAAGCACCGATCCAGGCGATGCCCGTGATGACGTGCAGCCAGCGGACGATCAGGTTCAGCCACTCCAGGCCGTACGGAATCAGGTAGGCAAATACTTCCATAAATTTCCTCTAGTCAGACCGAACCCATATTCGTGCCAATCTACACAAGATAAACGGATTTACCGCCCATCACATGAAAAATATCGTATATTTGACATATTCAAATCGATATACAACAGAGCCGCCGTCACATGTCCAGCCTGCCGCAACACCTCGACCTGCACCTGATCCGCATCCTCTACCTGCTGCTGGTGGAAAAGAATGTCTCGCGCGTGGCGCTCAAGCTCAATCAGCCGCAGCCTTCGATTTCCGCCTCCTTGCGCAAGCTGCGCGAACTGACGGGCGACCCGCTGCTCGTGCGCGGCGCGCGCGGCATGGTGCCGACCCAGCATGGCGAAAGCCTGCTCAATCCGGCCAAGCGCATCCTCGACCAGACGGAAAGCCTGTTCGTCAAGAAGACGCCGTTCGTGGCGCAGGAAGAGGCGCGCACCTTCCATATCGCCGCGCCCGACTACCTGGACAGCCAGTTCCTGCCCAACGTGGTGGCCCTGCTGCGCCGCGGCTCGCCGAAAAGCCGCGTCGTGCTGCACAGCCTGGGGCCGGGCATCGACCATATCCGCCAGCTGTCCGACGGGGGCCTGGACCTGGTCATCGCCAACTGGGACGAACCGCCCGCGCACCTGCACATCTCGAAGCTGTTCGAAGACCCCATCATCTGCGCCATGCATGCGGAAAACGCCTATGCGCGCCGTACCGCCAGCGACGCCATGACGCTCGACGACTACCTGAGCCTGCCCCACGTGGCGCCGTCGCAGATGATGCCCGGCTACCACGGCGTGATCGATTCCTTCCTCGAACGGCAAAACCTGCAGCGCAACGTGGTGGTGGAGTCGGCGTATTTCGGCCTGATCCCCTACATGCTGACGCAGACGGACCTGGTGCTCACCACGGGCCGGCAATTCATGCGCTTCTATGAAAAGACCCTGCCGCTGAAAACGTACACCGTGCCCTTGAAATTCCCGCCGATGCGCTTTTACCAGCTGTGGCACCAGCGCGTGCACCAGGCGCCCGAACACAAATGGCTGCGCGACCAGGTCAGCGCAGCGGCCAAGGCGCTGGTGCAGCGATAGCCGCTATCAGCGCGCGCATATAATGGAGGCAGGAACGGGGCGCTATCATCACCGCTTGAATGATCGGAAAACCATGACCACCCTTTCAGACCTGAACGCCGGCAGCCAGGCCGATTTTATCGCGCACCTGCATGGCATCTACGAACACTCGCCCTGGATCGCCCAGCGCGCGGCTGCCGCCCGGCCGTTTGCCAGCCTGACGGCCCTCAAGACGGAGCTGCAGCGCGTGCTGGCGCAAGCCTCGCCCGAAGAGCAGCTGGGACTGATACGCGCCCACCCGGAACTGGCCGGCAAGGCCGCCATCGCCGGGCAGCTGACGGCGGAATCGACGCGCGAACAGGCCAAGTCGGGCCTGAACCTGTGCAGCCCTGATGAATTCGCCACCCTGCAGCGCCTCAACAGCGAATACAACGCCAAGTTCGGCTTTCCCTTCATCCTGGCCGTCAAGGGTCCGACGGGCGAGGGCCTGACGCGCCAGGACATCATCGCCACGTTTGCGCGCCGCCTGAAAAACCGGCGCGCCGATGAACTGGCCGAATCGCTGCGGCAGATCAAGCGCATCGCCGAACTGCGCCTGAACGACCTGTTCGACGTGCGCCTGGACTTCGGCCCCGCCATCATGCAGCAGGCGGAAACGCTGGCCGGCTGGAGCGACAGCGATTACAACCTGACCTGCGCCTATCTGACGCCGGCGCACCGCAAAACGGCCGCGCAGCTGGCCGACTGGATGCGGGACGCGGGCATGCAGGTGCACATCGACGCCGTCGGCAATGTCGTCGGCCGCTATCTGTCCGACGCACCGGGCGCGAAGACCCTGATGACGGGATCGCACTACGACACCGTGCGCAACGGCGGCAAGTACGATGGCCGCCTGGGTATCGTGCTGCCGATCGCCGTCGTGCGCCACCTGCACGAACGGGGCGAAAAGCTGCCGTTTCATTTCGAGGTCGTCGGTTTCGCCGAAGAGGAAGGCGTGCGCTTCAAGAGCACGTTTTTGGGCAGCACGGCCGTGACGGGCAAATTCGACGTGTCGCTGCTGGAGCAGCTGGATGCGGACGGCGTGAGCATGCGCGACGCGCTGGCCGCCGCCGGCCACGAGGCGAGCGCCATCGGCGCCATCGCGCGCGCTCCCGAAGACTTGCTCGGCTATGTGGAAGTGCACATCGAGCAGGGCCCCGTGCTGCTTGAGCGCGACCTGCCGCTGGGTATCGTCACGGCGATCGCCGGCAGCTCGCGCTACCTGGTCAGTCTTGGGGGCGTGGCCAGCCATGCGGGCACCACGCCCATGACCATGCGCAAGGATGCGGCCAGCGCGGCCGCGGAAATCATCCTGCTGGTGGAACGGCGCTGCAGCCAGCGCGAAGCGCTGGTGGGCACTGTGGGCCAGCTGCAGGTGCCCAACGGCTCCGTCAACGTGATCGCCGGCGCCTGCATCCTGTCGCTCGATATCCGCGCGGCCGTTGATGCCGTGCGCCAGGCTGCCGTCGACGACATTCTGGATGGCATCGCCGCCATCTGCGCGCGGCGCCAGATCGACTACCAGCTGGAACTGCTGCTGTCGGCGCGCGCGGCGCCGTGCGCGCCGTGGCTGATGGCGCAGCTGGCGCAGGCCGTGGAATCCGTCGGCATCGCACCGTATGCGCTGCTGTCGGGCGCCGGCCACGACGCCATGGCCATGGCCGCCATCACCGACGTGGCCATGCTGTTTACCCGCTGCGGCAATGGCGGCATCAGCCACAACCCGCTGGAAACCATGACGGCCGACGACGCCGACATCGCGGCGCGCGCGCTGCTGGCGTTTTTGCGCAACTTCCAGCCCAAGCCGCAGGGATAGCGGTCGTGGCTACACGGCCACGGCCCGCTCCAGCATCGCGTGCAGCAGCACATTGCAGCCCGCTTCCAGGTGCTCGGGCTTGGCGTCTTCGATTTCATTGTGGCTGATGCCGTCCTTGCATGGCACGAAGATCATGCCGGCCGGCGCCAGCCTGGCCGCGTAGATGGCATCGTGGCCGGCACCGGACACCACATCCATCACCGAGTAGCCGAGTTTGGCCGTGGCGTTGCGCACGGCGCCCACACAGTCGGGGTGGAACGGGCATGGCGGGTAGTAGGACACCCTTTCCAGTGAAATGCCCAAGCCTGTTTTTTCGCGCATGGCATCGATGAAGGCAGTGATCTCGCCATGCATGGTGTTGAGCAGCTCGTCGTTCACGTTGCGCAGGTCGATGCTGAATTTGACTTCGCCGGGAATCACGTTGCGGCTATTCGGGAAGACCTGCACCATGCCCACCGTGCCGCGCCCGTACGGCGGGTAGCGGTTGGCGATGGCCACCACTTCCTGCATGATGGTGGTGGCCACCTGCAGCGCATCCTTGCGCAAGCCCATGGGCGTGGGGCCCGCATGCGCTTCCATGCCCGTCACCACGCAGTCGTACCAGGACAGGCCCATCACGGCAGGCACCACGCCGATGACTTTATCGGCGTCTTCCAGCACGGGGCCCTGTTCGATATGCGTCTCAAAATAGGCGCCGATCGGATGGTCGCCCGGCACCTGCTCACCTTTGTATCCGATGCGCGCCAGCTCCTCGCCCACGGTCTTGCCTTCCGTGTCCCTGGCCGCATACGCGGTCTCCAGCGAAAAGGCGCCGCAAAATACGCCCGAGCCCATCATCACGGGCACGAAGCGCGAGCCTTCCTCGTTGGTCCAGAAGGCCACTTCGATCGGTGCCTGCGTCTTGATCTTCAGATCGTTCAGTGTGCGCACCACTTCCAGGCCCGCCAGCACGCCGTAATTGCCATCGAACTTGCCGCCCGTGGGCTGCGTGTCGATATGGCTGCCCGTCATCACGGGCGGCAAGGTATTGTCGGTGCCGTCGCGTCGCATGAAGACATTGCCGATCTGGTCGATCGTGATGCTCATGCCCGCCTCGCGGCCCCAGCCCACCACCAGGTCGCGGCCTTCCTTGTCGAGGTCCGTCAGGGCCAGGCGCTTGACGCCGCCCTTCGCTGTCGCGCCGATACGCGCCAGTTCCATCAGGGCTGCCCACAGGCGCTCGCCATTGATACGCAATGCATCCATCGTCAACTCCTTATGCGGTGGTGGCGGAAAAGGCGGGGCGTTCGATATAGCGCCCCGCCCCTTCGACGGCCGTCAGTTCGCCCTGGTGGAACACCACCTTGCCGGCGGCAATCGTGGTGCTGGGGATGCCGCGCACGGTACGACCTTCGAAGACATTGAAGCCTCCCTTGGCGAACTGGGTGGCGGCGGAAATGGTGCGCGTGCCTTGCGGGTCCCACAGCACGATGTCGGCATCGCTGCCTGCGGCGATGACGCCCTTGCGTGGATACATATTGAAGATCTGCGCCGCATTGGTGGACGACACCTTGACGAATTCTGAGGGGGTGAGCATGCCCGAATTGACGCCAGCATCCCACACCACGGCCATGCGTTCCTCGACGCCGCCGCAGCCGTTCGGGATGCGCGTAAAGTCGTTCTTGCCGGCCGCCTTCTGCTCGGCGCAAAAGGTGCAGTGATCGGTGGCCGTCGTGTGCAGGTTGCCGCTTTGCAGGCCGTGCCACAGGGCCGATTGATGGTGCTTGCCGCGGAACGGCGGGCTCATGACGTGGCCCGCCACGTAGTCGAAATCGTCGCTCTGGTAGACGCTGTCGTCGATCACCAGGTGGCCCGCCAGCGCTTCGCCATATACGCGCTGGCCATTGGCGCGCGCGCGCGTGATGGCGTCGAGCGACTCCGCGCACGAGACGTGCACGATGTACACGGGGGTATTCAAAACGTTGGCGATCGCGATAGCGCGGTTGGCCGCCTCCGCTTCCACGGCGGGAGGGCGCGACAGCGGGTGCGCCTGCGGCCCGGTGATGCCTTTTTTGAGCAGGGCTTGCTGCAACTGGAAAACCAGTTCGCCGTTTTCCGCATGGACGGTGGGCAGCGCCCCCAGTTCCAGCGAGCGGGTAAAGCTTTTCACAAGGGTTTCATCGTCGGCCATGATGGCGTTTTTATAGGCCATGAAATGCTTGAAGCTGTTCACGCCGTGCTCGCGCACCAGCACTCCCATCTCTTCATGTACCTGTTCGTTCCACCAGGTGATCGCCACGTGGAAGGTGTAGTCGCCAGCCGCCTTGGCCGACCACTCGCGCCACTGGTGATAGGCCTCGATCAGCGACTGCTTCGGCGCGGGGATGACGAAGTCCATGATGGTGGTGGTGCCGCCCGCCAGTCCCGCCGCCGTGCCCGTGAAAAAATCGTCGGCCGTCACGGTGCCCATGAAGGGCAAATTCATGTGCGTGTGCGTGTCTATCCCGCCCGGCATCACGTACAGGCCGCCCGCGTCGATCACGGTGGCGCCGGCCGGCAGCGCCAGGTTCTCGCCGACGGCGGCAATCGTGTCGCCCTCGATCAGCACATCGGCGCGAAACGCGCGGTCGGCGTTGACGACGGTACCGCCACGTATCAGTGTAGTCATCTTGTCTCCTTCTCGAAAAGATCAGGACTGGGGCGCCTGCTGTACGAGCGCAGCTACCTTGCCCTTCATCATGACGCCGTAGACGACTGCGGCGATGGCCACGCCCACGAACCAGGCGTAGGTATAGATGGTTTTGAAGCCTTCGCCCACGCCGGGAAACGCCGCAGGAAAGGCCGCGTTCAAAAAGCCCGGGATATTCGGCAGCACGGCGATGACAAAGGCGATCAGCGCCGCCATGTTCCAGCCATTGCCATACGAGTAGACGCCGTCGTCGCGGTACAACTGCCTGACGTCTAGCTGCGTCTTGCGCACAAAGTAATAGTCGACGATGAGGATGCCGGCGATGGGGCCCAGCAGGGCCGAGTAGCCGATCAGCCAAGTGAAGATATAGCCCTGTGTCGACTCGAGCACCTTCCACGGCATCATGACGATGGCGATGAAGGCCGTGATGTAGCCGCCCATCTTGTATGAAATCTGCTTCGGCGCCAGCGAGGAAAAGTCGTACGCAGGCCCCACCAGGTTGGCCGCCAGGTTGACGCTGACCGTGTCGATCAGGAGGATGATCAGGGCGATCAGCACGGCGGCGCCCGTCATGCGGCTGGCCAGGTCGACGGGGTCCCAGATGGCCTTGCCGTACATGACGACCGAACCGGCAGTGACGATCACGGCCAGCATGGCCAGCAAACCCATGGGCACGGGCAAGCCGACCGACTGGCCCACGATCTGGTCGCGCTGCGTCTTGGCAAAGCGCGTGAAGTCGGGAATGTTCAATGCCAAAGTGGCCCAGAAGCCCACCATGGCGGTGAGCGACGGCCAGAAGACGCTCCAGAACTGGCCCGCCTTTTTGCCGCCGGGGATGAATTGCGATGGCTGGTCCAGCAGGTTGGCCACGCCGCCGGCCTTGCTGTGCACCCAGTACAGCAGCACGAAGCAGATCAGGATTTTCAAGGGCGCCGTGTAGGTTTCGAGCTTGCGGATCGATTCCATGCCATGCAGGATGTAATAGAACTGGATGGCCCAGAAGGCCAGGAAGCACAGCAGCTGGCTGCCGTTGATGCCCAGGCCAGCGATCTTCTCGCCGCCCAGCTCATGCCCCATCAGCACGCCCATCAGCGTGTAGATCATCTGCCCGCCGAACCAGGTCTGGATGCCGTACCAGCCGCAGGCGACGATGGCGCGCATCAATGCCGGCAGGCGCGCGCCCATGGTGCCGAACGAGGCGCGCGCCAGCACGGCATACGGGATGCCGTACTTGGTGCCCGCATGGCCGATCAGCAGCATGGGCAAGAGCACGATGGCGTTGGCGAGAAATACCGTGAGCACGGCCTGGTAACCGGACATGCCGCTGTCGATCAGGCTGGCCGACAGGGTGTAGGCGGGAATGCACATCACCATGCCCACCCACAGCGCGGCGAAGTGATACCAGCGCCAGGTGCGCTGCGCCGCCGTGGTGGGCGCCAGGTCTTCATTCCAGAGTTGCGTGTTGCCTGAATAGTCGTGGTTCACAGGTATGCTCCATCGGTTGGGAGGTTGGGCGTTTTAAAAACGGCTGCGGCCTAGCTTACTGCAAAGTTGGGCAACTGTTTATAAAATATGCGTACGCAAAAAACGTGCCCTATACCGATTCCGCCAATGCCCGAGGGTTGCGCGGATCCTGCGTCCAGTTCATGTAAGGCTTGCCCGTGGCCTGCGGCACCATCGTGATGCAGCCCTGCACCGGACAGGTGATTTCGCACAGGTTGCAGCCCACGCATTCCTCCTTGATCACCTCATACGTGCGCGTGCCGGCGGCGTCGATCAACTGCGCAATCGACTGGTGCGAGGTGTCTTCGCAAGCCACGTAGCACTTGCCGCATTTGATGCAGTCGTCCTGGTTGATCTGCGCGATCACCTGGTAATTCATGTCCAGGTATTTCCAGTCCGTCGTGTTGGCCACGGCCTTGCCGGAAAAATCGCTGATGCGTGCATAGCCCTTCTCGTCCATCCAGCGCGACAGGCCATCCTTCATCTCGTCGACGATGCGAAAACCATGCAGCATGGCCGCCGTGCACACCTGCACGCAGCCGGCGCCCAGGGCGAGGAATTCGGCCGCGTCGCGCCAGTTGCCGATGCCGCCGATGCCGGAAATGGGCAAGCCGCGCGTCTGCGGATCGCGCGCGATTTCCGCTACCATGTTCAGGGCGATGGGTTTCACGGCCGCGCCGCAATAGCCGCCGTGCGTGCTGGCGCCACCGACAATCGGCAAGGCCACCATGCGGTCCAGGTCCAGCGAGGTGATGGAATTGATGGTGTTGATCAGCGAGACGGCGTCCGCGCCGCCTGCCTTGGCCGCGCGCGCCGGCATGCGCACGTCCGTGATGTTGGGCGTGAGCTTGACGATGACGGGCAGTCGGCTGTGTTTCTTGCACCAGGCGGTCACCATCTGCACATACTCGGGCACCTGGCCCACGGCCGCGCCCATGCCGCGCTCCGGCATGCCGTGCGGGCAGCCGAAATTGAGCTCGATGCCGTCCGCCCCCGTCGCCTCGACCTTGGGAAGGATGTCGGCCCAGTAGTGCTCTTCGCAAGGCAGCATCAGGGAGACGATCATGGCGCGGTCGGGCCAGTCTTTTTTTACCTGCGTGATTTCGCGCAGGTTGATCTCCAGAGAGCGGTCGGTAATCAGCTCGATATTATTGAAGCCCACCACTTCGCGGTTCTTGCCGTACAGGGCGGAATAGCGCGACGAGACGTTGACTGCGGCCGGGTCTTCACCGAGCGTCTTCCACACGACGCCGCCCCACCCCGCTTCGAAGGCGCGCACCACGTTGTAGGCCTTGTCGGTCGGCGGTGCGGACGCCAGCCAGAAGGGATTCGGCGCCTTGATGCCGCAAAATTCGATGCTGAGATCAGCCATTATGCAGCCTCCACTTTATTCAACAAATCGGAATGGATGGCCAGTGCGGCCAGCTTGCCATGCTGGACGGCTTGCACCGTCAAGTCCTGTCCCGGCGCCACGCAGTCGCCGCCCGCGTAGATCCCCGGCAGCACCGTGCGGAAACCCGCGTCGACGGCGATCTTGTCGCCTTCACGCTGCAGCAAGGATGCCATCGGGTCATGCAGCACCTGCGTATCAAGGCTCTGGCCGATGGCCTTGAAGATGGCGTCGGCCGCCACGTCGAACGTTTCGCCCGTGCCCGCCAGTCGCGTGCCCTGCATGGCGGTTTTTTCGAAACGCATGCCGGCCACCTTGCCCCCGCTATCGAGCAGCACCAGCTGCGGCTGGGCCCACGTCAGCATGCGCACCTGGTTCGCCTTGGCGATCTCCTGTTCATGGTGGGTGGCCGTCATGGCGTCGAAACCGCGCCGGTAGACCAGGGTGACTTCCTCGGCGCCCAGACGCTGAATCTGCACGGCCATATCGATGGCCGTATTGCCGGCGCCAATCACGATCGCCCGTTTCGGCACGGGCAGCGCGGCCAGGTCGTCCGCCTGGCGCAGCGCGGCGATGTAATCGACGGCGGCCAGCAAGCCCGGTGCGTCCTCGCCCGTCAAGCCCAGTTTTCGGCTGGCGCCCAGGCCCAGGCCGAGGAAGACAGCGTCGTACTGCGCATGCAAGTCGCGCAGCTGCACGTTTTCACCCAGCGCCTGGCGACATCGGATGGCGATGCCGCCGATATCGAGCAGGAAGTCGATTTCCTTTTGCGCGAAATCGTCCGTCAGCTTGTACTTGGCGATGCCGTATTCATTCAGGCCGCCCGCCTTGCCCTCTTTTTCAAAGATCACCACGTCGTGGCCCAGCATGGCCAGGCGGTGCGCGCACGACAGTCCCGCCGGTCCCGCGCCGACGATGGCGATGGTCTTGCCCGTGCTTGCCGCCCGTTTGAAAGGGTGCGCCGTAAAATGCATGTGGTCGACGGCATAGCGCTGCAAGAGGCCAATCTTGACCGGCTGGCCTTCGGCGTCGTGGTTGCGCACGCAGACGTCTTCGCACAGAATCTCCGTCGGGCAGACGCGCGCGCAACTGCCGCCCAGGATGTTCTGCTTCAGGATGCCGGCGGCGGCGCCGTTGATGTTCTTGTCGTGGATGTTGCGGATGAAGCTGGCCACGTCGATTTCCGACGGACAGATACGGCTGCACGGCGCGTCGTAGCAATACAGGCAGCGGGCGCTTTCGATGGCGGCCTGGCGCGCCGTCAGGGGCGGTGCCAGGTCCGTGAAGTGGCCCGCCAATTCCTCGTTGGGCAGGGCGGGATGCGGTAAATAACTCAAGGACTCGATCATCGCGGTTTCCTTTTTTTGTGCGGCCGATGTTTGATTTAAAACCCTTACTTCATCTGGGGAAAAGCAAATTCCACACCAGCGCTTGCCGTGTTCGGCCAGCGCTGCATCACGGCCTTGTGGCGCGTGTAGAAACGCACGCCTTCGGGGCCATACGCGTGGTGGTCGCCGAACATGCTGCGCTTCCAGCCGCCAAAACTGTTGAAGGCCATCGGCACGGGCAAGGGGATGTTGACGCCCACCATGCCGACCTGGATCTGGCGCACGAATTCGCGCGCCACGCCGCCATCGCGCGTGTAGATGGCCACGCCGTTGCCATACTCGTTGGCGTTGATCAGCTCCACCGCGTGCACCACGTCTGGACAGCGCAGCACGCACAGCACGGGGCCGAAAATCTCTTCCTTGTAGATATTCATGTCACGCGTGACGTGATCGAACAAGGTGCCGCCGACAAAGAAACCGTTCTCGCGGCCAGGCACCACATGGTTGCGTCCATCGACCACCAAAGTCGCGCCCTGCTCCACGCCCGAGGCGATCAGTTTTTCGATACGCTGCTTGGCCGCCAGCGACACGACCGGGCCCATTTCCGCACCATCTTCCATACCGTCGCGCACTTTCAGTGCGGCCGTGCGCGTTGCCAGTGCATCGATCAACTTGTCGCCCGCGTCGCCCACGGCCACGACGACGGAGATGGCCATGCAGCGCTCGCCCGCAGATCCGTAAGCCGCGCCGATCAGCGCGTCGACCGTCATCTCCATGTCCGCGTCGGGCATCACCACCATGTGGTTTTTCGCGCCGCCCAAGGCTTGCACACGCTTGCCGCTGGCGCTGCCGCGCGCATAGATGTATTCGGCGATCGGCGTCGAGCCGACAAAGCTGATCGCCTGCACCACGGGGTGGTCGAGCAAGGCGTCGACCGTCACCTTGTCGCCCTGTACCACGTTGAAGACACCGTCGGGCAAGCCCGCTTCTTTCAACAGTTTCGCGTGCAGCAGCGACGCGGACGGATCGCGCTCGGATGGTTTCAAGACGAAGGTATTGCCGCAAGCGATGGCGACGGGGAACATCCACATCGGCACCATCACGGGAAAATTGAATGGCGTGATGCCGGCCACCACGCCCAGCGCCTGGCGCATGGACCAGGCGTCGATGCCGCGCGAAATCTGGTCCGTGAATTCCCCCTTCAGCAATTGCGGTATGCCGACGGCAAATTCCACCATCTCGATGCCGCGCGCCACCTCGCCCTGCGCATCGGCAAAGGTCTTGCCATGCTCGCGCGTGAGCATGGCGGCAAATTCGTCCGTGTGCTGCTGGCACAGCTGCAGGTAGCGGAACAGGACCCTGGCGCGCGTCAGCGGCGGCGTGGCCGACCACGAGGGAAAGGCGGCCGCCGCCGCCTGCACGGCCGCGTCCACGTCTTCCACGGTGCCCAGCGCCACGCGCGCCACAGGCTCGCCCAGGGCCGGGTTGTAGACGTCGCCGTAGCGGCCGCTTTGGGTGTCGATTTTGGCGCCGTTGATGTAGTGGGTGATGGTGTCGAGCTGTGTGTTAATTTGGTTCACGTTATTTCCTCTCTTTACCCCAAGGGCAAATTCTGGGGTCAGACCCGGCGGGTCTGACCCCGGGGCTTAATCAAGGTTCTTCAGCACCTTGGCCAGCTTGCCGAACAGCTCGTCGACATGCTGTTTTTCCAGCACCAGCGGCGGCGACAGCGCGATGATGTCGCCCGTCGTGCGTATCAGCACACCGTCGGCGAAGGCTTGCTTGAAGGCGCTGAAGGCGCGCGTGCCCGGCTTGCCGGCGATGGGATCGAGTTCGATGCCGGCGATCAGGCCGATGCTGCGCAGGTCGATCACGTGCGGCAAGCCTTTCAAGGAATGCACGGCGTCGCTCCAGTACGCCTGCATCGCTTTCGCGTGGCCCAGGATGTCCTGCTCCTCGAACACCTGCAAGGTGGCCAGCGAGGCGGCGCAGGCCAGCGGGTGGCCGGAATACGTATAGCCGTGGAACAGTTCGATGCCGGGCGGCGCATCCATGAAGGCATCGTGGATATACTTTTTGCTGAACACTGCCCCCATCGGCACCATGCCGTTGGTCAGGCCCTTCGCCGTCGTCATCAGGTCCGGCTCGACGTCGAAATAGTCGGCGGCGAAAGGCGTCGTCATGCGGCCGAAACCCGTGATCACTTCATCGAAAATCAACAGGATGCCGTGCTTGGTGCACAGTTCGCGCAAGCGTTTCAGATAGCCTTTCGGCGGGATCAGCACGCCCGTGGAACCGGCCACCGGTTCGACGATGACGGCGGCGATCGTCGAGGCGTCGTGCAGGGCGATAATGCGTTCCAGCTCGTCGGCCAGGTGGGTGCCGTATTCGGGTTCGCCCACCGTGTAGGCGTTCTTATCCAGGTTGTGCGTGTGCGGCAGGTGGTCAACACCCGGTAGCAGGGGGCCGAAGGTCTTGCGGTTGCCGCCGATGCCGCCCACGGAAATGCCGCCGAAACCGACGCCGTGGTAACCGCGTTCGCGGCCGATCAGGCGCGTGCGCGCGCCCTCGCCGCGCGCCCGGTGGTAGGCCAGCGCGATCTTCAACGCCGTGTCGACGGCTTCGGAGCCGGAGTTCGTATAGAACACGTGGCCGAACTTGTGGCCCGTGTAGTCCATCAGTTTTTCCGCCAGGTCGAAGGCGGCCGGATGGCCCATCTGGAAGGTGGGGGCGAAGTCGAGCTGGCCCACCATCTCGCGGATGGCGCCGACGATTTTCGGCTGCGCATGGCCGCACGGCACGCACCACAGGCCCGCCGTGCCATCGAGGATGGCGTTGCCATCGACATCCTTGTAATACATGCCTTCGGCCGATACCAGCAGGCGCGGGTTGGCCTTGAAATCGCGGTTGTTCGTAAACGGCATCCAGAATGCCGACATCGATTCCGGCCTTGTTTCGTTCATGACCTTCTCCTTGGAATGGGCTGGCGCGGGGGCCAGGATCGTTTTTGACGAAGCGTAAAATAATTTACCAGTTGGCAAAAAGCTGATGTAATAATAGACAGGCCATCCCCAATGGCACAGATACACAAACGGCAAAGTATCCCAACCGTACAGGTCGAAAAACCACTACAGTTTTTTTGTGCAAGGCAGCATAAGGAGCCACCGTGAAGCACAGCGACAGCACAGACGATGCTCCCGAGCAAGCCAGCGGCTGGCCCGTGCTCGACATCGACCGCCAGAAAAAGGGCGGCCTGGTCGAGCAGATCGTCATCGCCATCAGCGTCATGGTGGGCAGCCGCGCCCTGCGCATCGGCACGCGCATGCCGTCCGTGCGCCAGTTCGCCCGCTGCAATGGCGTGTCGACGTTTACCGTCGTCGAATCGTATGACCGCCTGGTCAACCTCGGTTTGCTGTCGTCGCGGCGCGGTTCCGGCTATTTCGTCGCGCGCCACGATATCGCCGCCTCGCCGCAATTGGCTGTGCACGCCAGCCCCACGGCCATCGACGCCCTCACGCCGGACCTGTATTCGGGCGTGTCCGACGCCCTCCCCGTGGGGGCGGGCTGGCTGCCGCCCGAGATGTATGGCGAAGCGACCGTGCTCGACGCCGTGCGCCAGGCCATGCGCATTCCCGCCAGCCGCCTGCGCGGCTATGGCCACCCTCTCGGCTTTCCCTCGCTGCGCCAGCACCTGGCAAGCAGCCTGTCGGAAGAGCTGTTCCAGGTCGAGCCGGACCAGGTCCTGCTGACGCACGGCGCCACGCATGCTTTTGACTTGATCCTGCGCAGCCTGACCAAGCCGGGCGACACGGTGCTGGTGGAAGACCCCGGCTACAGCAACCTGCAGTCGCTGATACGCCACCACGGCTGCATCCCCGTGGGCGTCCACCGCGGCGAAGCGGGCCTCGATCTCGATGCGCTGGCCGTTGAAGCCGCGCGTACGCAGCCGAAACTGACGTTCGTCAACACGGTGCTGCAAAATCCGCTCGGTACATCGCTCACCCAGGCGCAGGCGCACCGCCTGCTGGCACTGGCCGAGCAATTCGATTTCTGGCTGGTGGAAGACGATATCTACCGCGAACTGGCGGCGCGCGGCGAAGCGTCGCTGGCGGCGATGGACGGCTTGCGCCGCGTGATCCGCGTGGGCAGTTTTTCCAAGACTCTGTCGCCCGTGCTGCGCGTGGGATCGATTTGCGCCTCGCCGCCGCTGGTGGCCGAACTGGTGCGCGTGAAAATGCTGGCGGGACTGACGACGTCGGAAATCAACGAGCGCGCCGTCTACCACGCCATCTCCGCGCGGCCCTACAAGCGCATGGTCGAACGGCTCGTGGCGCAGCTCGATGCGGCCCGCGAGCGCAGCATCGACTGCCTGGCGCAGGCGGGCATGGCGCCCGTGGCGCGGCCCCGCGGCGGCATGTTCGTCAGCGCCGGCTGGCCCGACGTGCAAACGCCGGAATGGAATGGCAAGGTCATCGCCGACATGGCCTTGAAGGCGGGCATCCTGCTGTCGCCGAACGAATTTTTCATGTTGCGCGCGCCCGAGACGGTGTGGTTCCGCTTCAACGTGGCCTACACCGATACCCCCGTGCTGCAGGCCTTCCTGCAATCGATACGCCCACGCTAAAGAAACCGCCATGGCCAGCGACAAATCCCCTGCCCTTCCCGTGAAAAATGCCGGCGGCCGGCGTTTGCAAAACCGCGACCGCCTGGAAGCGGACATCCTGGAGCAAGCCGTGCGCGCGTTCGCCGAATGCGGCTATGAGGGCGCGTCGATCGCCACCATCGCCGAGCGGGCCGGCCTGTCGAAGCAAAACCTGATGTATTACTTCCCGTCCAAGCAGCTGCTGTACCAGCGCGTGCTCGACGACGTGCTCGACGACTGGCTGGCGCGCATGGACATGCTGGCCAATGAAGACGACGAGCCGCGCGACGTGCTGCGCGCGTATATCGGCGCCAAGCTGCGTTTTTCGCGCGAACAGCCGTGGGCCTCGCGCGTGTATGCGCTGGAAGTGATCAATGGCGCGCCCCTGTACGGCGCGCAGATACGCGACCGGGTCGTGCCCCTGCTGCGCAAGGATATCGCCGTCTTCGAAGCGTGGATCGCCGCCGGCCGGATCGCGCCCGTCAACGCCACGCACCTGATGTTCGCCATCTGGGCCATGACCCAATCGTATGCGGATTTTTCGGCGCAGATGGCCCTGGTGCTGGAACGCAAGCAGCTCACGCGCAAGGATTACGAGGACGCCGAAATCCTGATCGCGCACATGGTGCTGGCGGCGGTGGCCATGCCGCCAGCGGACGAAAAAAAACCGCCTCGACAGGCGGTTTTCTGAACAGCGCGAACGCTTACGCAGCCGTCTTGTTCTTGCGGCGGCGCGCCATGAAGCCGATCATGCCCAGGCCTGCCAGCAGCATCGCATAGGTTTCCGGTTCCGGCACGGCCGACACATAACCGGACACGTTGGTAGCGTTGAAATAATGGTTCGCATTGACCTGGATGTTCGAGGCCCAGTTCCCCACCACGACGCTGCCGTTGATCTGGCCATTGCCACCGGCCAGGGTCGCCAGCGGCGCCAGGACGCTGCCGTACAGGCCCACGCCGTTCAAGGTGATGGTTTGCGCTTCATAGAAGTTGTACAGCACATTGTATTTGCTGAAATCGCCGTAGCCGCCGGACAGGTTCACGTTCGTGCCGCTGATATTGAGGATCAGGGTGTCGTTCGTGTGCAGATTGCTGAACTTGAAGTTGTTCACCGAGCCCAGCGCCGCGGAAGTCAGGTCGAACACTTGCACATTGCCCGTGCCGCCCTTCAGGGTCATGCCGCCATAGGCCACCGAGCTGCTGCCCGTCGCTGCCACGTTGGCCAGCGAGGTCGAGGTGTTTTTCAGCTGCGCCGACGTCGTGGCGAACGACACGGGCGACACCGTGGTCTTGCTAGCCGTGTTCAGGCCCACGCTGCTCGTCGTCGTGCTGCCGCCCACATAGTAATTGCCGTTCTTGATCGAGCCGGAGCTGTAGTTCAGGTTGCCGCCAACGACCAGCGCATAGCCGGTGTTGCCATGCGTGACGTAGGCATCCTTGTTCTTGTCATTGACCGAATAGTTCGATGCCGTCAGATTGCCGGCCACCAGCACGCCGCCTTCGACATCGCTGCCGGACGCGCTGAAGTTACTGAGGGAATACAAATTGGCGCCACCGATGCCCAAATCGACAACACCGGCTTGCGCGGCGCCGGCGGCAAACACGGTCGACAAAACGAGAACGAATGATGATTTAGGCATGATTGACATTTTATTTCCAAAAAGAAAATTAACTTGACGCCAGAATATCATATCCATTCGCTTTGATATGTCGCAAACCAACAACTTTTGTAACAATAATGAAAACATAGTTGCTCGGCGGGAATCATTCTCCTGGCGCTGCCCGGAGAACGCCGCAGCCATCCGGCTGACGCTGAAAACAGACGGGCAAACAGCCGTCTGTTCTGCACTTTCAATATTGCTTAGAAGCGCAGCCAACTTGGTGATACGATCGCGGCAGCGCCAGACCAGGCCAGCCCACAAAGTATGAAATCATAAGGATGAAGCACGCATGAAACGATTGTCCCTAGGCGCACTGATGCTGGCATATGCCTGCGGCGCGCAAGCCGATGTGTTTAACATGATCGACAACCAGCCGCTCAGCGAAACCTGGCTCAACGCGGGCTTTTATTCGTATCACTTTCAGCGCGACAAGAACCTGAACGACAGCAATCCGGGCCTGGGCGCCGAATACCGCTTCTCCACGGTCGCGTCGGTCACGGCCGGCCGCTTCTACAATAGCGATCGCGCCTACTCGAATTACCTGGGCGTGTACTACCAGCCGATCAAGGTGGGCCCGCTGCGCATCGGCGCCGTCGTTGGCGGCTTCAGCGGCTATCCGAAGATGCGCGATGGCGGCTGGTTCCCGGCCCTGGTCCCCACCATCAGCTATGAATACCAGCGCGTGGGCGTGAATATCGCCATCGTGCCGTCTTACAAGGACCGCCTGTATGGCGCGCTCAGTTTCCAGCTGAAACTGAAGGTCTTCGAGTAACCGTTTGTCGTTGCCTGTCGCCGTTCGGTCCGCCATTCCTGCCATTCGTCGCATACGCCATACCCGGCAGCAAGGATTTGCCTATAGTGGTTTCATTGCCAGCATGCATACGGCAGCGGCACACACACGACAGGAGAACGGCATGAAAGACATCAATTCGGCACCGGGCAGCACTTCCTTCAGCGCTTTCTGGAACGAGCTGTGCGCTTACGCGCGCCAGGGGATGGCTGCCTTGCGTGCCATGTCCTGGCCCATGCTGCTGGTCTGCTGCCTGGGCATGGCGTTCCTGATCACCATCTTGCCGCTGGCCATCATGCTGTTTGCCCTCGTCATGCTGCTGAGATGGGCAAGCAACAACGACGATGCCGGCGCAGATCAGAAAGCGTCGGCTTCGCAGCATTCGCCGCAATAAAAATTTGCGTCGTGGCAAGAGTGCAATGATGGTTCTATGGCACTATGGATGGGCGCGGCACTGACGGGCATCAAAACCATCCAAATGGAAGGATTTGATACGGAACGCTACGCAGTATCCATGATCGAAGCTACTCCCCCTCAGCCATAGGAGTTTTCTGATGACCACGACAGCAAAAGCTACAGCAGCTACGACTATTCCCTGCCTGCGCTACCGCGACGCGCCCGCCGCCATCGAATGGCTGTGCAAGGCACTCGGTTTTGAAAAGCAATTGATCGTGCCCGATGGCGAAGGCGGTGTCGCCCATGCGCAACTGAGCTTTGGCAACGGCATGGTCATGGTGGCACCCGCCCTCGACAGCGACTACGGCCGCCTGATGAAACTGCCAAGCGACGTCGGCGGCGCCAACACGCAAAACTGCTACCTGGTCGTCAACGACGCCGACGCCGTCTACCGCAGCGCGCGCGAAGCAGGCGCCGAGATCGTGCTCGACATCAAGGATGAAGATTACGGCGGACGGGGCTTTACCTGCCGCGACCCGGAAGGCCACATCTGGAGCCTGGGCACCTACGATCCATGGTAAAACGGAGAACAATGATTGTCGCTACCCTCACCGCCGCCAGCCTTGCGCTGATCGGCGGTTTCCTGTCCGCTCCCGTCCTCGTCGACGAACATCTCAACCGCATTCATCCCCCGTCCGGCAAGGCGCCGTCGGCAGCCACTGTGGCCCTGCATCAGAGCCTGTGGATCGCCGACCTGCACGCCGACAGCCTGCTGTGGCAACGCGACCTGAACCGCGACAGCCAGCGCGGTCACGTCGACTTTCCCCGCCTGCAGAGGGCCAACGTGGCGCTGCAAGCCTTTTCCGTCGTCACCAAGACGCCGCGCAAGATGAATATCGAGCGCAATGGCAGCGACACGGACAACATCACGGCCCTGGTGGTGGCGCAAGGCCTGCCGCCCGCCACGTGGAACAGCCTGCTGGCGCGCGCCACCTGGCAGGCCGACGAGCTGCGCCAGCAAGCGGCAAAAAGCCATGGCAAGGTGCGCGTCATCGGCAGCCGCGCCCAGTTGCGCAGCTTCATCGCCGCGCGCGAAAAAGACCCCGCCCTGCTGGCCGGCTGGCTGACACTGGAAGGCGCGCATGCGCTCGAAGGCAAGCTGGACAATCTCGACACCCTGTACCAGTCCGGCTACCGCATGGCCGCGCCCACGCATTTCTTCGACACGGAACTGTCCGGCTCCCAGCACGGCCTGAAAAAAGGCGGCCTGACGCCGCTGGGCAAGCAATGGCTGCGCGCCATGGAGCAGCGCAAGATGATCGTCGACCTGGCGCACGCCTCGCCGGCCACCATCGACGACGTACTGACGTTGGCGAAACGCCCCGTGATGGTGTCGCACACGGGCGTGCGCGGCACCTGCGCCAACGGGCGCAACCTGAGCGACACCCAGCTGAAACGCATCGCCGCCCAGGGCGGCCTGGTGGGTATCGGCTTCTGGAATACGGCCGTCTGCGGCAAGGACGTGGCCTCGATCGCGCGCGCCATCAAGTACACGGTCAAGCTGATCGGCGCCGAACACGTGGCCTATGGTTCGGACTTCGACGGCGCCGTCACCACGGCCATCGACGCGGCCGGCTTGCCGCGCTTGACGCAGGCGCTGCTGGATGCTGGCCTGTCGGAAGCGCAGATCCGCCGCGTGGCAGGCGAAAACGTGCGCGACTTCCTGCTGAAGAACCTGCCGGACGATGACGCCTAGACTAGCCTAGCGCCTGAACCAGGGCCTGGTCCGCCACCTGGCGCGGCCGGATGCGTATCAACTTGCGGTACAGCGGCGGCATCGACTCGCACAGCGCCAGCAGCGCGTCTTGCGCCATGGCCGCGCGCACGTACTGGAATTGCGCGGGATTATTCTCCGGCAGCGCCCCTTCCATGGTGGAGCCGTAGGCACCCAGGGTCATGAAACTGGCGGCGCTGTCGTCCGGGCCGATGGCCAGCACGAAGGTGCCGTGCTTGGGGTGGCCCAGGTAGCTTTTGATTTCCTCCTGCAGCGCCGGCGCCGCATTCGCCATCAATTCAAAACGCAGCTGCGCGTACTGGCGCGTGCATTCCATGAACGGCGTGCGGATGGCCGACTGGCTCAACTTACCCGGCATGCATAGCAGCAGGTTGCCGAAGGAATCGAGCAAGGCGGCCGCATCTCCCTGGCCGCCATCACGCGCGTCCTGCTCCATGGCCGCCTGCAGGAATGGCGCCAGCCCAGCATCGGGCGCGTGCGGGTCGCAGCGGTAAGTCAGGGCGTCGGGATAGCGGCGGCGCAAGGCGCGCACCACGATATGCTCGGGCGGCAAGGCGGCGGGATCGCGCAGGGGCACGTCGTCGCCGGCGTTCAGCAGCTGCATCACCTGCGCCGATGTCGCTTCGAACACGAGCGAGCACAGTGCCTGCGTCGCCTCATGGATGCTCTTGCCGATGAAAAAAGATTTGGGCGCGGCGCCGGACGGCAGGCGCGCATACTCGGTGGCGCCGCGCACGGCCGGATAGCAAAAACTGCGGCCGGCCTGCGCCTGCAGCGGCGCCGGCAAGGCCGTAAACGTGGCGCTGCCATCGTAATTGATGCCCGCCTTGACGTCGGGCGCGGCCACCACCACGTTGAAGCCTGCCGCCAGGATCGCCCCCGTGCACATGCAGCAGGGGTCGAGCGAAGTGACGATGGTCAGTTCACCCGGCGGCGGCAAGAGCGCGCCCTTGGCCCGCTCGGCGAAATACCAGTCCACCAGCTGGCGCTCGCCATGCGCGGTGGGGTCGAACACCAGCCCCTGGCGCACGACGTTGTTGTGCATCGATTGCAGCACGTTGCCGGTGCCGTCGAGCAGCACGCCGCCCACGCCAAAGGTACCCTGCGTCTTCGCCGCCATGGCTTCGGCCGCGGCTATCGCCACGGCGGCCTGGATGTCGATCGTCTTGTTCAAGCGGATCCTGTTACTTCATGTCCAGGTCGGAATTGCCGAAGCCGTGCGGCAGCAGCCAGCCCGCCGTCACTTCCATGACATCGTTTTTCAGGTTCGTCAGGATCACGGGCAGGTCGGCGCCGCCCATCTCGAAGATCACCTGGCGGCAGGCGCCGCATGGCGAAATCGGCTCGACCGTGTCGCCCGTGACGGCCAGTTTGGCGAAGTCGCCCGGTTTGCAGCCATGCGCGATGGCGCTGAAGAATGCCGTGCGCTCGGCGCAGTTGCACAACCCATACGCGGCGTTTTCCACGTTGCAGCCGCGGAAGACGCGGCCATCCTTGCACAGCAGCGCCGCGCCCACCTTGAAACGCGAGTATGGCGCGTAGGCCAGTTCACGGCCGGCGTTGGCTTCGGCGATCAGTTCTTGGTTGTTCATTTTTTCTGTTATACCTTTGAAATCATTAAGGCCGGGGTCAGACCCTCAACACCGCTGACACATAGCTCAGCGCCATCGCAAACGGGGGTCTGACCCCAGTTTTCAACTACGGTCGAATGGTACGATAAATCACCGGATTGCCGGCCAGCGCCACCGTGCTGATGTCATACGCTTGCTGGATTTCCCTGACGGCTTGCTGCGCCGCCGCTTCCGTGCGCGCGTGCACCATGGCCAGCGGCTGGCCGACAGCCACTTGCTCGCCCAGGCCCACGAGGTCCGTCAGACCGACGGCGAAATCGATGCTGTCGCTCGGAAGGCGGCGGCCACCGCCCAATGCCACGACTGCCAGGCCGATGGCGCGGCAATCGCGCACGTTGGCAAAGCCGGCCGACGGCGCTGGCGCCGGCACGACGAACGGCGCCTGCTCCAGGTGTTTATCAGGATGCTCGACCAGATCGGCCGGGCCGCCCAGGGCCGACACCATGCGCGCAAAGCGCTCTGCCGCTTTGCCCGAATCGAGGGCCGCGATCAATTTCACGCGCGCTTCCTCTTCGGTGGCGGCCAGGCCGCCCAGCACCAGCATCTCGGCGCACAGCGCCAGGGTGACTTCGTGCAGGCGAGCGGGACGCGAACGGCCCGTCAGGTAATCCATGGCGCCGCGCACTTCCAGCGCATTGCCGGCGTACGGCGCCAGCGACTCGTTCATGTCCGTCAGAATCGCCGACGTCTGCATGCCCGCGCCATTGCCCACGGCGACGATGCTCTCGGCCAGTTCCACCGACTTGTCGTAGGTGGGCATGAAGGCGCCCGTGCCCACTTTCACGTCCATCACCAGCGCGTCCAGCCCGGCCGACAGTTTCTTCGACAGGATGGAGCCGGTGATCATCGCCACCGATTCCACCGTGGCGGTGACGTCGCGGATGCTGTAGAAGCGCTTGTCGGCCGGCGCCAGCTGCGCCGTCTGGCCGATGATGGCCACGCCGATCTCCTGCACTACCTTGCGGAACAGTGCATTGTCCGGCACCGTGCAATAGCCTGGAATGGCGTCGAACTTGTCGAGGGTGCCGCCCGTGTGGCCCAGGCCGCGGCCCGAGATCATCGGCACGTAACCGCCGCACGCGGCGACCATGGGGCCCAGCAGCAGGGACACGACGTCGCCCACGCCGCCCGTCGAATGCTTGTCGACGATGGGGCCCGGCAGGTTCAGCGAGCGCCAGTCCAGCACCTGGCCGGAATCGCGCATGGCCAGGGTGAACGCCACGCGCTCGTCCATGTTCATGTCGTTGAAATAGACGGCCATGCCGAGCGCCGCGATCTGCCCTTCGCTGACGCTGCCGTCAGTGATGCCGCGTACGAAAAACTGGATTTCCTCGGCGCTCAGGACGCCCTTGTCGCGCTTCTTGCGGATGATTTCCTGGGTCAAAAACATGGAATAACTCCAATAAAAGTAGGTTTGGGGTCAGTCCCTGCGGGATCGGGATACGCCCAATGGCGTATCCCCCCGACGGGTCTGACCCCAGCTTTGCAATTCCAACGATCAGTCAGTTAAACGCCGTAAGGTATCCACACGTTTTTCACTTGCGACGCATGCGCCAGCACGGCACGGCCGCCGCTTTGGGCGGCGCTGTACCAGTCGCGGCCCTTGGCGCCGCCGACCCAGGTGCGCTTCAGGGTGCCGGCCGACAGGCGCTCGACTTCCGCGCAACCGTCGGCGGAGCCGTCATGGCGCCAGACGGCGTCGATGTCGGCGTGCGTGGCCAGGGTGCGCGCCAGTTCATCGGCGTTGCCGCTGATGATGTTGACGACGCCGCCCGGCAGGTCGGACGTGTCGAACACCTGGTACAGGTCCAGCGCGGACAGCGTATGCGCTTCCGACGGCACCACCACCACGCGGTTGCCCAGCGCGATGGCCGGCGCCACCAGCGAGATGAAGCCGAGCAAAGGCGCTTCATTCGGGCAGACGATGCCGATCACGCCGACCGCTTCGTTCAACGCCACGGTGATGCCCTTGGTCGGCGGCTGGTGCGCCAGGCCGTCGTACTTGTCGGCCCAGGCGGCGTAGTGGAACAGGCGTTCGATCGATGCCTGCACTTCCTTCTCCGGGTTTTTACTGCCCGTCATGGCGGCGATGCGGGCGGCGAATTCGTCGGCGCGCGCTGCCAGATTTTCGGCGATGTAGTACAGCACTTGCGCGCGGTTGTGCGCCGTGGCGCTGGTCCAGCCGGACGCTTTATGGGCCGCTTCGACGGCGTTGCGGATGTCCTTGCGGCTGCCCACGCCCACTTCGGCCAGCAAGGCGCCATTCGCGCCGAACACGGGCGCGCTGTAGGCGCTGTCAGGGCGCGCCTGCTTGCCGCCGATGTACATCTTGGCCGTGCGGTCGATGGCGAAGGGGTCCGCTGCCGCCGGCTTCACGTTGGCCTTGGCTTTCGCTTCCACCACCGGCAAGGCCGGGCGCGCATCTTCGGCCAGGGCCGTCATGTATTCCAGCATGCCTTCGCGGCCGCCTTCGCGGCCGAAGCCCGATTCGCGGTAGCCGCCGAAGCCGCAGGCCGCATCGAACTGGTTGGCGCTGTTGATCCACACCACGCCAGCCTTGATGGCGGGCGCGATATCGAGGGCCAGGCTGATCGACTCGGTCCACACGCTGGCGGCCAGGCCGTACACCGTGTTGTTCGCCAGCTGCACCGCTTCGGGCGGTGTGCGGAAGCTCATGGCCACCAGCACGGGGCCGAAGATTTCAGCCTGTGCCACGGCCGCCGACGTCGACGCGCCCGTGATCAGGGTCGGCGGGAACCACGAGCCGTCAGCCGGCAGTTCGCACGCGGGTTGCCACACGTCGCAGCCTTCGGCGCGGGCCGAATCGACGAGCGCGGCGATGCGCTGGCGCTGCACGGGGTCGACCAGCGCGCCGACGTCCATCGATTTGTCCAGGGGCGAGCCGAGGCGCAGGTTTTCCATGCGGGCGCGTACCTTGTTCAGGAAGCGCTCCTGGACCGATTCCTGTACCAGCAGGCGCGAGCCGGCGCAGCACACTTGTCCCTGGTTGAACCAGATCGAATCGACCAGGCCTTCCACGGCGCCGTCCAGGTCCGCGTCTTCGAAGACGATGAACGGCGACTTGCCGCCCAATTCGAGGGACAGCTTCTTGCCGCTGCCGGCCGTCGCTTCGCGGATCAAGCGGCCAACTTCGGTGGAACCCGTAAACGCGATCTTGTCGACGCCGGGGTGGTTGACGATGGCCGAGCCCACTCTGCCGTCGCCCGTGACGATGTTGACCACGCCGGCCGGCACGCCCGCCTGCACGCACAATTCGGCGAACAGCATGGCGGTCAGCGACGTGAATTCGGCCGGCTTGAAGACGACCGTGTTACCGGCCGCCAGAGCCGGGGCGATTTTCCACGACAGCATCAGCAGGGGGAAATTCCACGGCACGATCTGGCCCACCACGCCCACGGCGCGGTAGTCGGCGAATTCTTCCGACTGCAGCTGCGCCCAGCCGGCGTGATGGTAGAAATGGCGCGCGGCCAGCGGCAGGTCGATATCGCGCGTTTCACGGATGGTCTTGCCGTTGTCCAGGGTTTCCAGCACGGCGAACAGGCGCGAATGCCTTTGCAGCAGACGGGCCAGCGCGTACATGACCTTGGCGCGGCCATGGCCTCCCATGCCTTGCCATACGGGCAGCGCGCGGCGCGCCGCTTCCACGGCGCGTTCCACGTCCGCATCGGTGGCTTGCGTCAGTTCGGCCAGCTGCGTGCCGTCGGCCGGATTGGTCGAGGCGAACAGTTCCGCCGGCTCGCTCCAGGCGTTGTCGATGAACAGGCCGAATGTGCGCTGATGGCCGTCGAGCCATGCTTGCGCTTCTTTTTGACTTTCGGGAGCAGGGCCGTAGTCCATAGTAGTGAGAATCTCGTTAATTGTAGTCATGACGAATGTTCTTTAAGGTTGTGCGTGACGATGATTGGCCGAGTAGCTGCCGGTGACGTAGTGCTCGAGCTGGCGCTCGATGTCGGTCAGCAGGCTGGAAGCGCCGATGCGGAACAGGTGCGGCTGCAGCCATTCGTTGCCCAGCTCTTCCTTCATCAGGGTCAGGTATTGCAGCGCGCTCTTGGCCGAGCTGACGCCGCCGGCCGGCTTGAAGCCCACCTTGAAACCCGTCTGTTCATAGTATTCGCGCACCGTGCGCACCATCGTCAGGGCCACGGGAATGGTGGCGTTGACGCTTTCCTTGCCGGTGGACGTCTTGATGAAATCGGCGCCCGCCATCATGCACACCCACGACGCCTTGGCCACGTTTTCCATGGTCAGCAAGTCGCCCGTGGCGAGAATCGCCTTCACGTGCGCTTCGCCGCACGCCTTGCGGTAAGCCAGCATTTCGTCATACAGCACTTGCCAGTTGCCGTTCAGGACATGCTGGCGCGTGATGACGATATCGATTTCCGAAGCGCCCGCGGCGACCGACAGTTCGATCTCGCGCAGCTTCGTTTCCATGTTCGTCAGGCCGGCCGGAAAGGCGGTCGACACGGCGGCGATGGGCAAGCGGCCCTGGATGACTTTCACGGCCGGTTGAATCATCTCGTGGTACACGCACACGGCGCCGGTGCTCAGCTGCGTCAGGCCCAGCGCGTCCATCAGGTCGGCGCGCAACGGGCGCATGGCCTTCATGCACAGGCGCTCCACTCGGCCCGGCGTATCGTCGCCGCCCAGGGTGGTCAGGTCGATCATCTGGATGGCTTTCACCAGCCAGGCGGCCTGGTATTCCTTTTTCACGGTACGGCGGTTCGCCAGGCTGGCCGCGCGGCGGTCCGTCGCGGCGCGGTTGACGCGGATCTGGTTGATCCAGCCCAGGTCGAGGCCGACGGCCTCGTTACGCTTGAATTCGGGGTGCATGAGTGTCATAACAAGCTGGTTCCATTAGCAAGTGGTGGTACGCCAAGGTGCTTGGCGAGGGTTTGGCCAATATCGGAGAAGGTCTCGGAAATACCCAGCGCACGCGGGGCGACGCCGGGGCCGAAGAAGATCATCGGAATGTGTTCGCGGGTGTGGTCGGAGCCGTGCCAGGTGGGGTCGCAGCCATGGTCGGCGGTGATCACGACCAGGTCGCCTTCCTTCAGCTTGGCCATGAATTCCGGCAGGCGCGCATCCATTTCGCGCAGCGCGTCGGCATAGCCTTCGACGTTGCGGCGGTGGCCGAATGCCTGGTCGAAATCGACGAAGTTGACAAAAGTGAGCGACTTGTCCTGCACTTCATCGGCCGTCTTCAACAGCGCTTCGAACAGCGCCATGTTGTCGACACCCTTCACGACTCTGGAAATACCCTGGGTGGCGAAAATGTCGCTGATCTTGCCCAGGCCGACGACTTCGCCGCCCGCATCCTTGACGTGGTCGAGCAGGGTCTTGCTTGGCGGCGCCACCGCATAGTCGTGGCGGTTGGACGTGCGCGTGTAGTTGCCGTTGCTGCCCGTGAACGGACGGGCGATGACGCGGCCGATGTTGTACGGCTCGACCAGCTTGAAGGCCATTTCGCACACTTCGTACAGGCGCTCGAGGCCGAACGATTCTTCGTGCGCGGCGATCTGCATCACCGAGTCGCCCGAGGTGTAGATAATCAGCTTGCCGGTGGCGACGTGCTCGTCGCCATGCTTGTTGATGATGTCCGTGCCCGAGGCATGGCAGTCGCCGAGGAAGCCGGGCACGCCGGACAGGGCTTTCAGTTTGTCGGTCAGGTCGGCCGGAAACGACGGCGTGGTGCGGGGAAAATATCCCCAGTCGAATTCGACGGGCACGCCGGCGATTTCCCAGTGGCCGCTCTGCGTGTCCTTGCCGGTGGAGCGCTCGCGCGCCGCGCCGTAGGCGCCGGTGAAGCCGTCGCGCTGGTCGAAGCCCGTGGCCCATTCGCCGCTGGCCAGGTGCGCCGCGGCGCCCAGTCCCAGGCGTTCCATGTTCGGGAGTTTCAAGGTCTTGCCGCTTTTGGCGACAGTGCTGGCAATGTGGCCAAAGGTATTGGCACCTGCGTCGCCATACTTGGCGGCGTCTGGCGTCGCGCCAAGGCCGAAGGAATCAAGCAGGAGGATAAATGCGCGTGACATGATAAGGCTCGCTTTATGGAGTGATGCAAAGATGATGCGGTCAGTGTAGGCCGGATTTTCCCGGCCTGCCGCGCGGCAGCGCCGGTGGCCGGCGCGCCGCTGCTGCGTAAAAAGTGCTTAGGCTTGCGGCGTAGCCGATACGGTCGCCAGGAAGGCCAGAATCAGCTTGACCAGGTCTTTCGCGCCGATGGCCGCGTATTTCAGGGTTTGTTCGTGCGACAGGGCGAATGGCGACATGCCTTCGGCCAGGTTGGTGATGACGGACACGCCCACCACTTTCAGGTCGCAATGGCGGGCCGAGACCACTTCCGGCACCACGGACATGCCGACCGTGTCGGCGCCCAGGCGCGCCATCATGCGGATTTCGGCGGCCGTCTCGAAGTTCGGGCCAGGGTAGGCGACGAACACGCCTTCATGCAGGGTGATGCCGCTGGCGGCTGCCGTGTCCTTGACCAGCTTGCGCAGGTCCGCATCGTAGGCGTTGGCCATGCTGAAGAAGCGCGGGCCGAAGCGGTCGTCGTTCGGGCCGACCATCGGCGTGCCTGGCAACAGGTTGATATGGTCGCTGATGGCGACCAGACTGCCGGCGTCCACTTCAGGGCGCAGGGAACCGGCGGCGTTGGTAACGAACAGCATTTCGCAGCCCAGCAGTTTCAAGGTGCGGATGGCGCTCGTCATCACGCCCATGCCATAGCCTTCATAGAAATGGCCACGGCCCTTCATGCAGACGACGGCGACGCCCGACAAGGTGCCGACCACCAGTTCGCCGGCATGGCCGTGCACGGTGCTGATCGGGAAACCCGGCAATTCGTCAAAGCTGATGCTGACGGCGTCCGTCATTTGCTCGGCCAACACGCCCAGGCCGGAGCCGAGGATCATCGCCACGCGCGGCTTGAAATTTTCTGGGGCGCGGGCACGGATGATTTCGGCGGCGTGGAAAGGGGTGTTGTTCGACATGGTTATCCTCTGATTGACTAATGATGATGGGTTGCTGCCTGCGCGGCCGTGCCCGGTGAAGAACTTCCGCCCAGGTATCGGTTATGTAGGTGTTACTGGTATATCGAAATGCGTATTGCCACTATTTGCCGCCACTATGCATCAAACGGAATATGTATGGCAAATACCATTTTTCTTGCCCATTTATACAATTCAAATATAAATGGCCGATATTATAGTCGAGGCTAGCCCAGGCCCGCCATGCCCGGGAAATGCATGCATACAAGCTCCATACGAAGGTTTTTTATGCGAGCTTGACACCAATCAGACAAATGTTTAAAGTTTCGGACAAATGTTTATCCTTTCAGTGAAACCTTGTGACCGATACCAATAAAAAAGACCAGCTATATGCGCTGATCCGCAACAACCCCTTCATCTCGCAGCAAGACCTGGCGAGCGAGCTGGGCTTGTCGCGCTCGGCCGTCGCCGGCCACATCGCCGGACTCATCCGCGAGCGACGCCTGCTGGGACGCGCCTACGTGCTGCCCGACAGCCGTCCCGTGCTGTGCATAGGCGCCGCCAACCTCGACCGCAAGATGCGCACGCTGGCGACACTGCAGATGGGCACCTCGAATCCCGTGCGCTCGGAAGAAGTGTTTGGCGGCGTGGGCCGCAACATCGCGGAAAACCTGGCCCGATTGTCGATTCCCGTCGCCCTGCTGACGGCGCTGGGCGACGACGCGGCCGGCCATGCGCTGCAGACGCACGCGGAAGACGCGGGCATCGACATGCGCGGCAGCCTGCATTTAAGCAACACCAGCAGCGGCACTTACACGGCCGTGCTCGACGAACATGGCGAAATGCTGCTGGCGATGGCCAACATGCAGCTGTACGAACAGCTGACACCGGCCTTTTTGCACAGCCGCCAGCCGCAGCGCGCCGCCGCCGCCCTCACCGTCTGCGACCTGAACCTGGGCCACGACAGCGTGCAGGCGCTGCTGGCTGATGCGCGCCAGGATGCTGCCCGCGCGACGCCGCTGGTCATCGTCGCCGTCTCGCAGCCGAAGATGGCGCACCTGCCGCTAGACCTGACGGGCTTGCACCTGCTGATCCTGAACCGGGGCGAGCTGGAAACGCGCGTGGCGCGCGCCTTGCCGACGGCGTTCGAGATGCGCGCCGCCTGCCGCGAAGTACAGCGCCAGGGGGCGCGCCAGGTGATCGTCACCTGCGGCGGCGAAGGCGTGTATTTCACGGACGGCGACAGCCTGGACGCGCCCATCGTGCACCTGGCCGCGCGCGAAGTGGACGCCGTCGACGTGACGGGCGCAGGCGACGCGTTTTCCGCCGCCGTCTGCTGGTCGCTGTACCACGACATCAGCGACTTGAAACTGGCTTGCCGGCGCGGCCTGAAGCTGGCGGCCATGACCCTGGAATCGGCTGCCACCGTCTCGCCCCGGATTTCGGCCGGCGCCCTCGACGACATCGACGACGCCGACCTGGCGCCGCCTCCCCCTACCCTCTTTCAACAGGATTGACACATGACGCAACTGAATAATTTCCTCTCGTTCTCGCAAGAAGTGCTCGATGCGCGCGCCGCCGGCAAGGCCATCGTGGCGCTGGAATCGACCATCATTTCGCACGGCATGCCGTATCCGCAAAACGTGGAAATGGCGCGCGAAGTGGAGCAGATCATCCGTGACGGCGGCGCCGTGCCGGCCACCATCGCCATCATCGGCGGCAAGATCTGTGTGGGCCTGTCGCCGGAGCAGCTGGAATTGCTGGGCACCTCGCCCGACGCCATGAAGGTCAGCCGCCGCGACCTGCCGTTCGTCCTGTCGCAGGGAAAACTGGGCGCCACCACCGTGGCCGCCACCATGATCTGCGCGGAACTGGCCGGCATTGCCGTGTTCGTCACGGGCGGCATCGGCGGCGTGCACCGCGGCGCGGAAACGAGCTTCGACATTTCCGCCGACTTGCAGGAATTGGCGCACACGTCCGTGGCCGTCGTCTGCGCGGGCGTCAAATCCATCCTCGACATCGGCCTGACCCTGGAATACCTGGAAACCCACGGCGTGCCCGTCATCAGCGTGGGCCAGGAAGGCTTCCCCGCCTTCTTTACGCGCGAAAGCGGCTTCAAGGCTGATTTCCGCCTCGACACGGCCGCCGAGCAGGCTGCCTTCATCGGCACCAAGTGGCAGCTGGGCTTGAAAGGCGGCGTGATCGTCAGCAACCCCGTGCCGGCCGCGCAAGCGATGCCCAAGGAAGAGATCGATGCGATCACCACGCAAGCCTTGCAGGAAGCGGACGCGGGCGGCGTGAAGGGCAAGCAAGTCACGCCATTCCTGTTGTCGCGCATCAAGCAGCTGACGGATGGCCGCAGCCTGGCGACGAATATCGCCCTGGTCAAACACAATGCCCAAGTCGGCACCGCGCTGGCCATTGCCATGCAGGCGGTCGTGGCACGATAATAGGACCGCTGTAAAGAAAGCGCGCGCGCCGTTACCGGTCCGCGCGCCGTTCCATCGCCAGGCACCACGCAACGCCAAGGAAAGCATGTCCATCGATCTGAAACAGTTAAAGTATTTTCTTGCCGTTGCCGAGGAGAAAAGCTTCAGCCGCGCGGCCGAGCGCCTGCATATCTCGCAGCCGCCCCTGAGCCAGCAGATCATGAAACTGGAAAGCGAACTGGGCGTGCGCCTGTTTGCGCGCACCACGCGCACCTTCGAGCTGACCGTGGCGGGCAAGGCGTTGATGAACGAGGCGGCCGAGCTGCTGGCCAAGATGCGCATGACCATCGATACCATCCGCCAGATCGACCGCGGCGAAGTGGGCCGCTTGCGCGTGGGCATCGTCGGCTCGGCCATGTGGGGCCCCATCCCCAGCCTGCTGGAAGAATTCCAGACCAAATTTCCCCGCGTCACCTGGACCATCCATGAATTCGGTCCCACGGTGCAATACGAAGCCTTGCGCGCCAAACAGATCGACGTGGGTTTCTGGCGCGAACCCAAACTCAACGACGACGACTTGCGCCACGATAATCTGCGCCAGGAACTGTGCTTCCGCGAAAACGTCTGCGTGGCCGTCAATGAACACCATCCGCTGGCAAAAAACACGGCCATCGAGCTGATCGACATCGCCCACGAGCCGATGCTGACCCTCAACCTCGACAAATCCGCGTTTCCCCGCTACCTGGTGCAATGCTGTATCAATGCCGGTTTCGAGCCCGTGATTTTCCAGGAAGCGAGCGAACCGCAAACCCTGCTGGCCATGGTGGGCGCGGGCCTGGGCGTGACCCTGGTGCCGGAAACGACGAGCCGTATCGGCTGGCCCGGCGTCGTCTTCCTGCCAATCAAGACCAATCCGCCGTCGGCGAACTTGTACATCAGCTACACGACGCTCGACGACGCCCCCGTCGTGCGGGCTTTCCTGAATATCATCAATCCCCCAGCTAATTGAGGCAAAGCCTCAAGCGTCAGCAAGCAACGGCAACCCGAAAAGCAGCAAGACCGGGGTCGGACCCTCAGGGACTCGGCGTCCCCGTCCGACCCCAGCCCTTCGTTTTGGGTTTGCATTTCAATTTATATGGCTATCATATAAATAGCTAAACAAAAACGTATTTGTCATACATATCTGGCATGATGCATAGTGATTCGGACGCCCATCGCGGCGCCGGTTCCGTGCCTGCCCTGCCCGTCCACTGACGGCGCATCCCAGCCCGCTCCGGCAGCCCCATTCGATGTTGTACTTATAAAAGAGACGGGGCGCGACTGTTGCATGAGCATCACACTGTCGACATGAAAGCACGCGAGGTCAGCAATGATCTTGTGCGATACAGTGCAATGTTGATAAGGAATTATCACCTCGTGCATCAAAAACAGGCTAAATCGGCCCCAAATTATATGTTTCACCTATAAAAAATATACAATATCGATCTTCCAGGAGCCAATTCATGAAACTTACACAATTTAGTTTGACGATCGCAGCCGTATTTCTGACTGCTCAAGCGTCCGCGGCTACCCCAAAACTGGGTGTCGTGTATGACGCGGGCGGCAAGTTCGACAAGTCGTTCAACCAATCCGCTTTCGAAGGCGCATCGCGCTTCAAAAAAGACACGGGCATTTCCTTCATCGAAGTGCAGGCATCGAGCGATACGCAGGCTGAACAAGTCATGCGTGGCTTGGCCCGCAAGAAACTCGACATGATCGCCGCCATCGGCTTTGCGCAAACGCAAGCCGTGCAAAAGGTCGCCAAGGAATTTCCGAACGTAAAATTCGTGCTGATCGACGGCCAGGCCGCCGGCAGCAACGTCAACTCCGTCGTCTTCAAGGAAGAAGAAGGCTCCTACCTGGTCGGTGTGGCTGCAGCCATGGCCAGCAAAAGCAAGAAGGTCGGCTTCATCGGCGGCATCGATATTCCCCTGATCCGCAACTTCGCCTGCGGCTACGCGCAAGGCGTCAAGGCAGTCAATCCGAAGACGGAAATCACGCAAAACATGGTCGGCACCACGTCCGGCGCCTGGAATGACCCGGCCAAGGGCGGCGAACTGGCCCGCTCGCAATTCGAGCGCGGCGTCGATGTCGTCTTCGCCGTCGCCGGCGGCAGCGGCATGGGCACCCTGCAAATGGCCAAGGAAAAAGGCAAGCTGGCGATCGGCGTCGATTCGAACCAGAACCATTTGTATCCAGGCAGCATCCTGACCTCGATGGTCAAGCGCGTCGACAACACGGTCTACGACAGCTTCATGCAAGTCAAGAACGGCACCTGGAAGGGCGGCGTCAGCTATAAAGGCTTGAAAGAGGGCGGCGTGGATTGGGCCCTCGATGAGAACAACCGCAAGCTGATTACGCCGGAAATCGAAAAACGCGTGTTGGGTGCGCGTAAGGACATTATCGATGGCAAGATCAAAGTGATCGATTACCGCGTCGGCAGCAGCTGCCCGGTTTAATTTTTCTCCGTATCTTTTAGCGCGCCGCCGGGGCCTGTCTCCGCGCGGCGCGTTTCCATGAAACTATCCAGTTATGAACCTATGCAGCCAGCAGTAGAATTTCGCAGCATTTCCAAGCAGTTTGGACATGTGAAGGCGAACGCCGACGTCAGCTTCTCCATCGCCAAGGGCAGTATCCACGGCCTGGTGGGAGAGAATGGCGCCGGCAAATCGACCTTGATGAGCATCCTGTACGGGTACTACCGTGCCGACGGCGGAGAAATCCTGCTCGACGGGAAAGTACAGCCTATCCGCAACAGCCAGGAAGCGATCAACCTCGGCATCGGCATGGTGCACCAGCACTTCATGCTGGTCGAGAACTTCACCGTCCTCGACAATATCATGCTGGGCACGGAAGGCGGTTTTCGCCTGGCCAGCCACCGCACGGAAGCGGAAGCGAAACTGCGCGAGATTTGCGCGCGCTACCGCCTCGACGTCGACCCGCTGGCGAAGATCGAAGACTTGTCCGTCGGCGCGCAGCAGCGCGTGGAAATCCTCAAGCAGATTTACCGCAGCGCCAATATTCTGATCCTCGACGAGCCGACGGCCGTGCTGACGGCCCAGGAAACGGCCTCGCTGTTTGAAATCCTGCGCCTGTTCAAGGACCAAGGCAAGACCATCATCCTGATCACGCACAAGCTGCAAGAGATCCTGGAAATCACCGACAACGTCACCGTCATGCGCGGCGGCACGGTGGTGGGCGCCGTGGCAACGGCCGGCACCTCGAAAGAGGAACTGGCCAACATGATGGTGGGCCGCCCCATCCAGAGCCACCTGCCCCGCGCACCGTACAATCCGGGCGCCACGGTGCTGGAAGTGGCTGATCTGCAACTGGCCGACGAGCAGCAAGTCAAATTGCTGGCCGATATAGGTTTCAACTTGCGCGCCGGCGAAATCGTCGCCATCGCGGGCGTTTCCGGCAATGGCCAGAGCGAGCTGCTGGAAATTCTGTCGGGCATGCGCCTGCCGACGTCCGGCAAGCTGCGTTTTCTCGACAAGGACTTGCCGTTTGCCAAGCGCCACGATGCCGACGGCTTGCCGCTGGCCTTCCGCGAGCTGGGCATCGCCCACATTCCGGAAGACCGCTTGCGCGATGGCGTGGTGAAGAATTTCTCCGTCATGCAGAACACCATCCTCGGTTACCAGGACCACCTGAAGAACCGCTGGGGCCTGTTCAACTTCAAGGCCATCGGCGCCCGCTGCGCCGAACTGCTCAAAACTTTCGACGTGCGCCCGGCCAATCCGGACCTGCGCATCGGCTTGCTGTCCGGCGGTAACCAGCAAAAGGTGGTGATCGCACGCGAAGTGCTGGCCAAGCCGAAACTGATGCTGGTGGGGCAACCCACGCGCGGCGTCGACATCGGCACCATCGAAAGCATCCATACGCAATTGCTGGCCCTGCGCGACGCGGGCGTGGCGATCCTGCTGGTGTCAGTCGAACTGGAAGAAGTGCGGGCGCTGGCCGACCGCATTCTCGTCATGTGCGGCGGACGCATCACCGGCGAACTGAAAATTGAAGAATTCGATACCACCCGCATCGGTCTGTTGATGGGGGGAATGCATAAATCATGAATAACGACTTGCCACGCTGGGCGACAGCCTTTGTCATGCCCATGTTAAACCTGCTGTCGGCCTTGCTGGTCGCAGCCCTGGTGATTTATATGCTGGGCGAAGACCCCGCCGAATCGCTGTCGATCCTCGTCCACAGCGCCATCCTCAATCCGGAAGGCTTGAGCTACACCCTGTTCTACGCCAGCACCTTCATTTTCACGGGCCTTTCGGTTTCCGTGGCGATGCAGGCCGGCCTGTTCAATATCGGTTCCGAAGGCCAGATGTATATCGGCGGCCTGGGCTTGACGGTGGCCATGCTGGCCTTCGACCAGACCCTGCCCGCCTGGCTCCTGATTCCTGCCGCCATGATCGGCGCGGCCCTGTTCGGCGCCTTGTGGGGCTTTTTGCCCGGCTATCTGCAAGCGAAGCGCGGCAGCCACATCGTGGTGACCACCATCATGTTCAACTTCATCGCCGCCAGCCTGATGAATTTTATTATCGTAAAGTACCTGATTCCGCCGGGGGAGCAGAACACGGCCAGCCGCGTGTTTGCGGAAAGCGGCGAAATGCCGCGCCTCTCCACCTGGTTCCCGTCGCTGGGCGACACGCCGCTGAACATCAGCTTTATCCTGGCGATCGCCGCGCTGGTGATCTACGGCGTGATGGTCTGGCGTTCGTCGTGGGGCTTCAAGCTGCGCGCCACGGGCCTCAACAAGCACGCGGCCCACTATGCGGGCGTGTCGATCAGCAAGATGATCATCGTCGTCATGCTGATCTCGGGCGCGCTGGCGGGCCTCGGTTCCGTCAATTCCATCATGGGTTCGACCCATTACCTGTCGCTCAATTTTGTGGGCGGCGCCGGTTTCATCGGCATCGCCATCGCCCTGATGGGCCGCCAGCATCCGGTCGGCATCTTTTTGTCCGCCGTGCTGTTCGGCGCGCTGATCCAGGGTGGTTTCGACCTGTCGCTGGAAAAACCGAATATCCCGACGGAAACTTTCATTTTCATCCAGGGCTTGATCATCCTGTTCTGCGGCGCCATGGAAAACTTCTACGCACCGGCCATTTCCGCCCTGCTCAAGCGCACCAAAGGCTAACACCATGACACTCGACGACTTTCAATTCGCCAGCATCCTGGTATCGACCGTGCGCAATGCGCCCGTCCTGATCTTTGCCGCCATGGCCGGCCTGTTCGCCGAACGCAGCGGCATGATCGACATCGGCCTGGAAGGCAAGATCCTGGCCAGCGCCTTCGCTTCCGCCGCCGTCGCCTACACGACGCAAAACCCGTATTACGGCATGGCTGCAGGCATGCTCGTCTGCGTCGCCCTGGCCCTGCTGCAGGCGTACGTCAGCATCACGCAAAAGGGCAACCAGCTGGTGGCCGGCATGGCGATCAACATCGCCATGAGCGGCCTGACCTTCGTGCTGGCACAATTTTTCTTCCAGCAGGGCGGGCGCACGCCCGACCTCGGTTCGGCGCGACTGTTCGACGTCGTCTTGCCGGGCACGCAGTACGTGGAGCATATTCCCTTCATCGGCTGGGTGTATGCCCATCTGATCGGCGGCCATTCCATCCTCGTCTACGTGGCCTTCCTCTTGATCCCGCTCGTGCACTGGCTGCTGTACCACACGCGCTTCGGCCTGCGCCTGCGCGCCTGCGGCGAAAACCCGCATGCGGCCGACTCGGCCGGCGTGAGCGTGGAAGCGACGCGCTACCTGGCCATGCTGGTGGCGGGCATCCTGTGCTCGTTCTCGGGCGCGTATCTGGCCATCGTGCAAAGCGGCTTCTTCCTGCGCGACATGTCGGCCGGCGCCGGCTATCTGGCCCTGACGGCCATGGTGTTCGGCAACTGGCGCCCCGTCTACACCTTCCTCGGCTGCCTGATGTTCGGCTTCTTCGCCGCCATCCAGATTCAAATTGAAGGCGTGGACTTGCCCGTCGTGGGCCGCATCCCCGGCTCGCTGATCCAGATGGTGCCGTACGTCGTCACCGTGATCGTGCTGGCGGGCTTGATGGCGAAATCCATCGCGCCGAAGGCCATCGGCATCCCCTTTGTAAAATCGCGTTAAGAGCACCTGAGAAAATACCCATGGCGTCGTTGCCTTGCCTCGTCGTACATTCGTACTGCCTTCGGCAAGACGCCTAGCCCTGGGCATTTTTCAGGCGCTCCCTAAAATGACAAAAAGCGAAGCCTTTGGGCTTCGCTTTTTTTACGCCTGGGTAATCTCGTCCAGCGAGAAATACACGGGTAAACCGAGATCCTGCGCCACGGCCACCATCTGGTCCGCTCCGCCAGACGCACCGCCGATACGCAGCACGGCATCGCAGTGGCTCAATAAACGCGTCGCATGCGCGTGGAACAGTTCCTCGTACACGGCGTCACCCACCCGGGTGGAACCGGCCAGCGCCAGCATGGGCAAGGCCAGCCATTCACCGAGCACGGGCATGTGGCCCTTTTCATACAGGGGCAGGCAGACGGCTTCCATGGCTGCCACATTCGCCGCCATCAGGGCCGGGTCGTCGCCCGTGCCCGAACGGTAAGGGCCGGCTACGAGAATCTGCTGCCCCTGTTTGCCTGGCATCAAATGCAGCTGCGCATGCTGCAGCAGCATGATGGTCTTGCCGTCGCAGATGCGCCCGTCCGCCACCATCCGCAGCGCTTGCGCCAGCGGCAACTCCAGCACCTCGATGTCTTCGCCCTCGTGCGCCAGGCCGCCGCCGTCGCCGATGCGGCTGGCGGGGTCGTATTCGGCGACAAAGAAATGCAGGCGTTCCGTCACGGAACCGGGGCTCATGAAGGCTTGGAACACCTTGTGCACCTGCCCCACCCGGTAACCGGTTTCCTCTTCCACCTCCGCGCGGATGCGCTGCTCGGCGCTGGCTTCTTCCAGCAAGCCGGCGGCCGACTCGATGAGAAAACCATCGTGGCCTTCGCGGTAGGTAGGAAAGCGGAACTGGCGGATCAGGATCACCGTGCGTTTGGCCTTGTTGTAGAGCAGGATGGTGGCTCCGTCGCCACGGTCATAAGTTTCCCGCGTCTGCGTCTGCCATTCGCCATCGTGGCGCAGATAGTCGAACGTGGTCTTTTGCAGCAGATACCAGTCATGCGACAGGGTCTGCACCTGCTGGATGCGGACCCGTTCCTGCTTGCTATTTTCTTCGCGCATAGTGTCTCCTTGTGTTTACATGTGCTTGCCTTCGCCGACTTTATCATGCAAACTCGTGCAATATCAAGAAAATACAAGAACACTCAAGAAAAACCATGCTGACACATCAACGCAAACAATACCTGCTGGACATGCTCCAGCGCGAAGGGCAGATCGTCGCCAAGGCCGTCAGCGATAGTCTGGGCTTGTCGGAAGACACGATACGGCGCGACCTGCGCGAATTGGCGAAAGAAGGGCTATTGGAACGCGTGCACGGCGGCGCCCTCCCCTTGCTGCCAAGTTCGCCCGCGCTGGCGCCGTTTGCGGCCCGCGAACAGATTTCGCCCGAAGCCAAGCCCGCCATCGGACGCGCGGCAGGCGCCATGATACAAACGGGGCAAGTGGTGTTTCTCGATGGCGGCACGACCGCCGTGCAGCTGGCGCGCCAGCTGCCGCGCGATTTGCGCGCCACCGTCGTCACGCACAGCCCCTCGGTTGCCGTCGAGCTGGTGCATCACCCTTTCATCGAGGTGCTGATGCTGGGCGGACGCCTGTACAAACACTCGATCGTGGGCGTCGGCGCGGCCACCGTGGAAGCCATCGGTCGCATCCGCGCCGACCTGTATTTCATGGGTGTATCCAGTCTGCATCCGCAAGCGGGCATCACCACCGGTGATTACGAGGAAGCGTGCGTGAAACGCGCACTGAGCGAGGCGTCAAACCGCACCGTCGTGCTTGCCTCGTCGGAAAAGTTCAACACGGCCTCGCCGTTTCAAATCGCACCCATGAGCCAGGTCAACGATATCATCGTGCACCGCGACGTGGAAGACGCCCTGGTCGCGCCCTTCCGCGAGATGGGCATCGGCATCACCGTGGCATGAAAAAAGCGGCCCGCAGGCCGCTTTCGGATGACACCTTACTGCGGCCAAATCGCCTGCAGCACGGCAGCGAGGCGATAGCCCGCCTCGGTCAGCTGCTGCTTCGCCAGCGCCGAGCTGGGCACCGGGTAATTGTCCGGCACCGTCAAGCTCCACACATTATAGACATCGCCCTTGCGGCTGGTCTGCTGCGTGGCCGGTCCCGCCGCCACGTCCGTGAAAGCAATCTTGGACGCCGCCAGCGCGGCATCGGCCCACTGATACGGCCAGGTGGCGGGGTCGCCGCTGTTGGCGCTCACTTGTGGCTGGCTGGCGATCACGGTACGGGCGAACTGCTGCGGCGTGCGCGTGCTCAGGCGGCGCATGGCGTAATCGACGACGGTCGTATCCCAGTAGGAATGCAGGGGCCTGGTGGGCGACTTCGGATAGCTGCTGGCAGGCTTGGTATCGCCCGCTTCCGCCGGCAGCGGCGCGGGAATCACGGCGTCCGACAGGGCCGTCATCTTCGCATCGTCGAGCAGCAAGTCGTTGCCGCCGCGCGCATTGAAGATGGCGACGTCGTCGATCTGCGCCTGCGTGGCGGGCACGAAGAACTGGCCATCCTTGCCGAGAAATGCATTGCCTACATGTAGCGGCTGGTGGATATCGCCCACCAGGTGCGTGATCAGGATCAGCGCTTCGCGCTGGCTGAAACCGTGCGGATTGCTGGCCGCATCGGCCTTGCCCTGCAACACCAGGATCGCCCGCTTGAGCGTCTGCACGATATCGTCATCGGCCGTGCCCACGCCATGGTCGTGGTAATGCGCATGTTGAAAAGGCACGTTCGTGTAGTGATATTCGCCATGCTTGGGATTCGCCGCCACATAGCTCAACATCTCCGGCGATTGCGGGCCGCAATACGTGCCCTTCACGCAGTCGGGCCAGTTGGCGATCTTTTCAAGGCTTTCGCCGGGCAACAGCAACCTGGCCACCTGCGCCTGGGCCACGCTGCCCTTGAGCAATTGATCGGCGATGGCACCCACGGCGCGGTGGCCGTCATTGCCCCAGGCCAGCACATTGCCGGAAGCGAAAGCGGCACCCAGCGCCAGCACGCAGAGTAATTTTTTCATGTTCACCATTATTCCTTGCCTTGCGGCGCGGCCTTGGCCGGCTTCGGATACTGCTTGTTGATGTCGATCGGTTGCGCATACGCCGAGCTCCACGTCTGCTCATGCAGCGCGGCAATGCGCTGCGCCATGGCATCGTTACGCAGCACCACTTCCAGGTTGCGCGACAAATCGAAATAGCCGCCCGCCCAGTTGCTCGTGCCGACCCAGGCCAGCTTGCCATCGATGCTCATGGTCTTGCTGTGGATCACGCGCGCAAACGGGATGAAACCCGTCGAGGCCGTGGGAATCGTCACGATGCGGATTTCCACGTTCGGCACCAGGGCCAGGCTTTTCAGGTAGGCGATGGCCGGCGCTTCCGTATTCCAGGCGGACACCATCAGCTTGATTTTGACGCCACGCTGGGCGGCGGCGCGCACGGCGTTGTCGATCACGGCGTAGTACGGCCGCGTGCGGTTCGGGCCATACGACAGCGGCGCATAGTCGAGCAACTGGATGCGCACTTCGTTTTTCGCTTCCGCCAGCAGGGCGGGCAAGCCCGTTTCCGAGTCGCCCACGCCGGCCGGGTTGTAGGCGTTCGGGCTGGCCAGCAGGAAAGCGTTTTGCGCGTAATTGGCCGGCACGACCTTGCTGTTGAGCACCGTGGCGCGGCTGCCTTGCGACGTCAGCGCCTGGGCTTGCCAATCCTGTTCAAAAATCGCCTGCACCTGGCCCACCATGGCGGGTTCCGTGATCTTCAAGCCCGTTTCATGGATGTGCTCGAACGAGCGCCAGTCGAAGTTCTGGCTGCCGATGTACGCGACTTCACCATCGACGGCCAGGTATTTCGCGTGCACGATGCCGTTGCCCGTGATTTTATTGAAATCGATGAGGCGCAAGTCCAGGTTGGGAATCGCCTTGATGCGGGCGATGGTCGCCGCTTCCGACAGGCCCACGCCCTTCTGGTCCAGCAGGAAGCGGATCTTCACGCCGCGCTGGCCGGCGGCCGTCAAACTGGCCAGCACCTTTTCAAAGGCCGTGCCCGGTTTGCTGACGGCATAGAACTGGGCGATGACGATCTCTTTCTTGGCCGAATCGAACAGCTCGCGCCACACGGCGACGGGTTCGCGCAGGTCGGGATTGGTCAAGCTCGTTTCCACGGGCGAGGTGTGCACCAGCTCAAAGCCGGGTATCGTGAAATCGGCGTGGGCCGTGCCCGCGAACAGGGTAGTGACGAGCAGGGAAACAGATAAATGACGCATGGTTATTCCTTGTAGATTATTTGACGCGCACGATGCGGCCCGCCGCCGTGGCACTGCCGGCCGGTTTGCCGGCGCGCGCGCGGGCGATCAGGTAATCGCTGAAGGCGTCGATGTCGCGCACGCCCGTGTCGAGCCGGCGCGTGCCGGCCGCCAGCACGGTGAAGCGGTCGCCGCCGCCAGCGAGGAAACTGTTGGCGGCGACACGGTATTGTTGATTGTCTTCCAGAGGAATGCCATTGAGCATGATGCTGCCCGGCAGCACGCGCTGGCCCTGGGGCCGCGTGCTGTCCCAGCGATAAGTAAAACCTTCGGACACTTGCAGCAGATTGTTCTCCTCCGCTTCGGCGCCCGGCCATTGCTGCTCGAGCAAGGTACGGATTTGCGCGCCGGACAGACTGACGACGATCAGGGTATTGCCGAACGGGACAACTGCCTGGTTCTGACCCACATTCGTCATCAGGCCGGCACCCGCTTCCAGGTCCTTGCGGATGCCGCCATTGTTCATCAAGCCGATTTGTGCACCGGCAGCGCGTGCGCCGAACAGGGTGCTGTCGGCCACCAGGTCGCCCAGCGCGGAAGCGCCGCCGCCCTTGGTGCTGCGGCCCACGCTGGGCACGGCGATGGCGGCCACGGGGCGCGACAATTCGGCTGCGCTGCGCTGCTTGACCGATTCCAGGTAGGCTGCCACGGCAGGGTCCGGCTCATACATGCCTGGCAACATGACGACGTTTTGCGCGCTGGCATCAACAACGGCATTCTTGACGGGATCGACCTTAAGCTTGATGCGCGTCAACATGTGCCCGCCCATCTGTGCCTGCGTCACCAGCCGGCCATCGACGCGGCACAGATAGCCCTGGTGCGAATGGCCGCTGATGACCAGCTGGATGGCCGGGTCGAGGCGCTTGACCACGTCGACCACTTCGCCCTTCAGGTGGCTGCAGTCGGGCTGGTCGACGGCTTCCTTCGTCTCGCCGCCCTGGTGCAGCAGCACGACGAACACGCCCACGCCCTGCGCGCGCAACTGCGGCAAGGTGGCGTTGATGGCGTCCGCTTCATCGCCGAACTGCAGGCCGGCAATGCCGGCGGCCGTCACCACGGACGGCGTATCTTTCAGCACGGCGCCGATCAGGCCCACCTTGACGCCATGCGCCTCTTCGATGCGGTAGGCGGGCAGCAGGGACTTGCCCGTCTGCGTGTCAATGACATTGGCCGCCATATAGGTATAGCTGGCGCCCTTGAAGTCGGGCGTGAACTTGCAGGCCTTGTCGGCGCGCGATGACCCGCAACCGCCGCGCTGCTGGCGCAGCAATTCCGCCTTGCCCTGGTCAAATTCATGGTTGCCGACGGAGCTGGCTTTCATGCCCAGCATGTTCATGGCGACGATGCTCGGTTCGTCCGCCCACAGCGCCGACATGGCGGGGCTGGCGCCGATCAGGTCGCCATTGCCGACAAAAATCAGCTGCGCATCTTCGCGGCGCCACGCTGTCAATGCGCCGGATAAGGTATCGATGCCGCCCGCCTGCACCGTCTGGCTCCCGGCATCGGCAGCGCTCGTGTAGGTGAATTTGCTGCGGTCGAGGTTGCCGTGGAAGTCGTTCAGGGCGACCAGGTTCACTTCAATCGGGCCGCTGCGTGCAGCCTGTGGTGCGACAGCGAAATGGCTGCAGCCAGACAGGGTCAGAATCAGGGCCGCAGTGGCGACCCGAGTGCGTAGGAAGTGAGCCATGGGATCAATATGTAAAAAGAGAAAGGTTAAACGATCTTGTCTATAAAAAAAACGGCTGGTGTCGCCACCAGCCGTTTTTTACTTGCCAAGCTACGAGGCCGCTACGAGATTAGAACTCGTACTTGACCGTGGCCTGAATTGCCCATTGCGATTCGCCTTTGGCTTGACGCGTTTCCGTGCCTTCTACCGTTGGACGCGTGTTGTAGATATAACGACCTTGGGCATCGATACCGACGAAGTCGACAAAGCTGCGCACTTGCCCGCCTTGCGGTTGGAAAGCGATTTCGTTGATACGGCCCCACTTGCGGTTGATCATGTTGCCAACGTTCAACATATCAAAGGTAATGATGCCTTTGTTGCCTTTGAAGATGCCTGGAACTTCCTGGCTAAAGCGCATGTCGATGCTATTGGTCCATGGCGCAAAGCTCTTGTTGCGGTTCATGACTTTGCCAGCGGACTTGCGCAGATCGCCATTGCTGTTCACAACTGCCCAGAACGCCGCTTCATTGGCTGCGCTCTCAGCTGCAGTTTTGCCGTAGAACGCAACTTCGCCCGAGCCTGGTGCCTTTGGAATGTACATCAGGTCATTGCCTGCCAGGCCGTCGCCGTTCAAGTCATTATTGAAGGTCCAGCTATATGGCTTACCGCTACGACCTTCATAGAACAGGCCGAAACTGGTCTTGTACTCGCCAAAGAAGCGCTTCTGCCAGCTGACGTTGGCGGTAAAGCGGTCTTTCACCATATAGTTCGAGTTTGACGCGACGTTTTCGTTCGGGTTAAACGATGCACGGCCACCCCAGTTCGAGCTGGAGGTCGATGAGCTCAATGGTGACACTTCAGTAGCATCCGTGTACGTGTACGAAGTTCCCCACGACAAGCCATTGCGCATCGGGCTACGCACCGACAAGGTCAGCACATTACCTTCGCCTTTATCGGTCTTGGTTGCCATCAGTACCTGGCCAAATGCGGCATTATTGCCCGCCTTGGTATCGGCACGGCAGCCAGTCTTGCCATTCAAGATACCTTTGACAGTATCCCAGCAATCGACCTTGTAAGCATTTTCGCCCCAGTACAGCGCACGGCCATCGCTACCGGTTTTGGTCGGTGCGCCAAGGTTCAGCTCTTGGTAGTAGATCGCATCTTTGGTACGAGTGCGCAGGTATTCAGCGCCAAATACCAGTCCCATCCATGGCAGTTCATGCTCGAATGCCAGGTTGGCCTTCCAGACCGATGGCTGAGCCAGATCAGGACTAAGAACGTCAACCTTCATCGCAGGAACCGTGTCACCTACATTGGTCGGCTGGCGCAGTGGATCAATACTGAAGAACCCGTCGTTCGTTGGGCAAGCTTTGCCCGTGGAGCTGCAATTGAAGTTACGCAACGCTACGCCGGTATTCTGGTAGGGATTGCCCAGCCAGACAGCCATGGCAGCTCCTTGAAACAAGCCCATGCCGCCACGAATTTGTGTCGGGCGCGCCGAATCCAGCTTATAGTTGAAACCAAAACGCGGCTGGTACAGGTTTTCGCCATCAATGGTGTGCGTATTGTCGATGCCGAAACCACCGGTTTGACGACCAGCAACAACGGGGCCAACCGGCTGGGCAGCGATTGCATTGCGGATAGGTTTTTCACCGATGCGCGTGCCGTCGACGCGCAAGCCTGCCATCAGGGTCAGTTGCTTGTTGACGTTCCAGCTATCCTGTACGAACAGACCGATATTTTTCAGGGTAAAGCGGGCGATCGCATCGTCGAGTGAGCCGCCGGCAACTGGTGCCTGCAGGGTGTACGAGCTTGGACGACCGTTGCGGAAGTTTTCCAGCATCGCCGCTTGCCACTGGGCCGTTGTCGCCTTGGTGCAATCCAGCGCGAGGGTAGTAATACAGCCAAAGGTATAGTTACCATTGACGTTTTGCAAGAAGGCGTTATAGACCTCGGTTTTACTGAAATCAGTACCGAACTTGACGTCATGGTCGCCGAGCGCCCAGCTGGCGCCAAGGTAAGCGTCAAGCGTCTTGTTATTCAAGACATTCTTTTGACGGCTTGTTTCAGTGCCGAAGTTCAGGTAACGGCTGTCGGCAGCCTTGCCATCCGGTCCGGGACCGCTGAATTGCAGGCCAATCGAAGGCAGATAGGCATTGTTCTTCGGTACGCTGTCATATTTACGCGTCGACAGTTTTACTTCGGTGGAAAAGGTTGGCGTCCACTCGGAAGTCCACTGCGCAACGATCGTTTCCAAGCTCTTTTCCTGGGCATACCAGTAAGAACTCAGCGACAGACCTGTCTTGCTGAAACCAGGGAACATCGGCTCGGCCTGCTCAGTTTTCGAATAACGCAACATCATGCGTTGCGTATCCGTCAAGTTCCAGTCCAGCTTCAACAATTTTTCCGTTGCGGTAAATTCCGTACCGCCTGGAACCTCGGAGGTACCGATAGGAATACCGTATTTATCCTTGGCGATGGCGATGGCGCTGTCGATAGCAGCCTGAGGAATGAGAACGTTCGTCAGTGGACTGCCAATCGGGCCAAACGTTGGGGAACTACGGCTGCTGCTCGATTTTTCATAGTTCGCAAACAGGAACAATTTATCTTCGATCAGCGGACCGCCCAAGGTAATGCCTTTGGTGGTGTCCTTCGATTTTGGCGCATCGTAGTATTCACCGGTCGTGTCGTTGTAGCGCTCGCCCGACATCTTGTCATTGCGGAAGACGTAGTAGACGCTGCCCTTGACCTTGTTGGTACCCGACTTGGTGACGGCATTGATGTTGGCGCCCGTGTAACCTTTTTGCGTCACGTCATAGTTCGCGACGTTCACTTGCACCGACTGAATCGCTTCAACGGAAATCGGCTGCTTGCCGGTGGCGGTGCCGCTGGCTTCCAGGCCGAAAGTATCGTTCACGGCCACGCCATCGATGGTCATCGAGTTGTAGCGCGAGTTTTGGCCGGCAACGGAAATTTCACCGCGCTCTTTATCGGTTTGCGACAGGCGCGGGTCGGCACGTGCATAGTCTTGCAGGCTGCGCGAAATCGATGCCTGGGTTGCCAGTTCCGTTGGGCCGATGTTGGTGCCCGCACCCATGTTGCTGCGGTTAAAAATCTGTGCGCGTGCGCCCGTGCCCGTGACGTTCACGGTTTGCATCTGGGCGCCCAGGGTGGCGTCCACATTGGCCGTTTCCGCCAGCTGCACGTACACGCCTTCGCGTTTTTCCACTTCACCATTCTTGGTGATGGTGATGGTGTATGGACCGCCGGCGCGCAAGCCGCGGGCGACGTAGCGGCCTTCCGCATCGGTCGTCACATTGCTGACGGAACCCGATTCGGTATGCACGATGGTAACGGTGGCACCAGCTGCCGGCTTGCCGTCGGTGGCCGAGATACGGCCGCCGATGGAAGACGTAGTGTTCTGTGCGAACGATGGTGCCGCCGCCAGTGCAATAGACAGGCTGAACGCGATTTGCGTTAGCCGAAGTCGCTTGTGATTGATCATCTTTAACCCCAGAAAAGACTATTATTTTTGAACATCCTGGATTGCCCACCGTCCGGCTGCGCCGCACAGCAACACAAACACAAGATCTCCTCTTTACGATGCTGCAACTGTTACGCCGACGGGACTGGCTGCGGTCCTGACAAGACCATCACAAAACGCCGCTCCACACATCACAACTATTTATATCCAAACAATAACGGTGGAAAAAACTGCTACCGATGCGTATGACCCAGGGCGCTAGCACCTGTGTCATTCATCCCACATGCTTAGCCGGCCAACATGGCAAGCCGCGAGTGTAATTGTTAAATATTTCAAGACTGTGACACGGCGGCAAAATGCAGAAGAATGTCGTCATTTAGCTGCGCGACTGTTTGTTTCACTCTGCATCTCACCTTTATTTACTGCAAATACCCATCTTCTTACGATATCGCCCAGATGAATTGTGACTTTTTAATATCATCTTCATCTCACTATGCATCATCAAAAAATGGATGACAAATACGATTTTTTTTACATATTTATATATTTAAAATATAAATAGCATGGGGTAACTAGCTGGATTGATATCGTGCTGACAGCGTTCGGGCTTATGGCGCGAGATTATAAATGAGCAATATGTACTTGAAATTGATTCATCCAGGAAATTGGATAAAGTCGTGTATCTGCTGTTAATTGTGTCGCATGGCCGCCACAACATTAACAAAAACACATTGCAAGAAAGGGAGGGGAGAAATGGAAAACGGCCGGAAGATCCGGCCGCCCTGAGAGTATCAGTTGGGAACGTCGCGTAACTTACGGTTTGCCGCTCTTGCCTGCCTTGTCGGCCGCCGCAATTTGCGCTTCAAACCGGGTGAAACGGGCATCGAGCGCTTTCAGCAAACGCTGCTTGTCCGCTTCCGCCAGGAAGGAATAGCGCAAGCTGTTATACGACAACTTTTTGATTTCCGCATAATCGGTCTTGTACTGGCTGGCAAACAGCACGTATTCATTCGACAAGGTATTGCGCGACACGCCCGCGTCGTCCGTCGAGATCACGAAGGGCACGCCATACTTGCGGTACAGGGTGACCGGATGCGCCTGGCCCTTGATGCCAAGGATGTAATCGTTGCTGGTCAGGTTCACTTCTACAGGGATACCCCGCTCGCGCATCTTTTGCATGGTCGCCAGCGCATTGTGCTCGTAGGCGATATCCATGCCGTGGCCGATACGGTCGGCGCCCGCCACATCGACGGCTTCGGCGATATGGAAAGCCATGCCTTCCGGCGGCACCATGCCCAGCGCCAGCTCGCCCGCGTGCAGGGCGATCTTGACGTTCGGATATTTTGTCTTGAGGAACTTGAACATTTCCATGTGCAAGCTGTAATCGCGCATGGACACGTTCACGCTTTCCTGGCCCACGATGTTCACGCCCACCAGCAGCGGATTGAGGCTGGCCGCCTTGAACGCGGCCACCATGGACGAGAACACTTGCGATGGCGACAGGAAACGCAGCACATACGCCTGGTAGCGCATGGTGAAGTGCGCATCGTCGATGCCGGCGCTGCTGGCGTTCACATTGTCGTTATAGGCGGTGATGCTTTTCTGGAAGCTGGCGTCCTGGTCCAGGCTGGCGGTCCACTTGGCCAGCAGCGCTTGCAACGCGGCCGGCGGCAAGCCCGGCGCCAGCACTTGCTGGTCGAACTGCGCGTTTTGCACGAAGGGCGACAGCTCGAAAATCGTCTCGATGTAGCTGAGGTTTTCCGCGATGGCACGCTGCTTCAGCGTTTTCAGGCCATCGGCCGTATTCGTCGATGCCACGGGACCGAAGTAGCCGAAGGTGTCAAAAAAGGTACGGTCCGGCGGCGTCTGGACGGCGCCGTGGTTATAGAAATCCTTGGTCGACCAGCGCTGCAGCAATTCCGCATACAGGCCCGCATCGGCAAACACTTCCGTGGACGACAGGCAGCTGCGCTGTGCGGCCGGCTTGGCGCGCTCGGCCGCCACGACGTCCTTGTTGCTTTCGATGCGGTAGGTCGTCTTGTTGACGCAATAGTTTTCCTTGTCGACCCAGTCGAGAAATTGCTCGGCATAAATGGCGCCCGAGTAATGGTGATGCAAATCACCGCCCTTGGGCATCATGGAAAAGAACAGGCTCAACTCGGCTGTCTTCGGCTGTGCACCGGACACCAGGGCGGCAAAATGGCGCGCCGTGGCCGCTTCGTTGGAAGACGGAGTGGCCACGGCCTTGGCGGCTTGCGCCGTTCCGGTCAATGCCAGCGCGGCGCCAAGCGCCAGGCCAGTGAGTTTCTTGTGCATTCGCGTTCTCGCTCAGGATAATTCGTGTTGAACAACGGGTAGGTCAGCCCTGCCCCCGCACATGCACGCATTGCCCGCCTGAATAAGTGGCGGCCACGGCGCGGTCGTCGCCCAGCAGCGCGAAGGCAAACAGCAATTCCTCCAGGCTTTGACAGCCAGCCGTGCGGCGCTCGAGCAGCGGCGTCGCTTGCTTGTCGAGCACGATGAAGTCCGCTTCCGTGCCTGCCGTGAAATTGCCCAGGGTGCCTTCCAGCTGCATGGCGCGCGCGGCGCCCAGGGTCGCCAGGTAAAACATGCGCAAGGCAGGCAGGTAGCTGCCTTTCAAGCGTGCTACTTTATAGGCTTCGTTCATGGTTTGCAACATCGAGAACGAGGTGCCGCCGCCCACGTCCGTCGCCAGCGACAGCAGCACGCGCGCCGCGTCGGCCCGCTCGAAATCGAACAGGCCGCTACCGAGGAACAGGTTGGATGTAGGACAAATGGCGGCCGCCGAGGACGTTTCAGCCATGCGCGCGCGGTCGCGCTCATCGAGCCAGATGCAGTGGCCGAACATGGCGCGCGGGCGCAGCATGCCGTAGTGGTCATACACATCGAGGTAGCTGCGCGCCTGCGGATGCAGTTCACGCACCCAGCGGCATTCATCCTCGTTTTCCGACACGTGGGTTTGCAGATAGGTATCCGGATAGGCGCGCGCCAGCTCGCCCGCCAGGTGCATCTGTTCATTTGTCGATGTCGGCACGAAGCGGGGCGTGATCGCATACAGCGAGCGGCCGTGCTTGTGCCAGCGGCGTATCAACTCCTCGCTTTCACGTGCGCCGGACTCGGCCGTGTCGCGCAGGAACTCGGGGCAGTTGCGGTCCATCATGACCTTGCCCGCCACCATGCGCAAGCCGCGTGCCTCGCTGGCGCCAAAGAAGGCATCGACCGATTGCGGATGCACGCTGCCATACACCATGGCCGTCGTGGTGCCGCAGCGCAGCAGTTCATCGAGAAAGAACTCGGCGACATCGCGCCCATGCTCGGGATTCTCAAACGCGCGCTCGGTAGGGAAGGTGTACGTTTCCAGCCATGGCAGCAAACCGGGCGCGGGCGAGGCGATCATTTCCGTCTGCGGGAAATGCAGATGGGTATCAATGAAACCCGGCACGATCAGCTTGTCCCGGTAATCGACGATCTCGGTGCCAGGCGGCAAAGTGGCTTGCAGCTGCGCGTAATCGCCGGCCGCGACGATCTTGCCGTCGGCCACGATCAGCAAGCCATCCGCATGCCAGGCGTGCGCATCCTCATTAAAAGCGGGATCGGCGTGGAAGTGCAGCAAGCTGGCTCGGTAGGCTTGCAATGTGGCAGGAACAATCGGCATGACTTCTTTCTATAACGGATGAATGGCGGCGCGTGTCCGGCGGCGCGGTGGCGCGCCGGCAGAAGCCAGCCGCAGCGGTGCGGCCAAGGCGGCCGCGGCCGCTTCCTCCCACACCATCAGTAATTGACAGGCAACGGAGGCGGCGATCACGGCCGGCGCCTTGTTGCGGATGCCGGGCATGCCGATCGGACACACCATGGCCGCAATGCGCTCGTCCGGCACGCCGCGCGCCTGCAGCCGGTGCTCGAACTGCTTGCGCTTGGTGTGCGAACCGATCAGCCCGAACCAGCCCGCATCCTCGCGCTCCATGATGGCTTGCGTCAAGCGTTGATCGAGCGCATGACTATGCGTCATGACGAGAAAACTGCCGCCAGGCGGCGCCATGGCAACGAATTCCTCGGGCGTGTCGGTGGCGGCGATGCGCACATTATCGGGCAACCCCGCAGGCAACGCTGCGGAAAACATGTCTTCGCGTTCATCGACCCAGGTGACATTGCAGGGCAAGTGGGCCAGCGCGCGCACGATGGCCGCGCCCACGTGGCCGGCGCCGAACAGGGTCAGATGGGCGCGCGGCGCCAAGCAGCGATCGACCAGCCAGCGCCGCCCTTCACTCCCCTGCGCGACATGGGTTGCGCGCTCGCGTGAAAACGTATCGGGCGCCTGGCCTGGCGTGCCGGCGATCAAGCGACCGTCAGCATCGAACAGCGCAGAGGCGGGTTCGCCATCGACCGCCGTCAGGCGCCAACTATCCTGCTGGCGGCGTTCGCGCAAAGCAGCCAGCAATTCTATCAGGCCGGCATCGACATATTCAAATGCCAGGTGGACGACGCCGCCGCAGCATTGGCCCAGGCTGGGGCCCAGCGCAAAACGCTCGAGCCGCGCATGCGTGTCTCCTGTCGCCAGCATGGTCTTGGCGATTTCGACGGCACGCAATTCCAGGTGACCGCCGCCGATGGTGTCGACCTGGCCATCGAGGGTGACGCGCATCTTCGCGCCCGCCTCGCGCGGCCCGGAACCTTCGACCAGGGCCACCGTCACCAGCACGGATGCCTGCGTGTCGTTGTCCATCACTGTCAGCCAGTCGCTCATCGTCTGCTCCTAGGCGCCGACATGCGCCGCTTGGACGGCCATGACCGCCTTGAGGATTTCCTCGCTGGTGGCCGGTGCATTCAGCGGCGGCTGCACGGCGTGATGGCCCACGCTGGAAATGGCGTCGCGGATGGCGAAGAACACGGAAAACGGCAACAGCAGCGGCGGCTCACCCACGGCCTTGGAACGGTGGATACTGTCTTCCACATTGCGGTTCTGGAACAGTTTCACACGGAAATCTTCCGGGCAATCGGAAATGCCGGGAATTTTATAGGTCGATGGCGCGTGCGTCATCAGCTTGCCTGCCGCATTCCACCACAACTGCTCCGTCGTCAGCCAGCCCATGCCCTGGATAAACGCGCCTTCCACTTGCCCCAGATCTATCGCGGGATTGAGCGACTGGCCCGCATCGTACAAGGCATCGGCGCGCAGCAGTTTCCACTCGCCCGTCAGGGTATCGACCACCACTTCGGCCACGGCCGCGCCATAGGCATAGTAGGAGAACGGATGGCCCGTCATCGTTTTCGCATCCCACGACAGCCCGGGCGTGGCATAAAAACCATCGGACCACAATTGCACTCTCGCCAGATACGCCTTCTGCACCAGCTCGGCAAACGGCACGACGTGACCATGGACGTGGATATGGTTGTCGAAGAAGCGCACAGTGCCAGCGTCGCCACCGTACAGTTTGACCGCGTAATCGGCCAGACGTTCGCGGATCTGGCGCGCCGCATCCTGCGCCGCCTTGCCATTCAGGTCGGCGCCGGTGGATGCCGCCGTGGCCGACGTGTTCGCCACCTTGCTGGTGTCGGTGGCCGTGGCCCGCACGCATTCGAGGTCCAGTCCCAGCTCGTGCGCCACCACCTGCATCACCTTGGTATTGATGCCCTGCCCCATTTCCGTGCCGCCATGATTGACCAGCACGGAGCCATCCACGTACACGTGCACGAGGGCGCCGGCCTGGTTCAGGTGCGTGACGTTGAAGGCGATGCCGAATTTCAAGGGCGTGAATGCCAGGCCCTTCTTCAAGACAGGGCTGGCTTCGTTGAACGCATCGATGGCGCGGCGGCGCGCGCGGTAGTCGCTGCTCTCTTCCAGTTCCGCGACGAGCTCATGGATGACATTGTCGACGATTTTTTGCCCGTACGGCGTGACGTTGCGCCCTTCCGCATCGTTGCGGCCATAGAAATTGAGCAGGCGGATATCGAGCGCATCGCGTTGCAAATGGCGGGCGATTTCATCGATCACATACTCGATGGCAATGGCGCCCTGCGGCCCGCCGAAGCCCCGAAAAGCCGTGTTCGACTGGGTATTCGTCTTGCCGCAGGCGGCGCGGATATCCACGTCGGACAAATAATAGGTGTTGTCGAAGTGGCAGACGGCGCGCGTGGCGACGGGGCCGGACAAGTCCGCCGAATAGCCGGCACGCGTGGTCATGTCGACCTTGGCAGCCAGAATTTTACCGTCGTCGTCGTAGCCGACTTCGTATTCATAGTAAAAACAGTGGCGCTTGCCCGTCACCAGCATATCGTCGTCGCGGTCGGCGCGCAGTTTCACGGGGCGCTTCAGTTTGGCTGCCGCAATCGATGCGGCCGCCGCCCACAGGGCCGACTGCGATTCCTTGCCGCCGAAACCGCCGCCCATGCGCCGGCATTCGACCGTAATGTTGTGCGAATGCACGCCCAGCGCATGCGCCACCACGTGCTGCATCTCGCTCGGATGCTGGGTCGAACACAGCACCAGCATGCCCTGCGCTTCCTTCGGAATGGCGTAGGAAATCTGTCCTTCCAGATAAAACTGTTCCTGGCCGCCCACATACAGCTGGCCCTTGACCACATGCGGCGCCTTCTCGAACGCGGCCTGGTAATTACCGCGCGTCAGCTGCATGGGCGGCAGCACATACGATTGCGCCGCCTTGGCCGCCTGCGGCGTCATGATGGCGGGCAATTCGTCATAGCTCACTTGCGCCAGGCGCGCGGCGCGGCGCGCATGGTCGTGCGTATCGGCCACCACGATGAAGATGGGCTGGCCCACGTATTGCACCAGATCAGCAGCCAGGATGGGATCGTCGTGGATGATGGGGCCGCAATCATTGGTGCCGGGAATGTCCTGCGCCGTGTAGACTGCGACAACACCGGCAGCGGCGCGCACGGCCGATAAATCCATGGCCGTGATGCGCGCATGCGGCTTTTGCGACAGGCCCAGCGCCGCGTGCAAGGTGCCTTGCAATTCGGCGATATCGTCCGTGTAGGTGGCTTGCCCCAGCACATGCAGTTGCGCCGATTCATGGGGGCTGGGCTTGCCCACGGCGCTCCAGGCGGCCGCTTGCAGTTCGGGCGTGGCAGGATGGTTCATGCTGGTCCTTTCAGGCGCGGCAAGCGTAGGCGTTAAGGGACGTCGGGGGCAAAGGCGCACCGGGACGGGTTTCCAGCCAGAAGCGGCGCAACAGGTTCTGCGCCGTCGTCATGCGGTAGGTGTTCGACGCGCGCATGTCGGACAGGGGCGCGTAATCGTCGGCCAACAAGCGCATGGCGATGAGCAAATTGTCTTCCGTCCACGCCTGTCCACGCAAAAACGCTTCCGTTTGCGCGGCGCGCTGCGGCGTGGCCGCCATGCCGCCAAAGGCGATGCGCGCATCGACGATGCGCTCGCCATCGAGTTCAAACGCGAACGCGGCGCACACGGCCGAGATATCCTGGTCGAAGCGCTTCGCCAGTTTATACGTGCGGAACTGCACCTCGGCACGGGGCAAGGGCACGTGCACGGCTTCGACGAATTCGCCGGGCTGCAAGTCTTTCTTCTGATAACCCAAATAGAACTTTTCAAGCGGCATGATCCGCTGTCCGGCAGGACCGCGCAGCACGATATCGCTGCCCAGCGCAATCAGCCACGGCATCGAGTCGCCGATGGGCGAACCATTCGCCACATTGCCGCCCAGGGTACCCGCGTTGCGGATCGGCAAGGAAGCAAAACGCTGCCACAGTTCCGACAATTCGTCCGGATAATGCCGGCACAGCGCCGCATACGCATCGTTCAGGCTGGCGCCAGCGCCGATGTGCAGCTTGCCGTCAACAATGCCGATGGTTTTCAGCGCAGCCACGTTGCCCAGATAAATGATGTCGCCCAGGTCGCGCAGTTGCTTGGTCACCCACAGGCCAATATCGGTGGAGCCGGCCAGCAGGCAGGCCTGCGGCTTTTCCGCGCGCAGCGCCACCAGTTCCTCAATGGTACGCGGCGCATGGAAGTGCTGGCCGCCATGTTCATACGTGCTCACGCTAGCGCGCTGCAGCGCTTGCAATTGCTGCGCCAGGGCATCCCGATCAAACGTGACATGCGGCAATTCACCCATGCGCCTGGCCGCGTCGATGATGGGCCGGTAACCGGTGCAGCGGCACAGATTGCCCGACAGCGTATCGTCGATTTCGCAGCGCGTGGGCGTGGCGCCGTTTTTCTGCAGATACATGCCCCACAGCGACATGACAAAGCCGGGCGTGCAAAAACCGCATTGCGAACCATGGCACTCGACCATCGCCTGCTGCACCGGATGCAGGGCGCCGTCGGGCTGCTGCAAGTCTTCCACGGAAAACAGGGCTTTGCCATCGAGCGTCGGCGTCAGCTGAATGCAGGCGTTGACGGCCTTCATCTCGACCTGGCCGTCAACCAGGCTGCCGATGACGACGGTGCAAGCGCCGCAATCGCCCTCGGCGCAGCCTTCCTTGGTACCCATGCAATGCAAATCCTCGCGCAGGTGCTGCAACACAGTCTGCGTAGGGGCGGCGTTGCGTACTTCCTGTACGGCACCACGGTAGTAAAAGCGGATCGGTTCTGACATGCTGGCCTCGGTATAGTCCCAGTGTAGGAGATTAACACCGGCATATGGGACAACTATATGCAAAGACTGATTTTACTTATCATCCAATATCAATACTTATCAGACACTCTCAGACAATGCAGGGATGCGTCGCATGCCAGTGTTCGGCAATATCGATGCGGCGCGTGATCCACACTTGCTCATGGCACTGCACATAGTCGAGGAAGCGCGCCAGCGCAGCGGCCCGTCCCGGCCGCCCCACCAGGCGGCAATGCAGGCCGATGGACAGCATCTTCGGCTGATTCAGACCGTTCGGATCGCCTTCCGCGTACAGCACGTCGAAGGCATCCTTCAGGTAATCAAAAAACTGTGTGCCCGAATTAAAACCTTGCATGGCGGCAAAGCGCATGTCGTTCGTGTCCAGGGTATAAGGTACGATCAGCTGGGGCTGCATGGCCGGCATGCCGGCCGCATCCGTGTACGCCACTTTTTCCCAGAATGGCAAGTCATCGCCGTAATAATCGGCGTCGTAGCGGAAGCCGCCATGCTCGACCACCAGTTTGCGCGTATTTGGAGAGTCGCGCCCCGTGTACCAACCTTGCGGGGCAGAGCCCGTCAATTCGCGGATGATCTGCACGGCCTCGCGCATGTGTGCGCGCTCCGTCGCTTCATCCAAGTTTTGATAGGAAATCCAGCGCAAGCCGTGACAGGCGATTTCATGGCCCAGTTCCTGGAAGGCGGCCACCGCCTCGGGATTGCGCTTCAGGGCCATCGAGACGCCAAACACGGTCAACGGCAGGCGCCGCTCCTCGAACATGCGCAGCAAGCGCCATAATCCGGCGCGCGAACCGTATTCATAAATCGACTCCATGCTCAGGTGGCGCGCAGGAAAAGCCGCCGCTCCGATCATTTCCGACAAAAACGTTTCCGAGGCGGCATCGCCATGCAGCACGCTGTTTTCCGCCCCTTCCTCGTAATTGAGGACGAATTGCAGGGCGATGCGGGCTTTTCCCGGCCATTGAGGGTGAGGTGGCGTGCGGCCATAGCCGATCAAATCGCGCGGATAATTTTCATAAGTGCTCATGCGGTGGCTCGCCTATAGGAGACAATGTTGGTTATATGCCCAATCATATAGCCAGCCGCTGATGCAGGTATATGATTTGCAAGATAAGCACATTCACTCACCCTATATACAGGATAGCAAATGGGAAAACTCAGCACGCATGTACTCGATATCGCCCACGGCAGGCCGGGAGCCGGCGTCAAGGTGGCCCTGTTTTCAGTCGCGCCGGAAGGCAAAGTGTTGTTGAAGATGGATATGACCAATAGCGACGGCCGTTGCAGCTCGCCCTTGCTGGAAGGCGACAGCATGAAGGCGGGCCAGTATGAGCTGGTGTTCAACGCAGGGGACTACTTCGCCGCCCAAGGCGTGGAATTGCCCTCGCCCCGCTTCATCGATCTGGTGACCCTGTCCTTCGGCATTGCGCATACGGATGAGAACTACCACGTGCCGCTGGTGGTATCGCCGTGGTCATACTCGACCTATCGCGGTAGCTGATCCCACCATACCAACAATGTTGTCGGATTACGCGCTGCGCGCTAATCCGACCTACCCGACCTACCCGGTTTGGTCGATGTCGGCCGGTGTTGGCCGGGGTAGGTCGGATCAGGCGTAGGCCGGCGTAGGTCGGCTTAGCGCAGCGTAAGCCGACAGCACCAGCGGCGTATCCAAGCGCCAGACGTAAAAAAACCCCAACCGGATCACCGGAAGGGGTTTTTTCGAATAACAAGCCTGACGATAACCTACTTTCACACTGGTTGCAGCACTATCATCGGCG